>JAFUSV010000056.1 GCA_017467565.1 Prevotella sp.
ACTCATCACTTATCACTCATCACTTATCCGTCATACCGTAAACGCCAGGAATCTCACAGGCTTGTCGCCACGTGCCAGCATGCCGTGGGGCTGTGAGGAGTCGAAATAGATAGAGTCGCCTTCTTCCAGGACGATGGTCTTTCCGCCGATATATAGCTCCATGGTACCTTCGAGTACCATGTTGAACTCCTGCCCCTCGTGCGTATTCTTATAGATGGTGTGGGCATGGGGCTTGGGTTCTACGGTGACGATGAACACCTCGGCTTTCCTGTCGGCGAAGCCGCTGGCCAGACTCTGGTACTTGTAGGCCTTTGTGCGCTCTACGCTCTTACCCTGTCCCTTGCGTACCACGCTGTAGCTCCTCATGTGGGGCTCTTCGGCAAACATCAGGGCATCGGCCGATACACCATATCGGTGTGCTATCTTCATCAGGTTCGAAATGGTGATGTCCACTTCGCCCTGTTCTATCTTCATATACTTATCGAGGTCCACACCGCAAGTCTCGGCCATCTCCTCTGCCGGGATGTCGAGCACTTCGCGCAGCCCCTTCAGTCGTTCTCCTATCTGTTTTATCTGATCGTTCATGATACGTCGTTAGCAAATAAATCACTTATCACTTATCACTCATCACTTATCAATCATCACTTCTTCACGTCGGGTATGACGCTGCTCAGGGCTTCTATCAGTTCGTCGCGGTGCACGCCTTCCTTAAGTACTATCATGATGGTGTCAGCACCTGCCACTGTACCTAATATCATAGGAATGTTCTTATTGTCAATATTCCAGGCGATGGCACTGGCATAGCCCGTACGGGTCTTGATGACGGCTATATTGCCCGAGATCTGCATGCCGAGGAAGCCTGGTATCTCCATCATCTCGCGCACACTCGACGGGGTAGACACACGTTTATACATGGTTTCGTTGGGCAAAACGTAGACATAACTGCCGTCCATGGTTGCAGCTTTTGCCACCTTCAGCTGTTTCAGGTCACGGCTCAGTGTTGCCTGGGTCAGCTGGAAACCTTCTTTCTGGAGGGCATTCAGTAATTCTTCTTGACTGCCCAACTGCTGACTTGATATAATCAGTCTCAGCGCTTCGAGTCTGCTGTCTTTCTCTCTCATAGGGAAATGATTAGTTTGAGTTTATTTTGCAAAAGTAGTCAAAAACTTTCATTCAACCAAATTTTTATAAATAATATTGTCAATTTGATATCGTAAATATGTTATATAACATCTTATTGGTAGAAAAGAATTGTATTTTTATAAACAAAAAGCAGTCCCGATGCATATTTTAACATCGGGGCTGCCCTGTTGCTGTTCTGTATGCAGCGATACCATCGCTGCCTTGCGGCTTACTTCATCACGACCTTGAGCTAAAGCTCGAGCTCGTTCTCGCTCGATAAAGTTTGAGCGAGCTCAACTTTATTCTCACTTCATCACGACCTTCTTGCCATTGATGATGTAGAGACCCTTCTGGATCTTCTCTACCTTCTGGCCGTTCAGGTTGAAGATGCCGTCATGCTGCAGCTTGTCGGCATTCACGCTGTTGATGCCTGTGGTCAGGTCCTGGTTGAAGGCATACTTCAGGTTCTTGAATGCCAGCCAGCTGACGTTGTTGTCGGCAGCCACGTTGAAGTGGATGTCCAGACCGCCGTTAGCGTTGGCAGCTCCATAGGTCTTGACCTCCTTGATGTAGAACTGTGTAGTGCCTATCTGAGCACCGTCGGTCACGCTGACAGGATCGTTGTTGTTCACCTGGAAGGTGATGCCCGTAGCGGGAGCTTCTGCTCCGTTCTTGATGCGGACACGTACCCATGCGGTCACATCGTAGATGTCACCTTCGTTCAGACCGTTGATGGTGGCGTTCAGCGTCTTCTCGGCCAGTGACTCGCCGTCGCCGGTCCAGTACTCAATGAAGGGAACAACGAAGTTGGTGCCGTCGGTGCCGCCCTCTGTCGACCAGGTGTTTACGTGGTAGCTGCTCCAATTCTCGGGAACTTCGTCCCACACGCTCATCAGCAGGTCGTCAACGGTGTTGGTTCCATGCCATCCGGTGGTGGCGTTAGGATCCTGCAGTGCTGCGGCCTCGGCCTTAGTCAGCATGCCGCTGGTGTACTTCTCGTTCCACTGTGTATAATAGGTGTCGAAAGCCTCCTGAGTGTAGAAGTTGGTCTCCTCCTCGGTGAAGGCCTTCATCTTAGGCAGCACATCGGCTGCGGTCAGCTCTGCCTCGGCATGGTCGATGACCTGCTGCAGGACGCTGATGCCCGTTTCTATCGTGGCAGCATCTATCTGTGAGGGATCCATGCTCTCATACTGGGGAGCCATACTGACGATGGTCTCCAGCTGGCTGCGGGTGTAGACGATGGCTTCGTTGGCATAGAGCTCCTTCACCTTGTTCAGCAGTTCGTACAGCTGTGCTATCTTGGCTGCATTCTTCACGGCATCTATGCTGGCATCGGCACCGTAATAGGTCAGCGCGAAGTTGTCCCAGATGCACCACAGGTTATAGTTACCTTCCAGTTTGGCACCAATAGTGAGCGTGCCGCCTTCCTCTACCTGCACGTAGATGGGATCGATGGTGTACAGACCTTTCAGGAACGACTTGCCTGCATCGCCCATGCTGCCCTCATTTCCTGTCTTCAGGGGGAAGGTCTGGGTCTCGTCGTTGGCATAGAATACGGGCAGGTTCTCGTTGTCGCTGCCGTCTTGACGGTAGAATCCTTGTGCTGTCAGGGCATACACACCAGCGGGAGCATTGGCCAGCACCTGGCTCAGCGTGAAGTTAGCGTGGTAGCTCTCTGCGCAGTTGTTGCCGATACTGCCGCTGTTGTCCTCACCACCCGAGAGTGTGAAGTTAGTGCCTCCGTTTTCAGTCTCTGACGTGTATACCCACTTGTTGGCGTAGCGGTTGTTACGTCCGAAGTTGTGGTCTTCTATCAGGATGGTGGCATCCATAGGCTCCTGTACTGTAGCGTTGGCCAGCTCAGCCTTGGCTTCGTCAAGTGAAGCGATGACCCAGAGGGCATTCTCGCTGTCGGCTGCCAGGTTCTTGCCCAGCACGGTCGATGTGCCGTCCCAACCATAGTAGTTGTCACCGTTGGCGATGGTGTAGGCAAAGACGGGCTCAGTCTCGTTGTCATCCTTATAGCCCATGAACTTAGCTCGGCGGATGGTCAGTTTCACGGGTGTACCGTTGTCCATGAAATCGCCGTTGAAGTAGTAACTCTCACCGCCATTGTTCACCTGCGACTCTATACCGTAGGTACCGTCGTCATTGGGCACCAGCTTCAGATATTCAGGATGCTCTACGAGCGAGGCCTTGGTGCCCCAGTTGTTGGCAGCACCCCAGTACTTACCTGACTCGATGTTCTGTACCACATACTTCTGATATTCGAATACGGGCTCTGGATTGGCAGCTCTGAAGGTTTCCTCGGCTGCTTTCAGGGTAGCGATGCCTTCTAAGATGGCATTAAGGTCGGTGCTGCTGAGCAGGGTATTGGCATTGCGGATGGCAGCCGACAGCTCGTCACGTCCATTGGGCATAAACTCATTGTTGAGCAGCTCAGTGGCAATCAGTATCTCAGTCTCCAGCTCAACCTTGGCATCAGCCACAGCGTCGACGATGACGAAATTGTCGAAGCCTGCGATATTCTCTACCTGAGCCGTCTGGGTCAGATTGAAGGCGATGGTCACGGGTGTCTCGTCGGTGACGGTGAAGTCTACGCTGTACTTGCCCCATGCACCGTTGCCTGTGACGCTCGTGCTGGCGTCGTTAGCGCTGATGGTGGCTGAACCGCCGTTGGCACCATTGAAGAAGGCATCAGCCTTCAGGCGGTAGCTGCCGGCGGGCAGGGTGATGTCCTGCGACAGTGTCAGCTTCTCGCTGTTACCCCAGCGGAAGCGAATCCAGTAGGTGTTATTGCCGCCTTCGGCCAGCTGTGGTTTGCCCGAGAACTGGTTCCACTGTGTGCACTCGCTGTTCAGTGAGGTCATGTCGTTCTCCTCGCCACCCTCGTAGGTGACGGTCCATCCTTCTGGCTGATAGATGTCGCGGTCGTTCTTGGGTGAAGTGAAGATGGTGTACTCGCTTTCCATGTCGCCGTTAACGATGGCGGTGGAGAGGTCTACGTGGATCTCTTCCTTTATTTCGATGGGCTGGAACTGTATGTTGTCGTTGTAGCGGCTGATGGCACCTGTCATCTCGTAGGTCTTGCCATCCTCGGCAGCGGCAATCTCCAGACCAAACTGGTTGTAGCCCACTACCTCTGTCTCGCCTATCTTGATGGCGATATTCTTTTTGTCGTCGACGGTGTACTCTGTGATGCCTTTCAGCTTCACCACGCGGTTGACATTGTTCTCGTTGATAAAGCTGGCATCTACTGCATCGTATTTCACGGCTACAGCATCACCGTCCTTCATCACGAGGGGTGCGTCGGGCACGGCTTCAAACAGTTTCCTGAAGATGCTGACCTTGCCTGTCCAGTTGCCAGCGATGGTCTTGCCCACAGCAGCATCGGCACTGTTCTCGCTGATGGTGTAGATCAATGCGGCACCAGTGGCATCGGTGATATACACATGCTTGTCGGTGGGCTTGGCCACGATGAGGGCTTCGCCTGTGAAGACGAACTCCTTATTGTTTTCAAGGGCTGTCAGCTCAGCGATATTGGTAACAGTTGTGGGAGCCTCTTTCACGGTCAGCGTGAAGCTTTCCGAGCAGGGTTTGTAGCTGTTGTCGCCAGCAAACGAAGCAGTGATTGTTGTGGTGCCGGCGGCATTGAAGCTGATGGCTCCGTTTGCAATAGAAGCAACATTCTCTGCCGAGCTTTCCCATGTGACGGTTACATTGCTCAGGGGAGCACCCGTAACTTCATGGACAGAAGCCGTAGGCAGCGTCATCGATTTGCCTATCACTCCCGTAGTAGCATGCTCACCCAGCTCCATGTATGTATCGGCACGGGTGTCAGAAGTGTTGGCAGTGTAGTTGATGACAAGTTCAGAGATGCGGACTTGCACATTAGTGGTGTTCGCATTACCAAGCACGAAAGATGAACTGTTGATGGTGTAAGAACCATCGTCCCCTGCTTGTACAGTTTTGTCATCAGCAGTCACAGACACTTTTTTGTAAGTGTTGCCAGTGAAAGTCATGCTGATGCTGTTGATGATGGCTCCATCCAGTGCTGATACTGTGATGGTGTTGCTACCATTGGCGTGGTAGTAGAGACGGATGTCGCCAGCCTTGTTAAGGCCAGGGAAATTCTGATTTCCTCCTTTTGCGGCTACTACAGACCACTTGCTTGCGTCAAGCCCCAGGAGTGCTGCATCGTTTTCTCCGGTCATATTTGCTGTTTCAGTACCAGTATACTTCATGGTCACCTTCTCGGCAAAGACCGTCCCGCACAGCATCATCAGCAGGCTGACGAGCATAAAGCGTAATGTTTTAATCATAATAGTTTATAGTTTTAAGTAATAATTGATGAATAATGGTGCAAAGTTAAGAAATAATGTCGTTACCTCCAAATTATTTCCACTTTTTTTTTAATTACATAATAAAGGCGGCCCCAATGCCTTCAAGCATGGGGTCGCCTCTCTGTTAGGTATAGGCGGCGTTAAAACTACCGCCTTTTACCTTTTTACTTTTTAACGACCTTCTTGCCGTTGACGATGAAGAGACCCTTCTGAGCCTTCGTCACCTTCTGACCCTGCAGGTTGTAGACGTTGCCGTTCAGTACTTCGGTCTCAATGACGGAGATGCCGTCAGTGATATCCTTCTTGCCGTAGTACTTCAGCTGGAAGTTGTCGAAGATGACCCACTGGTTGTGTACAGCTGCTGTAACACCCACATAGATCATACCGTCGTCTGCCACCTCGAATTCGACAGGCTCGATGGTGTACAGGCCACTGGTGAACGACTCTGAAGCCATAGACATGCTGTTCTCTTCGCCAGTCTTGGCAGGCACATCCTTGTTCACACCATTGGCGAAGAACATAGGAGCTGCGGGAGCATCACCCTCGAATGTATCCTGACGGTAGAAGCCCTGAGCTGTCATAGTGTACTTACCGGCGGGAGCACCGCTGACGGTCTGTTTCACGACGAAGGCTGCGTGGTAGGACTCGGCGCAGTTGTTCACCTGGTTACCACCGTTGAAGTTGTGGTTGTTCCAGTTGTCGGCATTCTCCTCAGCAGTCTCGCTTGGAATCCATTCCCATGCGCTGACACGCTGGTCGTTGCGGTTGAAGTTCGGGTTCTGCAGCAGGAAGGTGGCATCGACGGGGTTGGTTTCCGTGGCATCTGCCAGTTCTTCCTTGCGCTCTTCCATGACTCCATCCTTCGTGACGATGATGAACTCACGTGGAGTGTCACTCAGTACGAGGTTGTCATTTTCGTCGATGTTGATGTACTTCTCGCTGTTAGGTTCGAGGATGTAGAAGGCGAAGCCCTGATACTCCAGTGCAAAGCCCCACTCAGAGCTGTCCATATACATATTCTGACCCAGGAAGTGGTCTTTTTCACCATTGCTGACGCGGCTGTCGATAGTCACGGTGCGGCTCTCGGTATACGGAGTGAGGTACAGGTCGAGACCTGTCTCGTTCACGATACCACGTGTGCCGTAGTCGTGACCGGCGGCCATCTTCTTGTCTGTCTCAGCGTCGATGATGTAGTATTCGCCTGCGGCAAACTCAATGTACCAGTTAGCCTTCTTGAAGTTGGCGATAGCATTCTTCAGGTTGTTGATGATTCCCTCTATCTCAGCGTTGTTGTACCACTGGCTGTTGACAGCAAGCTCTGCTGTGGTGAGAGCCTCCTGGAATGCATCCTTACCCTCGGTCTTGTTCTCGTCGGCAGCCAGAGCCTGTGCCTCGGCTACGAGAGCCTGCAGCTCGGTCTGATGGGCAGCATACAGATCCTTGGCAAGAACCTGTGCGGTCACACCCTTCAGCTGTACGACATGCCAGTTGGTTGACTGTGAGGTCTTGTTCATACCAATCTTGACCTCGCCGTTCACGCCTACTTTCACGCCATCGAGCACTACGGTAGCGGCGCCATCGGGGAAGTTGGTGGCATAGTAGATGGGTATCTCTTCCTCGTAAGTACCCTCAGAGGTGATGGCATACATCTTCACGCCTGTTTCTGTGTCGATGTGCTCACCGGCAGTGTAGGTATCGCTGTTGTGAGTACCCCAGTTATCGCCTGTACCAATCTCTCCTGTGAAGGCCATTGAGCCGAAGCCGCGACCAAAGGTGAAGGCAGCGCCGCCGTAGAGTTCAATCTTATAGGTACCAGTGGTGAGGCCTGTCACCGTCTGATAGAAGATATCGCCAGTCGTGGCGCAGGTGGTCTCATACTTCTCGCAAACCTGCTTCTTCGTGCCGTCATTGATGTCAACAGTGGGGCAGTAATTGGTAGCAGTATAGCCTGTAGCACCAGTCCATTTCTGCCAGTCAGTGAGAGCCGAGAACTGACTGGTCAGGTCTGTCTCCTGTGGAGCGTTGTCAGCCTTGTACTGGTCGACGGCAGCCTGCAGGGCGGCCTTCTCCTCGTCAGTACCGGTCTGGCCCTGGGCCTTGGCGATAGCCTCAATCAGCTTGCCTACGGCCACACCGTCCTCCTCTGCTTCAGCGGCAGCGGCAGCGATGGCAGCAGCCCACTCGGCAGAGATCGTGAATTCGTAAGCCTTGCCGTCCTCGAATGGGAGGTCTGCGGTCTGAGCCATGCCGCCATTATTAAATATAATGTACGCGGGAGCAGCTGCAGCCTCGATGGTAGCGGTGTACACACCCTCGTTGTCCTCCAGCTTCGTGCCGGGCCATGCACCTAGGAACTCAGTGGTATTCCCATCCTCGGATGTCCAAGCGTAAGCATAAACCTCTCCCCAACCGGCGTTCGTGGTGAACGATGCGGTGTAGGTGTTCAGCACAGGGGTCTCGCCCTTCTTCGTAGCGGTGGCATTGACGGCCTTGCTTTCTGCATCGAAGGTGATGGCGACGTCGTATGTACCTTCCCCGTCAATGTTCAGGACATAGTTGTTGGCAGGCCAAGCGTTGGCCCAGTCGTGGTTCATCACCACCTTGAACTCTATTGCATCAGTGAGCTCAATGTCGGTCTTGCTCCACTCATACAAGCCAGTCTCAGTGTTGAGTGTCATGTTGTTGGTCTCGTTTGAGGGATCCCAGCTCGTACCGAACAGATTAGCGTCATTACCAGCTACGGTGTAGGTCTTCTCAATCACTGCTTCGCCCTTCTTCGTAGCAGTAGCTGCTACTTCCTTGGTCTCGGCATTGAAGGTGATGGCTACGTCATACTTGCCATCCTCAGCAATAGCCAGCTCGTAGTTGCTGCCAGGATAAGATTCGTCCCAAGCATGGTTGACCACAACCTTGAACTCTACCTTACCGGCAGCCAGCGTAGCGTCTGCCTTGCTCCACTCATAGAGACCTGTCTCTGTGTTGAGCGTCATGTCACCAGCGGTATTGCTGGGATCCCATTCAGCACCAAACAGGCTTGCAGGTGCACCAGCTACGGTGTAGGTCTTCTCAATCACTGCTTCGCCCTTCTTCGTAGCGGTAGCAGCCACTTCTTTAGTCTCTGCATTGAAGGTGATGGCTACGTCGTATGTACCATCCTCAGCAATGTTCAGCTTGTAGTTGTCGGCAGGATAAGCCTCGTCCCAGGCATGGTTCACCACAACCTTGAACTCTATATCGCCGGCGGTCAGCGTGGCGTCAGCCTTGCTCCACTCATAGAGACCTGTCTCTGTGTTGAGTGTCATGTCGCCAGCTGCATTGCTCGGCTCCCATGTAGCACCAAACAGGCTTTCAGGTGCACCAGCTACGGTGTAGACATCAGTGACTTCTGCTGCACCGGTCTTGGTGACAAGCAAGTAGTCGAAGACAGGTGTAAGACTGTAGGTGCAGTTCACTGTCAGGGTGTGCTCACCTGAGGTCAAGGTTATATCATTGATTTCCTGTACGTATGCAGTACCGGCATTTACAGAGATGGTTTCTGAGACCTCGTCTGCACCGTCGATGACATAGTTAAATCCGCGACTCTTGTCATTGGTGTTGTTCATGCCGAGTGACAGACTGTAAACTCCATCTTCTGGTACAGTAAAGGTTAGCGTGATATAGCTGTCGGTTTTCATCACCGAGTGACCAGCACCATTCGACAGAACCGTACTTGTTATGTTCTGTAATGACGATCCGTTTGCAGTCTTGATGGCTTCAACCTCGCCAAAGAACACGGCGTTTTCGGCGAGAACATAGTTAATCTCGATGGTAGCGGCAGCACCTCCCATAGTGAAGGTTTTTCCAAATATATTGGCATCAAACTGCTCATCGTCCAGCACATAGATAGCACCGTCTTTTTCGATGGCCTTGTCTACAATGATGGTGTACTGGTCGCCCTCAGCTACGTCGGACTCTGAAGCCCATGTCTTGAGCACGGTCTTCGTGCCGCCGATGTTAGCCACGGCATTTGCCTCCCAAGGGTATGAACTCACTGATGTCATGTCCATAAGGACGATTTTTTCCAGGAATGGAGCCTTGTTCTGCTCTGCACCGCCAGGGTTCTGAGTGCAGTAGAGATAGAGTGTAGCATCCTCTGTACCATCTACGTTACTGAACTCCTTGGTCGTAGAAGCCCATGCGGCATTAAACAATTGGTTGGTCTCTCCAAGCTCACCTTTCACTGTTCTGTTGCCAGAGGTGTAGACCGATACCTGTGCCTTAAAGCCAGCTGGCACGACAATGCTGATGTTTTCATCTGCAGCAGTACCTACGGCATAGAAACCAATGCCCCTGGCAGTAGCAACGAAACCACTCGTTCCAGTAAATGTCACACCGCCAGTAGTGACAACATTGGCATTCTCATCGTACTGGGCACCTCCACTCAGAGTAATGCCATCAGCACCCCACATGTCAGTATTGCCTGCAAACTGCCATGTGGTCTGTGCCTGTGCGCCAATGCCTATGACGGCCATCAGCACTACAAGCCACATTCTTAGTAAATGCTTTTTCATACTTGTTTGTTGTTAGTTAATAATTATTAGTTATAAAAAATAGATTTGTCCGCTCTTTTGTACAAAGTGTAGGCGTCTTCAGCCATGAAAGGCGCCCCATCGTTGTTTGTTTTAGCTATTGCGAGACAAAGATACGAAAAAAGAATACTACATGAAACGTTCTTCCTTATTTTTTAGTTTTTTTTTGCATTTCGTCACCTTTGCATCCCCCTTATGCCTCCTCCAGAGCGTCATTCAGCCTCCTCCAGAGCGTCATTCAGCCTCCTTCATGGTACCGGTCAGCCAGTTGTGCGGTACCGAGGTGCCATTTGTCCGGTACAGAGATGCCTGTTTCGCTATTGCTGCCTCCAGCCAGCAATACTGCTGCCCCGAGCCAGCAATAAGCCGTCGGCACGTTTTGTACCACAGGATGCCTTGTCATGTACCGCAGGATGCCGCTTCATGTACCCCGAAACAGCTTTCCTTGCATCGGAAGATAGCCTATCTGACATCCAGGGCGATATTTCTACGCGCGCGCATATTATAAATAAGGTATAGAGAGATTCGATGTTTGACCTAAGTCAAGACCGAAAGAAAAATTGCATAAAAACAGAAAAATTCTTCCGAAAAGTTTTGGTGGTTCGGAAAAAGTTCGTAACTTTGCACCCGCTAAACGAGAAACGGCGTACAAGCGAGTACAGAGCCAAGTGAAAACTTGAGCCATGTCGAGCGCAGCCGGCGTTAGAGACGAAGTCTCAAAGACACTCGCGAGGCACCCAAGAAAGAGTTCTTTGAAAGATTTACATAGACAGATAAGAAGTAGTACAAGAAGCGAGTGCCTGTGCTTTGCGCACAGTCACTTGGGTAACGAAACAGACCGTCAATAGAAGATATTGAAAAAGGTGCTTTAAACTTGATACTTACAAGAAGGATGGTCATTCCGAGCAGACACGCCTTCCCTTAGATACAGTGTGCCGCGGTTTTGCCGCGGCATGTACCGGGGATTAGGCGAAGAAAGACAAATGATTTTACAATGAAGACTTTGATCCTGGCTCAGGATGAACGCTAGCTACAGGCTTAACACATGCAAGTCGAGGGGCAGCAGGACGGTAGCTTGCTACTGTCGCTGGCGACCGGCGCACGGGTGAGTAACGCGTATCCAACCTTCCCCTGAGTAGGGAATAGCCCGGCGAAAGTCGGATTAATGCCCTATGCTGTCCGACGATAGCATTTGAGTCGGATGAAAGATTTATCGCTCAGGGATGGGGATGCGTCTGATTAGGTTGCAGGCGGGGTAACGGCCCACCTGGCCTACGATCAGTAGGGGTTCTGAGAGGAAGGTCCCCCACATTGGAACTGATACACGGTCCAAACTCCTACGGGAGGCAGCAGTGAGGAATATTGGTCAATGGGCGAGAGCCTGAACCAGCCAAGTAGCGTGCAGGAAGACGGCCCTATGGGTTGTAAACTGCTTTTGGAGGGGAATAAAGTGGCGTACGTGTACGTTTTTGTATGTACCCTCAGAATAAGGACCGGCTAATTCCGTGCCAGCAGCCGCGGTAATACGGAAGGTCCGGGCGTTATCCGGATTTATTGGGTTTAAAGGGAGCGCAGGCCGCCGATTAAG
>JAFUSV010000003.1 GCA_017467565.1 Prevotella sp.
AATATAATATATAAGATAAAATATTTTTACATCTTTTTTCAGTATGATACACTCCCTTCCATTACCGCAAAATGAAAAATGCTTTTGGTACACTGGTACACTGGTACAGTTTTTACCTTAACCCTGCCATAGGAGAAGTATTTGGAGTTGGGTGCTTTGGTTCTTTCGATGTTTACATCACTGCAGGGAAAAATTCCCCTCAGACCAGTTTGTCGTAATTGTTCATAATTCATAGTGCATAGTTTCGTCCCGATTTTAACACGCCAAATAAATTGGAAATAAAAACGAAAAGGCCTTGCACACCTCGAAAATAATTAGTACCTTTGTCCATGTAATCGAGATGCCCTCCGAGAGTGAGGGCAGCGGCCCCAGGCGTTCTTTGACATATTGAGACAGACGGATAGTTTGAATCCGTGTAATCCGTTGTTTCCTCAATAAAAGACTTACAGTTTGACAGTCTTCTTTGCCGGTTTGCTCTCGTTCTGAAGGCGGTCGAGGGCGGTGACGACGTAGGTGTACTTGTGCTTGCCGTCGGCATAGGGGAGCTTCAGGAAGGTCTGCGTGGTGATGGCTACCATCTTCGTGGGGTCGTCGGTATTGACCTTCTCGCCCGGGGCAAAGCGGTAGACGACGTACTTCACGGCTACGTCACCCCACTTCTTGCCTCGGGGTGCCGTCCAGAAGAGGATGTAGCCGTCGCTGGTCCATACGGGCTTCACCTTGCGGGGCTTCTTGGGTGCCTTGTCGTCGAGGAAGGGCATCAGTGGCTGCAGCGCGGGCAGGCGCCAGTGGCTCTGACGGAGCGTCGTGGCGTAGTTGCCGGTATTGTCGACAGCAGCCTTGGCATACCACAGCACGGTACCCTTGACATGAGGCAGCTGCTGGTGCAGACGGTGCTTGGCCTCCTGCTGGTTCTGCCCTGGTCGCTGGGGGTCAGCGGCCTTGACGGTGCGCTCGATATCCTCGCCGATATAGAGGTGGCGGTTGGCGGTGTACTGGTTCCACCAGCGTATCAGCGTGTCGTAGTCGGCGGCCTTGTGGCCTATCTCCCAATAGATCTGAGGCACGCAGTAGTCGAGCCACCCGTTGTTGACCCACAGCAGCACGTCGGCATAGAGGTCGTCGTAGTTCTGCAGTCCGTTGGTGTTGCTGCCGATAGTCGCACTCTTCTTGTTGCGGTAGATGCCGAAGGGCGAGATGCCTACCTTCACCCAGGGTTTGGCCTCGTGGACGGTCTCATAGAACTGCTTGATAAAGAGGTTGACGTTGTAGCGTCGCCAGTCGCCACGGTCGCGTATGCCGTTGGAATACATGCTGTACTGCGCATCGTCGGGAATAGGCAGGCCAGCCACAGGATAGGGGTAGAAATAGTCGTCCATGTGTATGCCGTCGACGTCGTAGCGTGTGACGATGTCGCGTGCCACCTGGCAGATGTAGTCGCGGTTCTCGGGTATGCCGGGGTTGAGAATCTTGAGCCCGTCGTAGTCGAAGCAGCGCTCGGGATGCTGTATGGCTACGTGCATGGTGGAGAGTGCCGACGTGCCCTTGGTCTTGGCGCGGTAGGGGTTGATCCAGGCGTGCAGCTCCATGCCGCGGGCGTGGCACTGCTGTATCATCCACTGCAGGGGGTCCCAGTAGGGGCTGGGTGCCTTGCCCTGCTGTCCGGTGAGGAAGCGGCTCCAGGGCTCGATGGCGCTCTGGTAGAGGGCGTCGCACTCGGGTCGCACCTGGAAGATGATGGCGTTGACGCCCGTCTTCTGCAGCTCGTCCAGCTGGTAGCTGAGTGTCTGCTGCATGGTCTGTGTGGACATGCCTTGGAACTGTCCGTTGACGCACTGTATCCAGGCGCCGCGGAATTCGCGTTTCTGCTGGGCACTCACTCCGAGTGCCGTGAGCATGAGTAGTAGTACGATGATATGTTTCATTTCAGATATTGATAGATGTCGTGTGTCCAGTCGGCTCCGTTCTCGGGGCAGTAGGTGCGCATGCCGCGCTGGCTGGCTGCCGCCACGTTGCGCGGGCCGTCGTCGATGAAGAGGCACTCGTGGGGAGGCACATGCTCGCTCATCAGCATGCGTACGAATATCTCGTCGGCGGGCTTCATCACCTGCATCTCGTAGCTCAGGTAGAGGGCGTCGAAATAGTGGCTGATGGCATGGCCGTGACCGTCGAACCTGTCAGAGCCCACCCACTCCATCATGTAGGGGTTGGTGTTGGAGAGCAGTATGAGGCGGTAGCCCTCCTGGCGCAGTCGTACCAGCGCCTCGAGGTTGCGCTCGGGCAGGCACTTGGCGTAGCCCTGCCAGGCATGGCAGCACTCGCGGTAGGTCACCTCGCGGCCTACCATCCGGCTCAGTTCCACGCGGAAGGTCTCGGCATCTATCTGCCCGCCTTCCAGGTCACCGAAGATGCCCTGCTGTCGGTAGGGGTCCAGCAACTCGGCTGCATTCTTCAGTCCCAGTTCTTCAAATCGCCGCACGGCCTGCGGCTGGTCGAGGGTAATGACGACTCCCCCGAGGTCGAAAACAATGTTCTTAATCATCATATAGGTTATGTTTGCGGCTCCGCGCCTCGTCGAGCGAGAGCAGTTGCCGTTGTTCCTGTCGGTACTGCCGGCGCAGGCGGTCGTAGGTGGTCTGCAGCTGGTCGGCATAGTGCGCGCCGTCGGTGGTGAGCCGGCGCGCTACGATGGGGTTCTGCGAGGCATCCTTCATCCACACCACGGGCCCGTCGTACACGGGAGCTATCTTCAGCGCCACGTGCAGTTCGCTGGTGGTGGCCCCGCCTATCATGATGGGTATGCTGAGTCCCGCCTTGCGCAGCTCGGTGGCCACATGGACCATCTCCTCGAGGCTGGGCGTGATGAGCCCCGACAGCCCTATCATGTCTACCTGCCGGGCGCGGGCCTCCTCGACGATGCGCTCGGCAGGCACCATCACGCCCAGGTCTATCACCTCGTAGTTGTTGCAGGCCATCACCACGCCTACTATATTCTTGCCGATGTCGTGCACGTCGCCCTTGACGGTGGCCAGCAGCACCTTGCCGGCATAGGTGGCCCCTTTCGTACGCTCTGCCTCAATATAGGGCTGTAGGATGGCCACCGCCTGCTTCATGGTGCGGGCCGTCTTGACCACCTGTGGCAGAAACATCTTTCCTTCGCCAAAGCGTCGTCCCACCTCGTTCATGCCCGCCATCAGCGGACCCTCGATGATGTCGACGGCATGGGCATAGGTAGTCAGCGCCTCGTGCAGGTCGGCCTCGAGCGTCGTGGCCACCCCCTTGATCAGCGCCTCCTGCAGCCGCTCCTCCACCGGAGCAGCAGCACTTGGGGGGGCTATAGGGCCTATGGGGCTCATAGGACTCATGGGACCCATAAGACTCATAGGACTCATAGGACTCATTTCTATGAGCCTCTCCGCCGCATCCTTTCTCCGGCACAGCACGGCATCCTCCAGCAACTGCAGCAGTTCAGCCGGAATGTCGGCATAGGTCACCTTGGCCGACGGGTTGACGATGCCGAAGTCCATGCCCGCCTGTATGGCGTGGTAGAGGAACACGGCATGCATGGCCTCGCGCAGGTAGTTGTTGCCACGGAAGGCGAACGACAGGTTGCTGACGCCGCCGCTGACGTGGGCACCGGGCAGATGCGTGCGTATCCAGCGCGTGGCACGTATGAAGTCGAGCGCATAGCTGTCGTGCTCCTCCATGCCCGTGCAGATGGCCAGTATGTTGGGGTCGAAGATGATGTCCTGTGGAGCCATGCCCACCTGCTCGGTCAGCAGCCGGTAGGCGCGCGCGGCTATCTCAATGCGACGCTCGTAGGTGGTGGCCTGTCCCTGCTCATCGAAGCACATCACCACGACGGCAGCACCCAGCTGGCGCACGTCGCGGGCACGGCTGAGGAACACCTCCTCGCCCTCCTTGAGCGACAGGCTGTTGACGATGCCCTTGCCCTGCAGGCACTTCAGTCCCGCCGTGATGACTTGCCAGTCGCTGCTGTCGACCATCACCGGTACGCGCGCTATGTCGGGTTCCGATGCTATGAGGTTGAGGAATGTCGTCATCTCGCGCTGCGCATCCAGCAGCCCGTCGTCCATGTTGACGTCGAGCACCAGTGCGCCGTCCTCCACCTGCTGTCGTGCTATCTGCAGCGCCTCGTCGTAGTTCTTCTCCTTGATGAGTCGCAGGAATTTCCTCGAACCTGCCACATTGCACCGCTCGCCCACATTCGTGAACGACGGCACCTCGAGCACGTCGAGCCCGCTCAGCCACAGTCCCTGGGGCCTGGCCACTGGCACACGCACCGGCATCGCTCCTCGAATCACCTCAGCAAAGCGCTCAATGAACGCGGGCGTGGTGCCGCAGCATCCACCCACGATGTTCACCAGCCCCTCGGCAGCCAGCTCCTCTATCTGGGGAGCCATCGATGCGGGCGTCTCGTCGTATAGCCCCATGCTGTTGGGCAGCCCCGCATTGGGATAGGCACTAATATAATAAGGTGCACGGCGCGCCAGCTCCTTGAGGTAGGGCTTCATCTGGCGGGCACCAAACGAGCAGTTGAGTCCCACGGAGAAGATGGGGAACGTAGACACCGAGGCCAGGAAGGCGTCGAGCGTCTGTCCGCTCAACGTGCGTCCCGCCCGGTCACTGATGGTCACCGACAGCATGATGGGCAGTCCCGTCTGCATGGCGGCACGGATGGCCGCCTTGGCGTTGAGCGTGTCGAAGATGGTCTCTATGAGCAGCACGTCTACCCCACCCTCTGCCAGCGCCTCTGTCTGTTCGGTATAGGCTGCCAGCAACTCGTCGTAGGTCAGTTCACGACGGGCAGGATCAGCAACGTCCGGTGACATCGAACAGGTCTTGTTGGTAGGCCCTACGGAACCGGCAACGAAGTGGGGTTTTCCTGGCGTTGAGAACGCGTCAGCACACTGGCGGGCCAAGCGTGCACCAGCCAGATTCATCTCTCGAACCAACGGCTGTAACCCGTAGTCACTCTGTGAGATACGCTGTGCATTGAAAGTATTGGTGGTGATGATGTCGGCCCCTGCCTCCAGGTAGCGGCGGTGAATGTCGCTGACCACGTCGGGGCGCGTCAGGCAGAGCACGTCGTTGTTGCCCTTCATCGATGAATCATTGATAATGGATAATGGATAATGATCTTCGAGATGAGAGGTGAAGTCCTTCTCTTCCAGCTGATATTCCTGTATGAGCGACCCCATTGCCCCGTCGAGCAACAATATCCGTTCCCTGACAATCTCCTCTATCCTACTCATCTTCAAGTCTTAAGTCTAATTATCATTTTCCAATTTCAAAACTCTCAATTATCCATTATCAATTATCAATTATCCATTTTTAATTGAAAGCCTTCATCGCTCTGTCCATCTCGCGCCGATCCTCCTTCTCCTTCAGCGTCTGACGCTTGTCGTAGGCTTTCTTACCCTTACAGAGCGCAATGTCCATCTTGGCACGGCCGTTCTCGTCGATAAACACCAGCGTGGGCACTATGGTGTAGCCCGTCTGCTTCGTGGCGCTCTCCAGCCAGCTGATCTCGCGGCGCGTCAGCAGCAGCTTGCGGTCGCGCTTCTGCTCGTGATTATTGTACGACCCGTAGAAATAGGGGCTGATGCTCATACCCTTCACCCACATCTCGCCACGGATAATCGTGCAATATGTATCTACCAGCGAGGCCTTGCCCGCACGTATCGACTTGATCTCAGTGCCCGTCAGCACGATGCCTGCCGTCAGCTCCTCGATGAAGAAATACTCGAAGGCTGCCTTCTTGTTCTTTATCTGTACAGGACTCTTCTTGCGAAGTTCCTCTTGCTGCTTGTTCATACTATCTGTGCAAATTTCTCAATATTCGCGTCTACATAGCGGGCCACCTGCTCGGTGAGCTGCTCTTCGTTCTCTACAAACCAGTCGTCGTAGTCGTCGAACTGCGGGAAACGCTCAAAGAGCGCCATGAACTCCTCATCCGTGCAGTCACGCTCCAACTCCTCCCTGTGCTCCAGCCACAACGTGTGCACCTCGTACAGCCGCTTGGACAGCTCGCGCATGTGCCACATCTTATTAAGGGCCTTGGCAAAGGGATTCTTGAAGATGAACGGGCCGTAGCCGTTGTGGATGAGCTGGATGAAGCCGCCGTCCATCACCTCCTCGTGCAGCGTGTCCCAGCACAGCAGGGTCATCTGGTCGGCATTCAGCTCGCTCATGGTCTCGGCCGTAGGTTCGCCGCCGATGGCCTCGCGCAGCGCATCGATGAACACCTGCAGAAAGGCATCCATGCCCTCCAGGGCGGCCTGACTCAAGTCTTGGTCTTTTACTACTATCTGTTTCATTGCGTGCAAAGGTAATAAAAAATATCCGAACCGCCAACACATTGACCGACAAAATCAGAATTTGTGTTAAAATCACAATCAACTGGCAAAAAGTTAACGATATATTTGGTAGTTACAAAAGAAATGTGTAATTTTACACCCAAATTCTAAAACTATAACTCAACATCATTAAAAACTACTCAAATGAAAGCAGTAAAAGCATCACTGATGGGACTCGGAGCCATGATGGCACTGATGTTCACAGCCTGCGGCTCAAACGAGCAGCAACTGACACTGTCGGGACTCGACCCCGCCAACTTCGTTGACACCATCAACGGCAAACCCGTTCAGCTCTATGTGCTGAAAAACTCACAAGGAATCGAAGCATGCGTCACCAACTTCGGCGCACGTGTCGTCAGCCTCATGGTACCCGACCGCGACGGCAAGCTCGTCGACGTCGTACTGGGCTACGACAACATCAAGCAGTATGCCGACCGCGAGAACTTCGGCAGCGACTTCGGTGCCAGCATCGGACGCTATGCCAACCGTATCAAGAACGGTCGCTTCCCCATCGGCAATGACACCATCCAGCTGCCTCAGAACAACTTCGGCCACTGTCTGCACGGAGGTCCCACAGGATGGCAGTATCAGGTCTACGACGCTGAGCAGCTCAACGACTCGACCGTGAAGCTGACGCTCGTCAGCCCCGACGGCGACAACCAGTTCCCCGGCGAGGTCACAGCTGTGGTCACCTATCAGCTGACTGCCGACAACGCCCTCGACATCAAGATGGAGGCCGAGACAACAGCTGCCACAATCGTCAACATGACCAACCACTCGTATTTCAACCTCAACGGCGACCCCTCACAGCCCGCTATGGACATGGAGCTGATGATCAATGCCGACAAGTTCACACCGTCTGACTCTACATTCATGCCTACTGGTGAGATTCGCGACGTCACCGGCACACCCATGGACTTCCGCAAGGCTCACGCCATACAGGATTCGCTGCGCATGGACGACGAGCAGGTGAAGTTTGGCAACGGCTTCGACCACAACTGGATTCTCAACACCAACGGCGACGACACACAGGTGGCTGCATCGCTCTATTCGCCCAAGACGGGCATCCTGCTCGAGGCCTTCACCAACGAGCCTGGCATGCAGGTCTACACCGGCAACTTCCAGGGCATCAACGGCGAGCAGGACAAGGTGCGCAAGGGCGGACTGAAGTATCCACAGCGTCCGTCAGTATGCCTGGAGAGCCAGAAGTACCCCGACTCGCCCAACCATCCCGAGTGGCCCAGCCCCTTCCTTAATCCCGGCGAGAAGTACTACAGCCACCTGATGTTCAAGTTCTCAACGAGAGAGAAGTAAACAATAACCATAAAAACAAATCAAAAGTATTATGAACTGGAGTTCACACGAATTCATCTGGCTCGACTGGCTGGTACTCGCCTTGGGCCTCTGCGGTGTGGTGGCTGCCGTATGGTACGCCATCTGGAAAGACAAGAAAGCCCAGCAGGGCGAAGACTCGTCGGCCTACCTCTTAGGTAAGGGCGAGCCTTGGTATGTTATCGGTATGGCCATCTTTGCTGCCAACATCGGATCTGAGCACCTCTTAGGTCTAGCCGGTACTGGTGCCAAGGACGGCGTAGGCATGGCCCACTGGGAGATGCAGGGATGGATGATCCTCATCCTCGGCTGGCTCTTCGTACCCTTCTACCAGCTGCTCATCAACAAGATGGGCAAAATCATCACCATGCCCGACTTTCTGAAGTTCCGCTACACACAGCGCACGGGCTCATGGCTCTCTATCATCACACTCGTGGCCTACGTGCTGACGAAGGTCAGCGTCACCGCTTTCACCGGCGGCATCTTCTTCCAGTTCCTGCTGGGCATACCCTTCTGGTACGGCGCCATCGGACTGATAGCCATCACGGCCGTCTTCACCGTATTCGGAGGCATGAAGGGCGTCATGACGCTCTCTACCATACAGACACCTATTCTTATTATAGGTTCGTTCCTTGTACTCTTCCTCGGCCTGTCAGCCCTCGGCGGCGGCAGCATCACGCAGGGATGGGAGAACATGATGGCTGCCTGCAATGCCGCTCACGACGGCTACGGCACCACACACATGTTCCACACCGAACCGGGCGACCCCATGTATCCGCAGTTCCCTGGCTACGTGGTCTTCCTCGGTGCCTCGATCATCGGCTTCTGGTACTGGTGTACTGACCAGCACATCGTTCAGCGTGTGCTCGGACAGCGTCCCGGCGAGAAAAACGAGGACGTCATCAAGCGTGCACGCCGCGGCACCATCGCTGCCGGTTTCTTCAAGATCCTGCCCTGCTTCATGTTCCTCATCCCGGGCATGATAGCCTACGCTCTGTCACAGAACCCCGACAGCGGCATCGTAATGGACATCACCGACCATGAGTCGACCGACGGTGCCTTCGCCATGATGGTGAAGAACATCCTGCCCGCCGGCATCAAGGGCATCGTCACCATCGGTTTCGTATGCGCACTCGTCGCTTCGCTGGCTGCCTTCTTCAACAGCTGCGCCACACTCTTCACCGAGGACTTCTACAAGCCCAAGAAGAAGGGTAAGAGCGAGGCTCACTACGTGTTCGTAGGACGTATGGCTACGGTCGTCGTCGTGCTGCTCGGACTGGCATGGATGCCTATCATGATGAACATGGGCAACCTCTACTCGTACCTGCAGGACATCCAGTCGCTCATCGCTCCCGCCATGGTGGCCGTATTCACACTGGGTATCTTCTCGAAGAAGATTACGCCTAAGGCTGGTGAATGGGGACTCATCGGTGGCTTCTGCATCGGTATGCTGCGCCTGCTCACCAACGTCATCACCGAGTCGGGCCACGCCAACATGACGGGCTGGTTCTGGGAGAACACCACATGGTTCTGGCAGACCAACTGGCTCATCTTCGAGTGCTGGCTGCTGGTATTCATCATCCTGCTCATGGTCGTGGTCAGCTACTTCACACCGGCTCCCTCCAAGGCTCAGGTCGAGGCTATCACCTTCACCTCTGACTTCAAGCAGAGCATCCGACAGAGCTGGGGCGTATGGGATATCGTAGGCACGCTGGTCGTCATCGGCCTCTGCGCTTGTTTCTATGCATACTTCTGGTAATAACATGATTGAAGGAAGACTGATGATAACGGTCAAGCACTACTAATCTTCAATCTTCAATCTATAAAGATGAACTACTACAGCGAACATTCTAAAGTCTGGGTGTCGGTCGACGTCATCATCTTCGGGTTCGACGAGAACAAGCTGAAGGTGCTCATCGGCCGACGCCAGATGGACCCAGGCCGAGGCGAATGGAGCTTATACGGAGGCTTCGTCGGTGCCGATGAAAGCATCGACGATGCCGCCGCACGCACACTGAAGAGCCTCACGGGACTCAACCATCTGTACATGCGCCAGGTGGGCGCCTTCGGCAGCGTAGACCGCGACCCAGGCGAGCGGGTCATCTCGATAGCCTACTATTCACTCATCAACGTGAAGGACTACGACGAGCGACTGCGCAGGGATCATGGTGTGGAATGGATTGAGATAGACAACCTGCCTAAGCTCTACTCAGACCACAACAAGATGATAGAACAGGCGCTAAGCATCATGCGCCAGAAAATCAAGACGCAGCCCATCAGCTTCCAGCTGCTGCCGTCACTCTTCACGCTCACGCAGCTGCAGCGTGTCTACGAAGCCGTCAACGGCGAAGAGGTCGACAAGCGCAACTTCCGCAAGCGCATCAAGGAGATGGACTTCATCGAAAAGACCGAACTGATAGACAAGAAGTCGTCCAAGCGTGGCGCTGCTCTCTATCGCTTCAACCGCAAAATCTACAACGAGGATCCGAACTTTAAATTGTGAGGAGCCCCCTAAGTTAGGGGGTTGGGGTCTGAACAAGCGCAGATTCCAACTCTCTGACTTTAAAACTGATTATTAACCAAAAAAGTCTGATTTACGCTTGTTCAGACCCCCATCCCCCTAACTTAGGGGGCCAAGTTATGTTAGAAGAACTCAAACAAAAAGTATTCAAGGCTAACCTGGACCTGGTCAAGCAGGGACTGGTCATCTTCACCTGGGGCAACGTGTCGGGCATCGACCGTGAGAAAGGTCTCGTGGTCATCAAGCCCAGCGGCGTCAGCTACGATGAGATGAAGGCCGAAGACATGGTCGTCGTCGACCTGCAGACAGGCAAGGTGGTAGAGGGCGACCTCAACCCGTCGAGCGACACGCCTACACATCTTATATTATATAAGGCATTCCCCAACATCCAGGGCGTCGTACACACCCACTCCACCTATGCCACGGCATTTGCACAGGCCGGACGCGACATACCCAACATCGGTACCACGCATGCCGACTATTTCTATCAGGACATTCCCTGCACGCGCGACATGACCGAGGCTGAGGTCAAGGGACAGTATGAGCTGGAGACGGGCAACGTCATTGTCGACGAGTTCCTCAACCGCCGCAAGATCAATCCCGACCACACACCGGGCGTCCTGGTCAAGAATCACGGTCCCTTCTCATGGGGCACGTCACCCGACAATGCCGTCTACAATGCCACGGTGATGGAGCAGTGTGACAAGATGGCCTTCGTCTCGTTCTCAGTCAACCCCAACACGACGATGAACCCTCTGCTCGTCGAGAAGCACTACATGCGCAAGCACGGTCCTAACGCCTACTACGGACAACGCAAGCGTTGACCGCAATTGATAATTGATAATTGATAATTGACAATTGCACATCATGAAAGAGAATAACATTGTCAAGGAGAAGAGTTTCGAATTCTCTGTTAGGATTGTCAATCTGTATAAGCATTTGACGACAACGAAACAAGAATATGTCATCTCCAAACAACTGCTCCGTTCAGGAACCAGTATTGGGGCTAACATCTGTGAAGCACAGCAGGCTCAGAGCCCAATGGATTTTCTCTCAAAAATGAGTATAGCCCTTAAAGAAGCTTACGAAACAGACTACTGGCTTAGATTACTACAAAGGACACAATACTTAAATAAGGATGAGTATGATAGCATCATCTCTGATTGTCAATCAATCATCAAATTATTAATATCAATCATTAAATCAACTAAGAACAATAACAATAAGAACTAATTTATTATTAACCATGATAGGAGATGGTTGTCAAGCGGAGCTAATTATCCATTGTCAATTATCAATTATCAATTAAAATTTTAAAACTATGTTTGAAAATTTGGAACTTTGGTGGGTAACTGGCGCACAGTTGCTCTATGGTGGTGATGCAGTCGTAGCAGTTGACGGTCACTCGAAGGAAATGGTAGAAGGACTGAATGCCTCTGGCAACATTCCCGTAAAGATAGTTTATAAAGGCACGGCCAACAGCTCGAAGGAAGTAGAGCAGGTCATGTTGGCTGCCAACAATGACGAGAAGTGCGTTGGCGTCATCACATGGATGCACACCTTCTCGCCCGCCAAGATGTGGATCAAGGGTCTGCAGGCTCTGCAGAAGCCGCTGCTCCACTTCCACAC
>JAFUSV010000057.1 GCA_017467565.1 Prevotella sp.
AAGAACTCTTGGAGAAGGTGCTGCTCGAGGCTGAGATGCTCGACCTGAAGGCCAACCCCAACCGCAAGGCTACCGGTTCCATCATCGAGTCGTCGCTCGACAAGGGCCGTGGCTACGTGTCGACGGTGCTCGTCAGCAACGGTACGCTCAAGATTGGAGACATAGTCATTGCCGGTACCAGTCATGGTAAGATCAAGGCGATGTTCAACGAGCGCAATGAGCGCATACAAGAGGCACGTCCCGCACAGCCAGCCATCATCCTCGGTCTCAACGGCGCACCTACTGCCGGCGATGCCTTCAATGTGATGGACTCTGAGCAGGAGGCCCGCGAGATAGCCAACAAGCGCGAACAACTGGCCCGTGAACAGGGTCTGCGTACACAGAAGACCATCGGTCTCGACGATATCTCGCATCGCATCGCACTGGGCGAGTTCCACGAGCTCAACATCGTCGTCAAGGGCGATACCGACGGCTCTATCGAGGCTCTCTCTGACTCGTTCATCAAACTCTCTACCGAGAAGGTGCAGGTCAACGTCATTGCCAAGGCCGTGGGTCAGATCTCCGAGAACGACGTCATGTTGGCTTCAGCCTCCGATGCTGTCATCGTCGGCTTCCAAGTGCGTCCGTCGTCGGATGCCCGCAAGCTGGCCGAGCGTGAGGGTGTCGAGATCAATACCTACTCAGTCATCTACGATGCCATCGACGACATCCGCTCTACCATGGAGGGTATGCTCGATAAGGTGGTGAAGGAACAGGTGACCGGACAGGTCGAGGTACGCGAGGTCTACAAGATATCGAAGGTGGGTACCGTGGCTGGTGCTATGGTCATCGAGGGTAAGGTGCACCGCACCGACAAGGCCCGACTGGTGCGCGATGGAATCGTCATCCACACCGGTGCCATCAATGCCCTGAAGCGTTACAAGGACGACGTCAAGGAGGTGGCAACCAACTTCGAGTGCGGTATCTCGCTCGTCAACTTCAATGACATCCAGCAAGGCGACATCATCGAGACCTTCATGGAGATTGAGGTGGAACAGAAACTGTAGAAGGGAAAAGGGTAAAGTGAAAAGTGAAAAATTTGCTGCCGCTATTCTAAGGTAAAAGGGAAAAGTGAAAAGTGAAAAATTTGCTGCCGCCAATGAGGGCGGCAATGAGTTCGTGCGTCAGGTGGCGGAGCAGAAGTATGAGTTCGGCTTCACCACCGACGTTCATACAGAGATTATTGAAAAAGGTCTGAACGAGGACGTCGTCCGACTTATATCGGCTAAGAAGGGCGAGCCCCAGTGGATGCTCGACTTCCGTCTCCGCGCCTTTCGCTACTGGCAGCAGCAGCAGGAGCCCCGCTGGGGCCATGTACACGTGCCGCCCATCGACTACCAGGCCATCAGCTACTATGCAGCACCAGCCTCGCCCGACCCCTCCAAGGGTCGCGGAGAAGTTGACCCCGAACTGATGAAGACCTTCGACAAACTGGGTATCCCTCTCGAGGAGCGCCTGGCCCTGAGCGGCAACACTGCCGTCGATGCCATCATGGACTCTGTGTCAGTGAAGACCACATTCAAGGAAAAGCTGCGCGAGAAGGGTGTCATCTTCTGTAGTATCGGTGAGGCCATCAAGGAGCATGGCGATCTGGTGCAGCAGTATTTGGGCACCGTCGTTCCCTACAAGGATAATTTCTTTGCCGCCCTCAACTCGGCAGTGTTCAGTGACGTGTCGTTCGTCTATATCCCCAAGGGTGTGCGCTGCCCCATGGAGCTGAGCAGCTATGTCCGTATCAATGCCCGCAACACGGGACAGTTCGAGCGGACACTCATCGTGGCCGACAACGACTCCTATGTTTCTTACTTAGAGGGTTGCACAGCTCCCATGCGCGATGAAAACCAGCTCCATGCCGCCATCGTCGAGATTGTGGTGATGAACCGTGCCGAGGTGAAATACTCTACCGTGCAGAACTGGTACCCAGGCGATGAACAGGGACGTGGCGGCGTGCTCAACCTCGTCACTAAGCGTGGCGACCTGCGCGGCGTAGACTCTAAGTTGTCGTGGACACAGGTGGAGACAGGCTCGGCCATCACGTGGAAGTACCCCTCGTGGATAGTAAGAGGTGACAACGCGCAGGCAGAGTTCTACTCTGTCGCTGTGACCAACAACTATCAGGAGGCCGACACGGGTACGAAGATGATTCATCTGGGACGCAACACGAAGTCGACCATCATCTCCAAGGGTATCTCTGCCGGCCATTCCCAGAACTCGTATCGTGGACTGGTGCGTGCGGCTGCCACCGCTGAGAATGCCCGCAACTACTCCTCGTGCGACTCCCTGCTCTTAGGGTCCGAGTGCGGTGCCCACACCTTTCCCTATATGGACGTGAAGAACCCCACTGCCATCTTTGAGCATGAGGCTACGACCTCAAAGATCAGTGAGGACCAGCTATTCTACTGCAACCAGCGTGGCATCCCCACAGAGCAAGCCGTCGGCCTCATTGTCAATGGCTATGCCAAGGAGGTGCTGCAGAAGCTCCCCATGGAGTTTGCCGTCGAGGCTCAGAAACTCCTCGCCGTCTCACTGGAAGGAACGGTAGGGTAAGGCCATATTATTCAAGTTTCCTGATGTACCCTTGCCGGCGCAGATCGTCGGCGATGTCGCAGAGTTCCTGATACCAGGCCTCGCCGAAACGGCGGACGAGAGGGATGCGCAGGAAACGGTAGAGGGGCAGGTGGAGCTGACGGCCTTTGTCGCGGCCGCACTGGCAGATGTCCCAGCGGTGGTAGTTCAGGCCGATGGTGCCGTCAGAGAAGGTCTTCTCGCGGATAGGGTAGAGGGCACAGCTGATGGGCTTGACACGCGCCGCCTTCTCCAATGCACAGAGGCAACAGTTGTGGACGGTTTTCCCGTCCACATCAATGGGAGCATAGCAAGTGAACACACAGTCCTTGCCACCTACGATACTGGTGACGAGGTCGCCCTCCTGGTCGGTATAGGCTACGCCCTGACGGTCAATGACGCTCTGGGCCGAGGCCGAGAGGTCGCTCCACACGTCGTCGAGGCTATTCTCTATCTCCATCACCTCATCGAGGGTCACCGGGGCTCCTGCATCGCCCTCTATGCAGCACACGCCCTTGCATACCTCAAGGTCACAGCAGAACTCCTCGGTGAGGATGTCGGAGGATATGAGGATGCCCGAAATATCGAGGATAGGGGGACAGCCCACCCCCTTCCCCTCCCCAAGGGAGGGGTGTTTGGTCACTTCTGCGGATTGATTACCATTCATTACGATAATATTTTTCTGCTACAAGAACTATCCGAACTCCCCTCCCGTGGGGAGGGGAAGGGGGTAGGCTTTACCACTTTATTTCTTCTATGCCATTCGCCCTCAGATACTCATTGCAGCGTGAGAACTGGTGCTGACCGAACCATCCGCCACGATTGGCTGACAGGGGCGAGGGATGGACAGACTCGAGGATGAGGTTGCGCTGACGGTCTATCATGTAGGCCTTAGAGCGGGCGAAACCGCCCCAGAGCATATAGACCAGATGCTCGCGATGGGTAGCCAGGGCACGGATGGCAGCATCAGTGAAAGTCTGCCAGCCCAGCGTAGCATGACTGTTGGCCATATGGGCACGCACGGTCAGCGTGGCATTGAGCAGCAGTACGCCCTGTTCGGCCCAGCGTGACAGGTTGCCCGATGTGGGCACTGGCGTACCCAGGTCTTGTTCTATCTCCTTGAAGATGTTCTGCAGCGAGGGCGGGAACGGTATGCCGTCCTGCACGGAGAAGCTCAGCCCGTGGGCCTGCCCAGGCTCGTGATAGGGGTCCTGCCCGATGATGACCACCTTGACGCGGTCGAAGGGGCACAGGTTGAAGGCATTGAATATCTGCGGGCCTGGAGGATAGCAGGTGTGGTGGGAGTACTCCTGACGAACAGCAGCGGTGAGCCCGACAAAGTACTGCTTGTCGAACTCACCGCCGAGGTATTGCTTCCAGCTGGGATGAATCTGTACGTTCATTTACTTGTTGTCACAGATGAGGTTCTCGCCAGTCATATCCTTAGGCTGCTCCAGACCCATGATGTGGAGGATAGAGGGAGCAACGTCGGCCAGACGGCCGTCGCGCACCGTGGCCGAGTTGTTGTCCGTGACGTAGATGAAGGGCACGGGGTTGAGCGAGTGGGCCGTATTAGGTGTGCCGTCGGGGTTGATGGCGTTGTCGGCATTACCGTGGTCGGCAATGATGATAGCCTCGTAGTCGTTGGCCTTGGCAGTCTCGATGACCTCGCGTACGCAGTTGTCGACGGCATGCACAGCCTTGGCGATGGCGTTATAGACACCGGTGTGGCCCACCATGTCGCCGTAGGCGAAGTTCACCACGCTGAAGTCGTACTGCTGGGTGCCGATGGCAGCCACCAGCTTGTCTTTCACCTCGTAGGCACTCATCTCGGGCTTCAGGTCGTAGGTGGCCACCTTGGGCGAAGCCACGAGGATGCGGTCCTCATTCTTATAAGGAGCCTCGCGACCGCCGTTGAAGAAGAAGGTCACGTGGGCATACTTCTCGGTCTCTGCTGTGTGCAGCTGCTTCTTACCCAGCGACG
>JAFUSV010000058.1 GCA_017467565.1 Prevotella sp.
AAAAAATAACTTGGTACAAATGAATAAAGTTACAGACCCCACCCCTGCCCCTCCCCTTGAAGGGAGGGGAGTGCCTCACGGAGTCCCTGCGGCGGGCAAGGCGGTAGCCACTCCCCTCCCTTGTAGGGGAGGGGCAGGGGTGGGGTCAGTATTTTAATCATACCAAGTTATTTTTTAACGGTTACTTAACTCCAAAAAATGAGCGAATGCGAAACTTATAATAACAGATAGGAATGAAAAAACTACTCAATTGGATGTTGGCCGCCATCCTGATTTGCGGTCCCGTCGTGCTGGGCTCATGCTCCAAGGACGACGATCATGTGGTGACACCCGTCAAAAAGGAATATTTCACGCTGTGGAATCCCTGTGAGGCGCTGACAGCCCTGAAAGAGTATGTGGAGGATGTGACCAATCCGTCCTCGAAGAATTTCATCAAGGAAGAAGACCGTATAGCCACGTTCGACATGGACGGAACGTTTGTCGGCGAGCTCTATCCCACCTATTTTGAATACAATCTCCTGGAATACCGTGCCCTCGACGATGCGACGTACAAAGACCAGGCACCCGAGGATGTCAGGGAGACGGCACAGAATATCCGTGACTTCGTCAGGGAAGGCAAGGCGCTGCCCTCGCATTTCGACATGAAACACGCACAGGCAGCAGCCAAGGCATACGCCGGCATGACGCTCGCCGAGTTTGATGCCTATGTCAAGGCCTATGCCAAGCAGCCAGCCAACGGCTTTACCGGCATGACCTATGGCGAGAGCTTCTACAAACCCATGCTGGAGGTGTTCGACTACCTGAAAGACAACGGCTTCACATGCTATGTCGTATCAGGGTCCGACCGTTTCATCTGCCGTGCCCTTGTCGATGCTATCGGCATCCAGCCCAATCGCGTGATAGGCATGGACGTGAAACTGGTGTCCAGCAGTCAGGGTACCGAGGCTGGCGTCAACTATACGATGGGCAGGGAAGAGGACCTCGTGCGTACCGATGAGCTGATTATCAAGAACTTGAAGACCAACAAGGTACTGCAGATATCGCAGGAGATAGGCAAGGTGCCCGTGCTCTCGTTTGGCAATAGTGGCGGTGACGTGGCCATGCACAACTACTGCCTGAGCAATACGAAGTACCATACGGCCGCCTTCATGCTCATTGCCGATGACGATGTGCGCGACCATGCCAACCGCGAGAAGGCCCTCAATCTGGGTGATCAGTGGTTTGAGGATGGGTTCCACGTCATCTCGATGCGCGACGACTTCAAGACCATCTATGGCGATGGCGTGGTGAAAACCGATTTCACCTTTTAATAATTCTGTAGGATGAACATACGGATCTATACAACTGGGCTGGCCCTCTTCGGAGTGCTGGCCCTTTACGCTCAGGGTGAGTATGTGCCAGAGCGTCCGGACTATGACGACCCCGCGATGTGGTACACGGTTGATGGCGACTCACTGGGTACAGGCGCCGACGTGTTCTATGTCGTCTCGACATGGGAGACTGACTGGACCACCGATGATGGGCGCCTCTGCCGCTATGCCGATGTGTGGAACCCCGTACACCGCGGACACATGGGCATCGAGATGAGTAAGGCCGGTGCCTATATGTCGCCTGGCAACCGCTTCTACGCACCCTACTACCGGCACCTGGCTATCGACACCTGGGTGACGGGCGACGAAGACACCATACAAAGCCGGACCCGCCTGCCGATGGGCGATGTGTGCGAGGCCTTCGACCATTTCCTGCAACATCGTGATGAGCAGCGCCCCTTTGTTATTATAGGGTTCAGCCAGGGCGGCATGGCCATGGTGGAACTGCTGAAGCACATGAGCGACGAGACCTACGCGCAGATGGCGGCAGCATACGTGCTGGGATACAAGGTGACACCGGAAGACACGGCCACCTGTCACCGCATCCGTGCGGCACAGGGCGAAAGCGATACGGGCGTCACCATCTGCTATAACACGGTGAAGGACGTGAAATACGTCAATCCTGTCATAGCCAATACCTGTTTCGGCATCAATCCCGTCAACTGGCGTACTGACGATACGCCTGCCACGCTCCACGACACCATCACCGTCACACTGTCGCCCGAGCATCATGTCCTTGTGGTCAGCGGCTACAGCGGTTCGGAATATCCGCCCTACAGGGATTTTATCAATGTGGGCGACATTCACAGTTGCGAGCCTTGGCTCTACAGCGAATGCCTGCAAAAGAACATTGCCAGGCGGGCAGAAGCCTGGCGAAAGCAGCGTGGAGCGTGCTTAAAGTGAAAATAATCGGCTTTTCTTTTTGCCATGTGGCTAAATTGTAGTAACTTTGCCGAAAAATTGTTGAAGAACAAGAAGTGGAATTGAAGTTACTCAATCAAATACAGACCCCCGATGACCTGCGCAAACTGGAGGTAGATCAGCTGCCACAACTCTGCGACGAGTTGCGCCATTTCATCGTGGAAGAACTCTCGGTGAACCCTGGACACCTGGCATCGAGCCTGGGTGTCGTAGAGTTGACAGTAGCCCTGCATTATGTCTATCATACGCCTGAAGACCGCATCGTATGGGATGTGGGTCATCAGGCCTACGGCCATAAGATACTGACCGGTCGGCGCGACCGTTTCTGTACCAACCGCAAGCTGGGAGGCCTGCGTCCGTTCCCCTCACCCGAGGAGAGCGAGTACGATGCCTTCATCTGTGGTCATGCCTCCAACTCCATCTCAGCAGCGCTGGGCATGGCTGTGGCTTCTCAGTTGACGGGGGACGGGGAACGAGGAACGAGGAAGGTCGTTGCCGTCATCGGCGACGGTGCCATGAGTGGTGGACTGGCTTTTGAAGGACTCAACAATGTGTCGTCGTCGCCCAATGACATGCTGATTGTGCTCAATGACAATAATATGTCGATAGACCGCTCGGTGGGTGGCATGAAGCAGTATCTGCTCAGCATGAGCACCAACGAGACCTATAATAAGATACGCTTCAGGACGGCCCGCTGGATGCAGCGTCACGGCTTGCTGAAAGACGACCGCCGACAGGGACTCATCCGTCTCGGTAATGCCTTGAAGAGTGCTATCTCGCACCAGCAGAACATCTTCGAAGGCATGAACATACGCTACTTCGGGCCCTTCAACGGACACGACGTGAAGGAGTTGGTGCGCATGCTGCGGCAGTTGAAGGACATGAAAGGTCCTAAGCTGCTCCACCTGCACACGAAGAAAGGTCATGGCTATGCACCGGCAGAGAACTATAAGCCCGTATGGCATGCCCCGGGTAAGTTCGATCCCGAGACAGGACAGATACTCGAAGGAGCCAAGGACGACCAGCCGCCTAAGTTCCAGGATGTCTTTGGCGAGACCCTCTTGGAGCTGGCGCGCCAGAACGAGCGTATTGTGGGCGTGACACCTGCCATGCCTACCGGTTGCTCGATGAACATCATGATGAAGGAGATGCCCACACGTACCTTCGATGTCGGCATCGCCGAGGGGCATGCCGTCACGTTCTCGGCAGGTATGGCCAAGGACGGTCTGCAGCCATTCTGCAATATCTACAGTGCCTTCTCGCAGCGTGCCTACGATAATGTCATCCACGACGTGGCTATCCTCAAGTTGCCTGTCGTCATCTGTCTGGACCGTGCGGGACTGGTGGGTGAGGACGGACCTACCCATCATGGCGCCTTCGACCTGGCCGCCCTGCGGGTCATACCCAACCTGACCATCTGTTCGCCTATGGACGAGCATGAGCTGCGCCGCATGATGTACACAGCCCAGTTGCCCGACATGGGACCCTTCGTCATCCGTTATCCGCGTGGTCGCGGTGTGCTCACCGACTGGCGCTGTCCGTTGGAAGCGATAGAGGTAGGCAAGGGCCGCAAGTTGCGCGACGGCCAGGATGTCGCAGTCCTTTCTATAGGCCCCATCGGCAATGATGTGGAGGCTGTCATCAACGAGTGTGATGACGCTTCACGACTCTCCGTAGCCCACTACGACATGCGCTTCCTGAAACCTCTCGACGAAGGCATCCTGCACGAGGTGGGTCGGCGCTTCAAGAGGGTGGTGACCATAGAGGACGGTGTGCGTAACGGCGGACTGGGCAGTGCTGTCATGGAGTGGATGAGCGACCACGGCTACCACCCCGAGATCATACGCCTGGGCCTCCCCGACGGATTTGTCGAGCACGGCACTGTGCAGGAACTTCGCAAGATAGTGGGAATAGACAAGGAAAGTATCAGAAAAGCAATAGAAGCCCCCCATTCAGCCCCCGAGGGGGCTACTATAGACAAGTAGCAAATGGAATACAGGTACAAAACAGCTGATCCGATGTTGTACGGTCTGTTGCTGGAACATGCCCGATATAACAGAAATCATCCGACAGAAGCGGAAGCTATTCTATGGGATTATCTGCGGGCAGAACGTCTTGGAGTGGCTTTCAAACGTCAACATATTATAGGGGACTATATTGTGGATTTCGTATGTCTGCCAGCCCGACTTATTATAGAGTTGGATGGAGGCTATCATCAGATACCAAGACAACAGGTGGAGGATGCACAACGTACTGAATGGCTGGAAAGTAAAGGATACAGGGTTCTGAGATTCACCAATGAAGATCTCTTCCACGGGATTGACAGGGTGTTGGATAAAATAAACGATTATTTAGTATGAGAATATTTGATTTTTTAACAACTATAGTAGCCCCCTCGGGGGCAGAAGGGGGGGCCTCATGAAGATCGTTATAGCAGGTGCAGGAGCCGTGGGAACGCATCTCTCGAAGCTCCTTTCAACAGAGAATCATAATTGCGTGCTCATCGATGACGAGGAGGAACGCCTGGAAGGCATGTCGTCCAACTACGACATCATGACCATCTGCGACTCGCCCACCAGCATCAAGGTGCTGAAGGAGGCTGGCGTAGACACCGCCGACCTGTTCGTCGGCGTCACCCGCCATGAGAGCAACAATATCACGGCCTGTATGCTGGCTCATGCCCTCGGGGCCAAGAAGACCGTGGCCCGCATAGACAGCTATGAGTACCTGAAACCCCAGAATATCGATATCTTCAAGGGGCTGGGCATCGACTCGCTGGTCTACCCCGAGGTGCTGGCAGCCCAGGATATCATCGAGGGACTGAAGCTGTCGTGGGTCAGACAGCGCTGGGATGTGCATGACGGTGCCCTGGTGCTGCTGGGCATCAAGTTGCGCGACACCTGCAAGATACTCAACCGCCCCATCAGAGACCTCTGCGGACCTGACGACCCCTACCATATCGTCGTGCTGAAGCGCGGCGGCGAGACCCTCATCCCCGGTGGCCTGGACACATTGCAGTCGGGCGACCTGGCCTATTTCATGACCACCCGCGAGTATATCCCCTTCATCCGTGCCATCGTGGGCAAGGAACACTATGAGGACGTGCACAACATCTTCATCATGGGTGCCGGCAAGACCTCCATCCGTGCTGCGCTGGCCATGCCCGAGAATATGAACGTGAAGATCATTGAGAGTTCGCTGGAGCGTTGTGAGCGTGTGAACCACTGGGTGAGCCGCGACAATGTGATGGTGATACACGGTGACGGCCGCGACCTGTCGCTGTTGAAGGAGGAGGGCGTTAAGCATACCCAGGCCTTTGTGGCCCTGACGGGTAATGCGGAGACCAATATCCTGGCCTGTCTGGCTGCGAAGAAGCTGGGTGTCAGGAAGACGGTGGCGATGGTAGAGAACCTGGACTACGTGTCGATGGCCGAGAGTCTGGACATCGGCACCATCATCAACAAGAAGACGGTGGCCGCCAGCCACATCTTCCAGATGATGATGAAGGCCGACGTGCGTAGCATGCGTTCGCTGATGCTGGCCGACTCAGATGTGGCCGAGTTTGTGGCGACGGAGGGTTCGAAGGTGACAAAAGCCGTAGTGAAGAATCTCGGACTGCCCTCGGGTATCGCCATCGGTGGACTGGTGCGCGACGGCAAGGGTATCCTCGTCAATGGTAACACCCAGATACAGGTGGGCGACTCGGTCATCGTCTTCTGTCACAAGCACCACTTAGAGAAGGCTGAGAAATACTTCAAGAAGTCGCTGTTATGGTAAGTATGATCAATTTTCGCATCATATCGAAAATCCTTGGCTCGCTGCTCTTCATCGAGGCGATGTTCATGGCCTGTTGTCTGCTGATGGCCATCAGCTACGGCGAGAGCGATGTGTATGCCTTTCTCATATCTACGCTCCTCACCTTCGGCGGAGCCTTTGTGCTGCGCTTCCTGGGTGGCGACACCTACAGTTCGCTGAGCCGTCGTGACGGCTATGTGGTGGTGACGTTGACCTGGGTGGTGTTCAGCTTCTTCGGCATGTTCCCCTTCATCTTCCACGGTTCGCTGGCCAATGTCACCGATGCCTACTTCGAGACCATGTCGGGCTTTACGACGACAGGTGCCACGGTCATCGACGACGTAGAGTCACTGCCCCACGGCCTGCTGTTCTGGCGCTCGCTGATGCAGTGGATAGGCGGTCTGGGTATTGTCTTCTTCACCATCGCCGTGCTGCCGTCGATGGTGGGCGGCAGCGTGAAGGTGTTTGCTGCTGAGGCTACAGGACCTATCCGCACGAAGATGCACCCCAAGTTGAGTACGTCGGCCAAGTGGATATGGAGTATCTACGTGCTGCTGACGGTGGCTTGCGCCCTGTCGTTCTGGGCCGCAGGCATGGACTGGTTCGATGCTGTCAACTACTCCATGTCGACGACGGCTACGGGTGGTTTCTCTACCCATAACGGCACCATCTTCCTGGCCTCGCCGCTCATAGAATATCTGGCCATTCTGTTCCAGTTCCTGGCCGGTATCAATTTCACCATGCTCTATCTGCTGCTGTTCAAGTTCCGTTTCCGTCATTTCCTGCAGAACTCAGAGTTTAAGTTCTACGTGGCGTCTATCGTCGTGGCGACGCTATGGATCATGGTACTGCTGCTGATGCGCATGGACTACGACGTGGAGACGGCCTTCCGCTCATCGCTGTTCCAGGTTGTCTCGTTCATCACGACGACCGGCCTGTCGAATACCGATGCCGGGGCATGGCCTACGATGACGTGGATGATACTGGGGCTGCTGATGTTCATCGGCGCCTGTGCCGGCAGCACCACGGGCGGTTTCAAGAGTGTGCGCGCCATGATGCTCATCAAGTCGATACGCAATGAGTTCCGTCGCATCCTGCATCCCAATGCCGTGCTGCCTGTCAAGGTCAATGGGCAGAACCTGTCGCAGAGTCGGCTGGTGACGTTGCTGGCATTCTTTTCGCTGTACATCGTCATGCTGTTCATCACGTTGGTCATCATGGTTGTGTCGGGCATAGATGTCACCAACTCGTTCACCATCTCGCTCAGCCTGATTAGTAATGTAGGTGCAGGACTGGATACCAACATCGGGCCGCAGATGTCGTGGGCCGACCTGAGCATAGGCATCAAGTGGCTGTGCTCGTTCCTGATGCTGGTAGGACGTCTTGAAATCATGACCGTGCTGGTGCTGTTCACCCGCTCGTTCTGGAAAGAAAACTAAGTGTTAGCCCCCTAAGTTAGGGGGGGTGGGGGTCTGAACAAGCGCAGATCCATAACAATAAATAATAGTAAGTATGGGCCTGATTGGCGCTTGTTCAGACCCCCATCCCCCTAACTTAGGGGGCTATGATATGTATAAGTTTGAACCATTGTTGAAGCAGACCCTGTGGGGTGGCGAGAAGATTATTCCGTTCAAAAGACTGGATAGTCAGTTAGAGAATGTAGGCGAGAGCTGGGAAATCTCGGGTGTGAAGGATAACGAGACCATCGTGGCCGACGGTCCCGACAAGGGCAAGAGCCTGAACGAGCTGGTGCGCGAGTATCGCGAACAGCTGGTAGGAAAGGAGAATTATGAGCGCTTCGGTGATGAGTTTCCCCTGCTGATTAAGTTTATCGATGCCCGTCAGGACCTCAGCATCCAGGTGCATCCCAATGACGAGATAGCTCATCGTCAGGGTAAGGAACGTGGTAAGACGGAGATGTGGTACGCTATGGGAAGTGAAGAGCTAAGAGTGAAGAGTGAAGAATTTGCTGCCGCCACACCGATGCTATACTGTGGTTTGAAGCAACAGATTACCCCTGCTGAGTATGAGCAGATGGTGGAGAACGACACCATCACGGAGGCACTGGCCCGCTACGAGGTGCGCGATGGCGATGTGTTCTTCATTCCCGCCGGTCGCATCCATGCCATCGGTGCCGGTTGTTTCGTGGCAGAGATTCAGCAGACCAGTGACGTGACCTACCGTATCTATGACTTCAAGCGCAAGGACAAGAACGGCAACTACCGCGAACTGCATACCAAGTTGGCTGCCGAGAGCATCGACTACACCGTGCTCGACAACTATCGTACGGAGTACAAGCTGGAGAAGAACGAGCCGCAGACGGTCGTCAGCTGCGACTATTTCGTCACCTCGGTCTATGATCTCGACGAAAGGCTACAGGTAGGCGAGCTTGGCTTGGGAATGCCGATGACGCTCGACTATTCTGAGCTCGACTCCTTCGTCATCCTCATCGCCGTGAAGGGCGCAGGCAAACTCATAGACGACGCAGGCAACGAGACGTCGTTCAATGCTGGCGAGACCGTCCTGATACCCGCCTCCGCCAAGGAAATCAAAGTCGAGGGTACCGTGAAGTTCCTGGAGACTTACGTGTAGATTCTTATTGACCACGAATTATACGAATTTAACGAATTATCTTTTTACCTTTCAATTCGTTTAATTCGTATAATTCGTGGTAGAGAAGAACTGCCAATTATCGTATAATTCGTGGTAGAGAAGAACTGCCAATTATCGTATAATTCGTGGTAGACAATCCCTATTCGGTCAGGAATTCCGGTCGGAACTCGAAGTGCATGGTGTCGTAGTGATACCAGCGGCCGCCCCAGATGAAACCGTGTCGTTCGAAGATGTTGACAATCTCTTCGGGGACGCGGTTTTCGTATTTCAGAGGGTCCAGTTCCTTGGCACCAGGATTGGACCACAGCCAGTAGTTGGACAGCGAGGTGTTCACGTCGATGGCGATGGCATAGCTGTGGGCACTCTGGCGCTTGGCACCACGCACGGGGCGCCAGTAGAAGGTGCTCGACTGCTTCATGTACTTGATGTACTCTGGGTGCTGCTGCATTTCGCGGGCCACGGCACGCAGGCTGTCGGCAGCGCCGTTGACCTTGGTGAAGGGAATCTTCTGCCCGAACCAGTCCACGTGCACGATGTTGCGCTGCACCTCGGCGGCGTTGTGCCCGTACATCGCCTTGAACAGCTGTTCGCAGCGCGAACGTCCGGCATCCGACATCTTGTCGGCCGGCACCTTGGCTTCGCGGTCATAGCGTAGCAGGAACATGTCCTCGGGGTCGCTCTCGTCGAGCATGGTGATGAAGTCCTTCTCCCGTCCGTCGTCATAGACGATACGTTCGCCATTGGCCATCAGCAGATGACCGTCCTCGTAGCCTACTACCTGTGAAGGATATACCTTCATCAGGATGGCCACGCCGGCAGGGATGGCAGCTGAGAGTGCGATGTTGAGTAGTTGTCTGAACATAGGGCTGCTGTGGGTGTCTTTATTTCATCTTCCACTCCCCGTTGCTCTCCACCATGGGCACTACTATCTCCTCCTTGGTGGCATCGGCATAGTTGAGTATCAGGAAGACCTGCATGATGTGTAGCGTAGAGTCCATGACGGCATGGCTGACCTCTATGCTGCCGACGCCGCGGTGCATGTCGCGCGTCTTGGCTACATGCTGCTTCAGGTTGGTGAGCATCGCCTTGCGGTAGCTGGTAGGCATCTCTCCGGCAGTGAGACGACTGTCGAGAAACGTCTCGCAGTCACCCTGATAGAGAGCTTGGTACAGGCGTCGGGCCGTGTGCGATGCCTCCTCTTCGGGTGTCAGGTCCGACTCAGCGGTGCTGCCTCCGCAGGCAGCCAGCAGGACGATGGTCAGCAGGAGTACGAGTCTGTACATCATTTCTGTCTGACAAAGATATTGATGGGCGAGCCTGTCAGCGTCCAGTTCTCGCGTATCTTATTCTCCAGGAAGCGCTTGTAAGGCTCCTTGACGTACTGCGGCAGGTTGGCGTAGAAGATAAAGGTAGGTATCTGCGTGTCGGGCACCTGTGATACATATTTTATCTTGATATACTTACCCTTGATAGATGGGGGCGGGAAGGCTTCCACCAGCGGCAGCATCACCTCGTTGAGCTTCGACGTGCCTATCTTCAGCTTGCGGTTCAGGTACACCTGCTTGGCCGTCTCCAGCACCTTGAAGATGCGCTGCTTGGTCAGGGCCGATGCGAAGATGATGGGGAAGTCGCGGAAGGGAGCCATACGCTCGCGGATGGCATTCTCGAAGGTGTCAATCACTACCTGCGACTTATCCTCCACCAGGTCCCACTTGTTGACCACCACCACCAGCGACTTGTTGTTCTTCTGTATCAGCTGGAAGATGTTCATGTCCTGAGCCTCGATGCCGCGCGTGGCGTCTATCATGAGGATGCACACGTCCGAGTTCTCGATGGCACGTATGGAGCGCATGACGCTGTAGAACTCCAGGTCTTCAGATACCTTGTTCTTGCGGCGTATGCCGGCGGTGTCTACCAGGTAGAAGTCGAAGCCGAACTTGTCGTAGCGGGTGTAGATGGAGTCGCGCGTCGTACCGGCAATGTCGGTGACGATGTGGCGCTCCTCGCCGATGAAGGCGTTGATGAGGCTCGACTTGCCGGCATTAGGACGGCCCACGACGGCAAAGCGGGGGATGCCCTCCTCCAGGTCGTCCTGCTTGTTCTCGGGCAGCATCTCCATCACCTTGTCCAGCAGGTCGCCGGTGCCACTGCCCGTGGCAGCGCTGATGGGGTAGGGGTCGCCCAGTCCCAGCTTGTAGAACTCGTACTGCTGGTAGTGGTCCTTGTTGTCGTCGGCCTTGTTGGCTACCACCAGCGTGGGCAGCTTGGCGCGCCGCAGTATCTGCGCCACGTCCATGTCCCAGTCGGTGACGCCGTTCTTGATGTCGCAGACAAAGAGCACCAGGTCGGCCTCCTCGGTGGCTATGACCACCTGCTTGCGTATCTCTTCCTCGAAGATGTCGTCGCTGTTGACTACCCATCCGCCGGTGTCGACGACGGAGAAGTCGCGTCCGCACCATTCGCACTTACCGTATTGACGGTCGCGCGTAGTGCCTGCCTCGTCGCTGACGATGGCTTGGCGTGAGTTGGTCAGACGGTTGAAAAGTGTGGACTTTCCCACGTTGGGGCGTCCTACAATCGCTACTAAATTTCCCATAATTGATTTATTTGTGCGCAAAGTTACGCTTTTTTTTTCAAAAAACCAAGCACATTCTTGGAAATGTGAACAAAAGTCCTTATCTTTGCAGCAAACAATCAATATACGACTATGCCTATGAAACGATTCTTGATGAGCCTGCTGATGCTGGCAGCTGTCGTGACTACCTGGGCCAACGACGGCGTTTACTATGTGAGTGGCAACCATTTGGTACCCGTACAGGAGAACGATATTGCCGTGACGAAGGAGATACTGACCATCCGTCTGGCCGACGATGGCTATGCCTACGTCGATGTGGACTACGAGTTTACCAACCGTGGTGCCGACAAGACCATCGACATGGGCTTCGAGGCTTCGCTGCCCTATAACAGCGGCGATGGCTACAATCCCAAGGGCGTGCACCCCTGCATCAAGGACTTCACCGCCACGCTCAATGGTCAGAAGATGACCTACAGCAACGGCGTGGTCAGGGCTTCTGCCGAGGATGCTCCCACCAACTTCAAGAAACTGGACGTCAGCAAGTGGCATGTCACCAATCCCGAAGACTGGGACATGGACCAGTCGCTCACCAATAATGCCACCGGCGACCAGGTGGTCATCGCCTATGCCTACTTCTTCAGGGCCAACTTCAAGAAGGGCGTCAACCGCGTGCACCACACCTACCGCTACATGGTGTCCAGCGGCATCTATCGTGCCTTCGAGATTCCCTACTGGCTGACACCCGCCCTGCGCTGGGCCAACCACCAGATAGATGACTTCACGCTGCGCATCTCGGCCGAGGGCACAGCCAAGCACTTCTACCTCGACGACGAGCCCTTCGGCACGGCCTCCAACTTTGTCGTCGTCAGCGGTAAGGGTAAGGTGCGCCACATGTCCAACTCTACCATCGACGGCTACTACGAGGTGTCGCTACGCGACGGCATCGTGGAGTGGAAGGCCAAGAACTACAAGCCGAAGACCAACATGAGCATCAATTCGGCCGACCAGCTCCTGATGATGGAGGACAACCGTGACATCGGTTCCTTCTACGACCGCAGCCCGTACATGCCGCAGGCGAGAATCAATTTCCGGGCGGCCTATGGTCGTGAGGCGAAAGGCAACAAGGAGGAGAAGGACTTCCTTGACCGCGTCATGCGCAATCTGCCTTACGCCCATCGTGGCTACGTTTTCATGGATGCCCACCTGAAGAAGTACTTCGCCTCGCAGTGGTGGTACATGCCCGATCCTAAATGGCAGATGTCTACCGATGCCTTCACCAAGAGCGACTGGGACTTCATCCGCGAGATGAGCAACAACTTGCCCGACCTCTGATATCGCGCTATAAAAAAGAATTGCAAAAAAACACAGAAGTGTCACTTTTCGTCGGAAATGCCCATATACAAAGGGGCTGCGGCAAGTGACACTTCTTTTTAAAGTGTCACTTTCCGTCCCTTTTTTTAGTCAGAAACTTACACTAAGTATGGACTCAGCAAAACAAAACAACTTGTTTTACTTGTGATTCCGCATTTTACAGCTAAGAAAAGCGCTGCTTTCCTCAGGTAAAACAACTTGTTTTACCAGAGTGACACTTGGTGACACTTTCGGAAAAAGCGTCACCTACACTAAGCTACTATGTATCAGTAAGTTAAGCATAAAAGTGACACTTTTCGCAAAACAAACAAATTTTTAAGGTATGTAGTGTACTGAATAAGTTGACAAAATTAGAGTTCAACTTATGAGTAGAAATGTAAAGAAATCGAAAGAAGAAAGTTTGGAGATACTTCGTGAGTATCTGACCAGTGATCAGTCCAAAAGATCCATATGTCGAAAATATG
>JAFUSV010000059.1 GCA_017467565.1 Prevotella sp.
AAATCTTCAAAAATCTGACAATAATTTTTTTCTGCAAAGGATTGGCGTCAGATTTTTGAGGATTTTTGTTTTTTATGTCCCTTCCCTCCATCACCTCACCCCGTTTGGAGCGTCAGAAACTGGGTGGCGGTGGATGTGTTTTTTGCATGGAAAATTTTGCGGTTTGCTCGTTTTTTCGTACTTTTGCAGCATGAACAGACTCAACCTGCCGCTGTATCAGATAAAGGGTCGGGAGAAGGACGGTAAACGTCAGATATTCGACTTCCTGCGACGCAAATATGTGGCGCTGACACCCGAGGAATGGGTGCGGCAGCACTTCGTACACTTCCTCACGGAGCAGAAAGGCTACCCGAAGGGACTGCTGGCCAACGAGGTGGAGCTGCGCGTCGGCGACAAGCGGATGCGCTGTGACTCTGTACTTTATGATACGGGGCTGCAGCCAAGGATGATTATTGAGTACAAGGCGCCCGACGTGGAACTGACGCAACGCGTGTTCGACCAGATTACGGTCTACAACTTCTTGCTACATGTGGACTATCTGGTGGTGTCGAACGGGATGACGCACTACTGCTGCAAGATGGACTACGAAAAAAGGGAATATTCCTTCTTGAGGGATATTCCCGATTATGAATCGCTGTGAGTTTTTTTTGCTTCGGCAAAACCGAAGCACACAATGGGGCTTTAGGCCATGTCGTTGGCGTCGGTGGCCTTCTTCGAGGTGGAGCTGCGGCGGACGGTTGAGCGCTTGCGGGTCTTCTTTTCCTCGGTAGCCGGCTTCTCGGTCTTGATGCCTGCCAGCTCGGGGTCGATGAGGATACGGCCGCAGTATTCGCAGACGATGATCTTCTTGTGCATCTTCACGTCGAGCTGACGCTGGGGCGGAATCTTGTTGAAGCAACCGCCGCAGGCATCGCGCTGCACGTAGACGATACCCAGTCCGTTGCGGGCACTCTTGCGGATGCGCTTGAACGACATGAGCAGGCGCGGCTCTATCTTAGCTTCCAGGTCGTTGGCCTTCTCCTTGAGCTTCTCTTCCTCGGCGCGTGTCTCGTCCATAATCTCGTCGAGCTCGTTCTTCTTCACGTCCAGGTCGGCCTGCTTGTCGTTGAGCAGCTCCTGGCTCTGTGCCAGTTCGGCATTCTTCTCCTCGATGCGCTTTTGAGCATCGTTGATTTTCTTGTTGCACAGTTCGATTTCGAGCGACTGGAATTCTATCTCCTTCGAGAGTGTGTCGTATTCGCGGTTGTTGCGTACATCGTCCAGCTGGGCCTTATAGCGCTCTACGCTGGCCTGTGCCTCGATGATTTCGCCGCGCTTCTGCGAGATGGCTCTTTCGAACTCGTCTATCTCAGCCTGAATGCGCTCCTGACGTGTAGTCAGTCCTTCGATTTCAGCTTCGAGGTCTTCCACTTCCAGAGGCAGTTCACCTCTGAGTGCCTTTTTTTCGTCGATAGACGACAGTGCCGTCTGCAACTGGTACAAGGCTTTCAGTTTCTCTTCTACAGAGAGATCGGTTGGGTCTTTTCTTGCCATAATAGTATATATGTTTATTATTAATAGTAGTGTATCGGATTGGTGTTGGTCTCGGTGATAAGTGTCCTCACGCCGGGACATTTCTCATTGATGATGTCGCGGAAGATCTCTGACGTGAACTGCTCGCTCTCATAGTGGCCTATGACGCATATCTGTATCTTCTGCTCGTGGCCGAAGTACTGGTGGTAGTGCATCTCGCCCGTGATGAAGGCATCGGCCCCGCAGCGGATGGCATCGTCCAGCAGGAAGTCGCCGGCACCGCCACAGATGGCCACTTTCGCTATGGGTCGCTGCAGCAGCTCGTTGCAGTGGGCGCAGGCCACGCCAAAGGTCTGCTTGACCTTCTCCACGAAGCTGCGGGCATCGAGTGGCTGCGGCATGAGGCCTGTCACTCCGCTGCCGCAGACGATGTCGCCTACGGTCTTCTGCTGAAAGAAGGCTACGTCGCTCAGTCCCAGCTTCTCGGCTATCTTCCAGTTGACTCCGCCGCGGGCATTGTCCATGTTGGTGTGCAGCGACACGATGCAGACATCGTGCTTGATGGCCTGGCGCACAGTACGTTGCACATCGTTCAGGTCGGCCACTTGCTTCAGCCCACGGAAGAGTAGGGGGTGGTGGCTGACGACGAGGTTACAGCCCCGTTCGACAGCTTCACGGACTATCTGTTCGGTCACGTCCAGACACAATAATGCCCCTGAAACCTCCGCCTCTGTCAATCCTATCTGCAAGCCAGCATTGTCCCAGCTCTCTTGCAGCGGCAGGGGCGCGAATTGTTCAAGGGCCTCCAGCACTTGCTTTATTTTCACGCTTCTTCGTTGTTTTGAGATTGCAAAATTACTCTTTTTTTCATGAAAAGCAAATGAAAGGGGCTTTTTTTAAACTATCTTTAACAGTATCCTGGTAAAAGCAGCTGATATCTGACTTTTTTTTTGTACCTTTGCCAACAGAAATATTTTGTGAAGATGAAGAAATACATAATGGATTTGACAGTCAGCAGAATAGAGCGCGTGCACGAGCGCTATGTGCTCATCCGTCTGACTGACGACAAGCCTCTGCCCCCGATGGCTCCAGGACAGTTTGCAGAGGTGAGGGTAGACGATTCGCCGACGACGTTCCTGCGTCGGCCCATTTCTATTTGCAATGTCGACAGTGAGGCCAACGAACTGTGGCTGCTCGTAGCCTGTATAGGTGACGGCACGCGCCGCCTGGGCCGCCTGCAGCCGGGTAGTCAGGTCAGCTGCGTGCTGCCCCTGGGCAACGGCTGGACACTGCAGGGACAGCGTGCGCCGCTCCTCATTGGCGGTGGCGTAGGCGTAGCCCCGTTGCTCTATCTGGGCAGGTGCCTGAAAGAGGGTGGGGTGGAGCCTACGTTCCTGTTGGGAGCCCGCACCAAGAACGACCTGCTGCTCATTGATGAGTTCCGGCAGGTGGGCCGGGTGCTGGTGACCACCGAGGACGGGTCGGCAGGTGAGCGTGGGTTTGTGACCAACCACTCCGTGCTGCAGCAAGAGCACTTTGACCTGATACAGACCTGCGGCCCGACGCCGATGATGAAAGCTGTGGCGCACTATGCACATGAAAAAGGTATCGCGTGTGAGGTGTCGTTGGAGAATCTGATGGCATGCGGGCTGGGAGCCTGTCTGTGCTGTGTGGAAAAAACAACAGAGGGGAATGTGTGTGTCTGCAAAGAAGGACCTGTTTTTAACATAGAAAGACTGTTATGGCAAAATTAAACGTAAATATAGGCTGTCTGGAGCTGAAGAACCCTGTGATGACTGCCTCGGGCACCTTTGGCTACGGACTTGAGTTTCAGGACTTTGTGCCGCTGGAAGAGATAGGCGGCATCATCGTGAAAGGCACCACGCTGCATCCGCGTGAGGGCAACGACTATCCGCGTATGGCAGAGACAAACATGGGGATGCTCAACTGCGTGGGACTGCAGAACAAGGGTGTAGACTATTTTTGCGAGCACATCTATCCGCAACTGAAGGACATCGACACCCGCTGGATTGTCAACGTCAGCGGCTCGTCGCCCGAGGACTATGCTGAGTGTGCCGCCCGCATTGATGCCCTCGACCATATACCAGCCATCGAGCTGAACATATCGTGTCCCAACGTCAAGGATGGCGGCATGGCCTTCGGTGTCACCTGTGCCGGTGCAGAGAGTGTGGTCAGGGCAGTGCGCGAGCGTTACCACAAGACGCTGATAGTGAAGCTGTCGCCCAACGTGACCGACATCGCAGAGATAGCCCGCTCGGTAGAGGCTGCCGGAGCCGATGCCGTGTCGCTCATCAACACCCTGATGGGCATGGCCGTCGATATAGAGCGGCGGCGCAAGACGCTGAGCATAGGTACGGGTGGACTTAGCGGTCCCTGCGTCAAGCCCGTGGCTTTGCGTATGGTCTATCAGGTAGCAAAGGCCGTCAAGATACCAGTAGTAGGACTGGGCGGCATCATGACGGCCAAGGACGCCATAGAGTTCCTGATGTGCGGTGCCACTGCCATAGAGATAGGCACAGCCAACTTCATAGACCCGGCTGTCACCATCAAGGTACGCGACGGCATCAATGACTGGCTCGACCAGCACGGCTGCCATTTAGTCACCGAAATCATCGGAGTCATGGATTGATTCGTGATGGCGTTATAACGTGATGACGCCCTTCATTTAAGAAAAAACTGAGGGCTGCCAACTAGCAGCCCTCAACCAACACAAAAACTAAACTAGACTTAACTAAAGCTTATCAGGACTTTCACAAGCCCTCAATAGCGATTGCAAAGGTAAGCATAATTTTTGAAAGAACCAAATGTTTATTCGAAAAACTTGCTTTTTTTACGTATATTTTTTAAATTTTTATGGTTTTAGCCCATAAATAATGGTCTAAGATCGTCATGGCGGCCATTGCTTCGACTACAGGTACCGCTCTTGGCAGCACGCAAGGGTCGTGTCGGCCTTGAGCCGTGAAGCGTACGGGCTGGCCATCGGTGCCTACGGTCGTCTGTTCGCGGAGCAGAGTAGCCACGGGCTTGAACGCTACGCGGAAATAGATGTCCTGCCCGTTGGATATGCCGCCCTGAATGCCACCGCTATGGTTGGTATTGGTCGTGATGCCGCCGTCCGTAGAGCTGAACGCGTCATTCTGCTCGCTGCCACGCTGAGTGACACAGTCGAACCCGTCGCCATACTCGAAACCTTTCACGGCATTGATTGTCAGCATGGCATGTCCCAGCGAGGCATGCAGCTTCTTGAATTCGGGCTCGCCCAGTCCCACTGGGCAGTTTTTTACCACGCAGGTGATGATGCCGCCGATGGTGTCGCCTTCGCTCTTCACCTCTTGGATGAGCTGCTCCATCTCCTTTGCCTTGTCCGGGTCAGGGCATCGCACCGCATTCGTCTCCGTCAGTGACAGGTCGTAGAGCCGGTAGTCGCGCTGCAGAGCGATGGACCCTACCTGCGAGGTGTAGGCCTGTATGGTGATACCCTCTTGGCGCAGGGCCAGTTTGGCCAGTGCACCAGCCACCACGCGGCTGATGGTCGTACGGGCCGACGAGCGTCCACCGCCTCGGTAATCGCGCGTACCATATTTATAATAATAAGTATAGTCGGCGTGAGAGGGGCGGAACAGATGGCGCATCGACTCGTAGTCCTGAGAGTGCTGGTCACTGTTCCTGACGATGAAACCGATAGGAGTGCCCGTGGTGACGCCTTCAAAGATGCCGCTGAGCAGCTCCACCCGGTCTTTCTCGTTGCGTGCCGTCGTGATGTTGCTCTGGCCAGGACGGCGTCTGTCCAGTTCTGACTGTATAAAGTCCATGTCGACCTTGATGCCGGCAGGCATGCCGTCGATGACTCCTCCCACGGCTTGGCCGTGGCTCTCGCCGAAGGTGGTCAGCGTAAACAGGGTTCCTATCGTGTTGCGCATGTTTTTTTATTTTTTTTTCAGGCGGGGGAACCGCCTGACACTGTTTTTTTAAGGGGGGGATGCCTGGCACTGGTTATTAGTGGCAGCCGCCGCAGCCGCCACAGCCGCCCTCGCCACAGTCGTCGCAGCCGCCGCATTCGTGCGACATGCGGTTGAGCAGTCTCATAATCTCATCCTTGGTGGCATCGCGGTTCTCCAGCAGCAGACCGGTGAACTGCAGGGTCTCGCCTGCCAGGGGGTGGTTGGTGTCGATGGTCACGCTGTCTTCCTCTATGCTGATGACACGTGCCATGAACCGCTTGTCGTCCTGGTCGGTCATCGTGATGACGGCTCCGGGGAAGATGTGCTCACCGTCAAACTTGCCGTTGACGACGAACGCCTCGCGCTTCAGGTGGTGTACACCCTCTTCGTCGTATTCGCCGAAAGCCTCGGCTGGAGACAAGGTGAAGTCGAACTTGTCGCCTGGTTGCAACTGGATGAGATGCTGTTCGAAGGCATCGAGCGAGAATCCCAGGCCTGTGATGAAATTGAACGGTTGGCCCTGCTGGGTCTGTTCAATGAGGTGTTTCTGGTCTTTCTCGTCGACAGAGTAAAGCGAATAGCTTACTGATAGAAATTTGTTATCTGAAGTGTTCATTGTGTATGATTGTATAATTTCGGTTGCAAAGGTACGAAATAATAAGCAGTTAATGTCTTGAAAAGTAGTTAAAGGGAGTTAAAGGAAAGCCTGTTCTTTTTGATTTTGGTCAACAAAACCCTTTGTTTGCGCACACAATCGATGAAAAATGATGCCTGGTTTCGAAAAAAGCTCTACCTTTGCACCGTCCAAACAACAAAAGGACACAGGATAACACATTATTAAAGTAGGGCCGGCGATGCCTCAGGATAACAAAAGATTAAAGATTAAAAATTAAAGATTAAAAATTAAAGATTAAAAAAGGTGAGCCGGTCCGAGTAAAGAAAAGAAAGGAAAATTGAAAATGAAAAAGATTGTATTGTTGGTAGTCGCAATGTTCAGCATGACGCTGACTTATGCAGAGAATGAGAACAATAACAATGTTCAGGATGTAAAGGCCTACGACATGACGGTCAATATGCGTAAGCTGGCTGTCACGCTGGGACTCACTCTCGACCAGATGGAGATTGTGACTGACATTCACAACAACTTCTGCAATGAGATGATGCTGGCTGCCTACGCCGAGGGCGATGAGCGCAACATTCTGATGGACAAGGCTGTGAACAAGGACATTCGTTACATGCACTATGTGCTCAGCGAGAAGCAGTACAAGAAGTACGTCATGCTGCTCAACCTGACGCTCAGCAACCGCGGTCTGAAGTAAGAAAACTGTTTAGAATCATTTAAATCATGGGACTTTCCACAGGGGAGGTCCCATTTTTTTTGTTTTTTGTAGCGTATTTGAGAATTTATTTGTATCTTTGCCAGCAGAATAGACTAAAGACATCAATAACGTATGAAAAAGATTAAGTTAGTTCTCTTGGCCGTCATATCGGCCGTGATGGTAGGATGTGGCACCACGTCGGTCGTGCCTATTACTGGTCGCAAGCAGAATCTGCTGGTCAGCGACGGTGAGGTGCTCAGTCTTTCCAACCAGCAGTACCAGCAGTACATGCAAGGTGCAAAACCATCAACCAATGCTGCCAATACGGCGATGGTGAAGCGTGTGGGACAGAATCTGGCCAATGCCGTGACGGCCTATCTCAATGCCAACGGTCTGGGCAGCGAAGTGTCCAGCTATGCGTGGGAGTTCAACTTGGTGCAGGACAATCAAGTGAATGCCTGGTGTATGCCTGGCGGAAAGATCGTGGTCTACGAAGGCATACTGCCTGTCACCAAGGACGAGGCCTCGCTGGCCATCGTGCTGGGTCATGAGATAGCCCATGCCGTAGCCAAGCATTCGGCTGAGCGACTCAGCAATGAGTATAAGAATCAGTATGGTACGGCCATCCTCGGTTCTGTGCTTCAGGGCGTAGGACTCGGAGAGGGCACCCAGCAGCTGATAGCTCTGGGCACGTCGCTGGGCTCATCGCTCTGGACATCGGGTTTCTCGCGTAAGCAGGAGAGCGAGGCTGACCACATGGGACTCATCTTCGCAGCTATGGCTGGCTATGATCCCCAGGTGGCTGTCGATTTCTGGTCACGCATGGCAGCTCAGGGCAGCGGCTCTGGCGGACTCTTCAGTGACCACCCCTCTGACGAGAAGCGCATGCAAGACATTCAGAAGTGGATGCCCGAGGCCTTGAAATACTATAAAGGTGGCAAGGCAACTACCACCAGCACAGGAGGCGTGAAGGCCACGAAGACCTTCCACGTGTCGTCTAAGAAGAAATAAGTCGCATATACTCATCGTAACTGATAAACCTGCCGCCCATCGACTCCAGATGGGCGGTTTTCAGTTGGCAGTCTATCAGTACGCCACCCAGTTGCTCGAAGCTCTTGGCCAGGAAGATGAGGGCCAGCTTCGACCCGCTGGGCACCAATGAAAACATGCTCTCGCCGAAGAAAGCCTTGCCGATGTTGACGCCATAGAGCCCGCCGACAAGCCTGCCTTCCTCCCACACCTCGACGCTGACACCGAAGCCCTGGCGATGCAGCTCCGTATAGGCTTTAATGATATCCTCGCCCAGCCAGGCTCCCTCTTCGTTGATGCGCAGTTGGCTGCAGTTGCGGATGACGCCGTCGAAGTCGCGGTTGATGGAAAACTCGTATTTGTCTTTGCGCAGCAGGGTGCGCATGGAGTGGGAGATATGTATCTCGTCGGGGAAGATGACGAAACGCTCGTGTGGACAATACCACACGGGCTCGTCATTGTCGCGGAATGAGTACCAGGGGAATATGCCGTGCTGGTAGGCCAGTAGCAGACGGTCTACGCTCAGGTCGCCACCGACTGCCAGGCAACCGTCGTCGTCGGCCAGCCGGGGATCAGGAAACCAGAGGTCTTCGTCAAGTTGGTAGATCATGGTCGTAATAATGTACTAATAGTGCCGATGGGCTTATTGGAGTTGTTCGGGAGTGATGGTGATGCTGCCGCCTTGTTTGAGGCTGCCGAACAGAATCTCACGCGTCAGCATCGGTTTCAGACGCTGTGCGATGACGCGATCCATCTCGCGAGCACCATATTCCTTAGTGAAACCTTCGTTCAGCAGCAGTTCGAAGGCCTCGTCGCTGAGTACCATCTCCACCTGTCGTGCCGTCAGTTTTGCTTGCAGTTCACGCAGCTTCTTGCGCAGGATGAGCGTAGCCATCTGGCGGTCCATGTCGTGGAAGACCACCGTACCGCTCAGTCGGTTGATGAACTCAGGCTTGAAAGTCTTCTTCACCTGCTTCAGCATGGCTTCGCCTCGGCTCACCTGACTGTTGAAACCTATATTGGCCTGCCCCGCATACTGGGCACCGGCATTGCTGGTCATGATGAGGATGACGTTGCGGAAGTCTGCCTTACGACCCTTGTTGTCAGTCAGTCGGGCATAGTCCATCACCTGCAGCAGGATGTTGAAGATATCGGTGTGCGCCTTCTCTATCTCATCGAGCAGCAGCACGCAGTTGGGGGTCTTGCGGATGGCATCTGTCAGCAGTCCGCCGTCCTCGTAGCCCACGTATCCGGCTGGCGATCCGATGAGCTTGGCTACGGTATGTTTCTCTGTATATTCGCTCATATCGAAGCGCACCAGTTGTATGCCCAGTTCCTTGGCCAGAACACGTGCTACCTCAGTCTTGCCAACACCCGTAGGACCTACGAAGAGCAGCGATGCCAGCGGTTTGTTGTCGTCCAGCAGCCCGGCCTTTGACATCTGAACCGACTCCACCACCTGTCTGATGGCTTCGTCCTGTCCGTATATCTGGTCCAGCAGTCGTGGTGCCAGCGTCTCCAGCTGGTCGTTGCTGTCCTCCTTCAGTGCTGTGGCATCTATCTTGCAGGTCTTGGCCAGCACATCGGCGATATCTGCCTTGGTTACTATGAGTGTAGAGTGAGGAGTGAAGAGTGAAGAATCTGCCGCTGTCGTGCTGGCGCTTTCCTTGGCAGCCCCGGCCTCGTCGATGAGGTCGATGGCCTTGTCGGGCAGGAATCGGTCGCTGATAAACTTGGCACTGGCTTCTACGGCATATTCCAGGGCGGCATCCTCGTAGATGACGCCGTGGTACTCTTCGTATTTGGGGCGCAGTTGCTTCAGGATGTTGATGCACTCCTCGATGCTGGGCTCCAGGATGTCCATCTGCTGGAACCGGCGCACCAATCCCTTGGAACGCGAGAAGTACTTGTTGTATTCCTCGTAGGTCGTAGAGCCAATGAAGCGCAGGTCGCCCTGCTCCAGATAAGGTTTCAGCATGTTGGAGGCATCCATGGAACTCTCGCCCACGGCACCGGCACCCACCAGATTGTGTATCTCGTCGATGTAGATGATGGCTTTGCCTTCAGCCTGCAGACCATCCATCACTTGCTTGACACGTCTCTCGAAGTCACCACGAAACTGAGTGCCAGCCAGCATCGTGCCCAGTTCCAGCTGGTATACCTTGCTGCCACGCAGCCGTTCAGGCACATGGTCCTCCATGATGCGGCGTGTCAGCCCATAGACCAGTGCCGTCTTGCCTACGCCGGGCTCACCTACATGCAGCGGGTTGTTCTTCTCCTTGCGGCAGAGTATCTGGATGGTGCGTTCCAGTTCGGCTTCGCGACCAATGAGCGGGTTCTTTTGGTCCACGATATCGTTGAGGCAGGTCACCAGCTGTCGCCAGGGGCTGTCTTCGTCATCATCATCCAGAACAGAATCGTAGGGGTCTTCCACTTCCGTAATCAGACTTGCCAGGAAGTCCTCTTCCTGACCCTTCAACTCGCGTTTGAGCAGCCATGTAGCATAGCAGTCCTCCAGTTCCAGCAGTCCCTTCACCAGATGGGGCAGGTCTATCATCGTTGCACCCGAGCCTGCCACTTGCTGATAGGCATGGTTCACCATCTGGTTGAACTGTACCGAAGTCTCAGGTTGGTACACTTTGTCTGCCGGCACCTTCTCATACTCATGTATATGTCGGGCAAGCTCGTCGCTCATGGCCTTGATGTCGGCACCATATATATATAAGGTGGAACGGAACTGCTTGATGTCGAGCAACGCTTCCAGCAGGTGCTCGGGCATCAGGAATTCATCGCGATGTCCCTCGCACAGGCCTATGGCAGTGTTGTACAGCAGGTCGACTATTGGGGAGTTGTGTATATCCATATCTTATTCTGCGGGTTCGTAAGATAAGCGTAGGGGGAATCCCTCGTTGCGGGCCATGAGCGTGGCTTTCTGCACTTTCGACATGGCGATGTCATAGCTGTAGATGCCTACGACGGCTTTGTCCGAGCGGTGTACGTTGAGCATCAGCTGCTCGGCCTCTGCCTCGGTCTTGAAGAATATCTCCATCAGCACTTTGACGACAAACTCCATGGTGGTGAAGTCATCGTTGTAGATGGTCACTTTATAGCGTCGCGGCTCACGCAAGTCCGTGTACTGCCGTTCGCGTATCTGGGATTGTTCCTGTGGCATAATGGGTGCAAAGGTACAAAAAAAAACCAGTATAGCGTCGTGTTTCCCCCTTTTATTTGTTAAAGGTACGAAAAATACAGGTAATTGGTCTTGGCAGGATATTCGGCAGCGAGGGTGTCTATTTGACTGACGGTCGGTACAATGCCCAGTTCTTTGCGCCATTGTCGTACGGTAAGGCTCATGCTGCTGTCCAGTCCGATGGCCCGTGCAATCTGGAAGTCGGAGAATCCATAGACCTTAGCCTGACGCAAAAGATGGGCAAACTCAGGGGCTTCCACGTATTCTGTCAGTTCCAGTGGCTCCATGAATGTAGCCATTTCTCCCAGTTGCCTGAACTCGTGCAACTGGCAGTCGATGTCGACGATATGCTTCATTTTCTGCAGGAACCAGCGGTCTATCATCGTCAGCTGATGTATCTGCTCTACGCTGTAGCCAGTCTGCAGAGCTTTCGATACCACGAAAACGCGCATATCCGTCGGTTCGTGCAACGATTTCGCAATATCCTTGATTTTGATTTCGTGATTCTCGACAAATCCGTGCATGCCTTGTCCTATCATGCGCAGTCCTTTCTGTAGAGCCTCTTCAAAGGTACGGCCTATGGCCATCACCTCGCCGACGCTCTTCATTGACGAACCGAGTTCACGCTTGACCCCTCGGAATTTGGTCAAGTCCCAGCGTGGAATCTTTACTACCACATAGTCGAGGGCAGGTTCGAAGAAGGCCGATGTGGTCTTAGTGACACTGTTCTTCAGTTCAAACAGCCCGTAGCCCAGTCCCAGCTTGGCAGCGACAAAAGCCAGGGGATAGCCAGTAGCCTTCGATGCCAGGGCCGACGACCGGCTGAGTCGTGCATTGACCTCGATGACACGATAGTCCTCCGACTGTGGGTCGAGGGCGTACTGTACGTTGCACTCTCCGACAATGCCGATGTGGCGGACGATCTTGATGGCCAGCGCCCGCAGTTTGTGGAACTCGCTGTTAGTGAGCGTCTGCGATGGTGCCACCACGATCGATTCGCCGGTATGGATGCCCAGTGGGTCGACGTTCTCCATGTTGCAGACAGTGATGCAGTTGTCGTAACGGTCGCGCACCACCTCGTATTCAATTTCTTTCCATCCCCTCAGCGACTTCTCCACCAGCACCTGTTGTGAGAACGAGAAAGCCTCCTCGGCTTGTGCCAGCAGTTCGTCTTCATTGTCGCAGAATCCGCTGCCCAGTCCCCCAAGAGCATAGGCTGCCCTCAGAATGACGGGGAATCCCAATTCCGTGGCAGCTCGCTTTACCTCTTCCATATTCTCGCAGGCATGGCTCTTGATGGTCTTGACTCCAATCTCATCAAGTCGTTTCACAAAGAGGTCGCGGTCTTCGGTGTCAATGACGGCCTGTATGGGAGTGCCCAGCACCTGCACACCATGTTTCTCCAACACCCCTTTTCTGTATAACTCCACACCGCAGTTCAGTGCCGTCTGTCCGCCAAAGGCGAGCAGGATGCCGTCGGGACGTTCCTTCTCGATGACATGCTCGACAAACTCTGGTGTCACAGGTTGGAAATAGACCGTATCGGCGACATTCTCAGAGGTCTGTACCGTAGCAATGTTCGGATTGATCAGTACGGAGCGGATGCCCTCCTCCCTGAGTGCTTTCAGAGCCTGAGCACCACTGTAGTCAAATTCGCCAGCCTGTCCTATCTTCAATGCTCCGCTGCCCAGGATGAGGACCTTTTTTAGAGAAGAGTGAAGAGTGAAAATGAATTTGTCAAACAGCCATTCGGTATCTGTCGGGCCGCTGCAGGCCTCTGGATGGAACTGAACTGAGAACCAGGGATGCGTCTTGTGGCGGATGCCCTCGTTCGAGCCGTCGTTCATGTTCACGAACAGCGGTTCCCAGTCAGGGGGCAGGGTAGAGTCGTCTACGGCATATCCGTGATTCTGTGAGGTTACAAAGCATTGCGTGCCGCCGACGCGCTGCACGGGCTGGTTGTGAGAGCGATGACCATACTTCAGCTTGTAGGTGCTGGCACCGGCAGCACGGGCCAGCAGCTGATTGCCGAGGCAGATACCCATCAGGGGGCGAACAGGCTGGTTATTCAAGAACGTCCGGATATGTTCTATCGTTTTGCCGCATTGCTCCGGGTCGCCAGGGCCATTGGACAAGAACAGTCCGTCGAACTCTATCTGATTGAAATCATAGTCCCAAGGCACACAGACGACTTCGACGCCCCGCCGGATAAGACATCGGATGATGTTGGCCTTCACGCCGCAGTCCACCAGTACCACAAGTTTAAGAGAAGAGTGAAGAGTGAAGGGTGAAAGGCTACGGGTAGGCGCGTCAGCGGTAATGGAATCTGGGGACACTTCAGAGATTGTTCCATCAGGTCTGTATACGATAATCTCGCGGATAGATACCTGCTCCACCCAGTTGATGGAGCCGTAGTCGCTTGGTCGGGCAGGGAGAGCGGCAGCAAATTCCATTCCCTCCGACGCGCCTACCCGTAGCGCTTCACTCTTCACTCTATGCTCATCGCCTATTATAATTCTTCCCGCCATCACGCCATGTTCGCGGAGTATCTTGGTGAGTCTTCGGGTGTCGATGCCCGTGATGGCAGGAATCTTTTCTCGCTTCAGCCAGGCGGCCAACGATTCTCTGGCATTCCAGTGTGAATACGCTTCGCTATAGTCGGCCACGACAAGGCCCTTGACGTGGATCCTCCCGCTTTCCATGAACATGGGCAGAGGCTTGCCTCCTGTCTTGGGTACGCCGTAGTTGCCTGTCAGGGGATATGTCATCACCAGTATCTGTCCGGCATAGCTTGGGTCGGTCAGGCTTTCCGGGTAGCCTGTCATAGCCGTATTGAACACCACTTCGCCCACGGCCTCCTTTTCGTAGCCAAACGACCATCCGCAGAACTCCGTGCCATCATCAAGTATCAGTCTCGCTTCTTGCCTCATCATGTTGTCAATTTTCAATCTTCAATCTTCAATTTTCAATCTTCAATCTTCAATTTTCAATCTTCAATTTTCAATCTTCAATACGCCTGTTCGTGAACGCCTTTGACGGCTCTCCCGCTGGGGTCGTTCATGTTTTTGAATGCAGCATCCCATTCAAGTGCGACAGCCGTGGAGCATGCCACACTTGCTTCCTGGTTGACACTCCGGGCTGCAGAATCGCTGGGGAAATGGTCGGCGAAGATGCTGCGATAGTAATACTCCTCTTTGTTGAGTGGAGGATTGATGGGGAAACGCTCGGCGGCATGTGCCATCTGTTCGTCGGTCACGGCTTCGGAAGTCATCTTCTTCAGCGTGTCAATCCATGAATAGCCTACACCGTCGCTGAATTGTTCCTTCTGCCGCCAGACAATATCTGCAGGCAGCATGTCGGCAAAGGCCTCACGTACAATCTTCTTCTCTATGACGAACAGCTCCTCGCCGTTGGGCGAGACGGGCATCGGCCCGCACATCTTTGCTTCGGGATCAGTGCGCATAGCCACGTCAAGAAACTCTTTGTCGAGGAAAGGCACCCTGCCTTCTATGCCCCACGCCGAGAGGCTCTTGTTGGCACGGAGGCAGTCGTAGTAATGGAGTTTGCTCAATTTGCGTACGGTCTCCTCGTGGAAAGCCTTGGCGCTGGGAGCCTTGTGGAAATAGAGGTAGCCGCCGAATACCTCGTCAGCTCCCTCGCCGCTGAGTACCATCTTGATGCCCATTGACTTGATGACACGTGCCAGCAGGTACATTGGTGTCGATGCACGGACGGTCGTCACGTCGTATGTCTCGATGAAATAGATGACGTCGCGTATGGCATCGAGTCCTTCCTGTATGGTGTAGTTGATTTCGTGATGCACGGTGCCTATATGGTCGGCCACCAGTCGAGCCTTAGCCAAGTCGGGTGCTCCCTTCAAGCCCACGGCGAAGGAATGCAGGCGAGGCCAATAGGCACGGCTCTGCGAATTGTCCTCAATGCGATGCTCGCTGAACTTCCCCGCAATGGCAGAGATGACCGAAGAGTCGAGTCCGCCACTGAGCAGCACGCCGTAGGGGACGTCGGACATGAGCTGGCGCTTCACGGCGTCTATCAAGGCATTGCGAATAGCGTCGACGCTGGCTTCGTTGTCTTTCACCGCATCATAATCAAACCAATCGCGCCGATAGTAGCGTTTCCACTCTCCATTATGAAAAATATGTCCGGGTGGGAATGGTTCGTATCGCTCGCACTGCCCTTCGAGTGCCTTCAGTTCGGAGGCTGCGTAGACGGTGCCGTCGCTGTCAAAACCAATATATAAAGGTATTACGCCGATGGGGTCGCGAGCTATCAGGTACTCGTCCTTCTCCTCGTCATACAGGGCAAAGGCAAAGATGCCGCTGATGTCCTCGAGGAAGTCGGCCCCCTTGTCACGGTAGAGAGCCAGGATCACTTCGCAGTCGCTGCCCGTCTGGAAGTCGTAGCGGCCAGCAAAGCGGCGGCGTATCTCCTGATGGTTGTAGATCTCGCCGTTGACTGCCAGCACTTGTTTCCTGTCGGGCGAGAACAGCGGCTGTCCACCGCTCTCAGGGTCAACGATGGCGAGGCGTTCGTGGGCAAGGACGGCAGAGCCCCCACAATATATGCCGCTCCAGTCTGGACCGCGGTGCCTGATTTTCTGACTCATGCGCAGTGCCTTCTCGCGAAGTGCCGGCGTCTGCTTCTTGATGTTGAAGATTGATACTATTCCACACATGGTTACATATACTGTTTACGATTATTGATGTCGTGTTGTTGTTCTGTTAATCTTACGAAGGCTTGGTTCACGAGGCGGTTGCCGCCAGGAGTGGGGTAGTGCCCCGTGAAATACCAGTCGCCTTGATGGTCGGGGCATGCAGCGTGCAGGCCTTCGATGGTCTGAAAGACGAACTCTACGGGTGCTTGCATCCCTGATGGACGAAGCATCTCGGCCATCTTTTTGTCAATCTCTTCAATGCTGAAAGGCTTGTAGATGTCGCTGACACAATTGGTTTGCTCTGCTGCTGGTTTGCTGAGCTCTGCAAGACAGGTCTTGTAGACGTCATTGATTAGCTGCCACATACCACGCTCTTCGATTAGGGCAATGGCAGCTCGAAAGGCGCAGAGCTCTTCCAGGCATGCCATGTCTATGCCATAGTAGTCGGGGTAGCGTATCTGCGGCGAGCTGCTGACCATGACAATCTTCTTTGGGTGCAGACGGTCAAGTATCTTGAAGATGCTCTCCTTCAAAGTGGTACCCCGGACAATGGAGTCGTCGATGATGACGAGGTTGTCTTCGTATGGTCGCAGTGATCCGTATGTGATGTCATATACATGTGAGGCAAGGTCGTTGCGCGCGCCTGCTTCTGTGATAAAGGTTCGTAGCTTGATGTCCTTCCATGCTACCTTCTCGCTGTGCACGTTTAGTCCTTTGTTTCTCAGTCCTTCCATCATGCCGTAGAAGGCCACTTCGGCCGTATTGGGGATAAATGAGAATACGGTGTGCTCCGTATCCCCGTCAATGGTACGGAGAATAGGTTCCGTGAGCTGTAGCCCCAGCTGTTTGCGCTCGTGGTAGATGTCGCGGTCGGAGCCACGACTGAAGTAGATACGCTCGAAGGAGCATCGGGTCTGCGCCTTGGCTTCCAATATCTTCTCCACGACAGAACTGCCGTCTTTGTGTACGATGAGTGCTCCGCCAGCCGGCAACTCCAGAATGTCTTCATATGTGAGGTCGAAGGTTGTCTGCAGCACAGCCCGTTCGCTGGCTACGGCCACCACCTCGTCGTCCCTATAGAAAAAGGCTGGTCTGATGCCCCAAGGGTCGCGCATGGCAAACATCTCGCCGCTACCCGTCATGCCACACATCACGTAGCCTCCGTCGTAGTCGCCCATCGTGGTGCGCAGTACGTTTGCTATCTGCACGTCAGCTTCGATGTAGTGGGTGATATCGGTGTCTTCCAGTCCTTTCCGTTTTGCCTCAGCATACAGGCGCTCCACCTCGCGGTCCAGGCGATGCCCCATGAGTTCGAGCGTGATGTATGAGTCGCTATAGATACGAGGCGACTGCCCCTGCTTCACCATCTTCTCGAATATCTCGTTGATATTCGTCATATTGAAGTTGCCACACAGACACAGGTTCTTTGCTCTCCAATTATTGCGACGTAGAAATGGGTGGACATACTGTAAACCACTCTTTCCAGTGGTGGAATAGCGCAGGTGTCCCATGTAAAGCTGGGCTTCCGCCCATTCCTGCGTCACGTGGTCGAACACCTCGCCGATGGCATCCTTTCCCACAGCTCTCTCACGGAACATATACTCCGTCCCCACCTCAGCGTCCATGTTCACACAGGCTATGCCAGCCCCTTCCTGCCCGCGGTTGTGCTGTTTCTCCATCATCAGATAGAGTTTGTCCAGCGCATATCGGTTGGAGTCGTATCGCTGTTCATAGTGGCTTAATGGCTTCAACAGTCGAATCATCGCCACGCCACACTCATGCTTCAGTTGTTCCATATCATTTGCAGGCTTGAATGAACGACATAAAGAGCGGATGCGGGTGCAGCACCGTCGACGAATATTCAGGATGGAACTGAGTGCCAATGTACCATCGCAAGGTCGGTATCTCGACAATTTCCACCAGACGGGCACTGGGATTGATGCCTGCACACAGCATGCCGGCAGCCTCATACTCCTCTTTGTACATATTGTTAAACTCGTAGCGGTGTCTGTGTCTTTCTCTTATCACAGAAGCATCGCCGTAGGCACCGTAGGCACGACTGCCTTTCGTCAGTTCGCAGTCGTAGGCTCCCAGTCGCATCGTGCCGCCCATGTCGGTTACCGTCTTCTGTTCCTCCATCAGGTCGATGACGAAGTGGCAAGCCCCCTCTACGGTCCCCGAGGGGGCTTCCCTGCTTACTGCATCCTTCCAGCCCAAGACGTTGCGTGCAAACTCTATCACCATCATCTGCATGCCGAGGCAGATGCCGAAAGTCGGCACATCGTGCGTGCGACAATAATGGGCAGCAATGACCTTGCCTTCGATGCCGCGCTGACCGAAGCCCGGGCAGATGACGACGCCCGCCATGCCCTCCAGGTGAGCGTCGGCGTCGGCCAAAGTCAGCTCCTCGCTGTTCACAAAATGGATTCTCGTCTTCACGTCGTTGTAGATACCAGCCAGCCCCAGACTCTCGCGTATGCTCTTGTAGGCATCCTGCAAGTCATATTTGCCCACCAAGGCGATGTGTACCTCGCGGGTGGCATGCCGCTGCTTCTCAAGGAATTCGTGCCACAGCTTCATGGCAGGCCTTTCGCCCACCGTCATGCCCATCTTCCGCAGGATAGCCTCGTCCAGTCCCTGCCGCTGCATATTCACAGGCACCTCATAGATGCTTGCCATATCCTCGCTCTGTACTACGCAATCCAAATCGACATTACAGAACGACGCCACCTTCCGGCGCAAGCCGTCGTCAAGGTGGCGTTCAGTACGCAGCACAAGAATGTCGGGCTGGATGCCCATTGATTGCAGCTCTTTCACCGAGTGTTGTGTAGGCTTCGTCTTCAGTTCGTCAGCAGCTTTCAGGTAGGGTATATACGTCAGGTGCACGCACACCGCATCGTGTCCCAGTTGCCAGCGCAGCTGTCGGATAGCTTCCATGAACGGTGCACTTTCAATATCGCCGATGGTACCGCCCACCTCTGTGATGACGAAGTCGAAGGACTCGTCCCTCAGCATACGCCTCTTTATCTCATCTGTGATGTGGGGCACCACCTGGATGGTCTTGCCCAGATAGTCGCCGTGTCGTTCGCGGTCGATGACCGTTTGGTAGATGCGCCCGGTGGTGATGCTGTTGCTGCGGGTGGTGCGTATGCCCGTAAACCGCTCATAGTGGCCCAGGTCGAGGTCGGTCTCGAAGCCGTCTTCCGTGACGTAGCACTCTCCGTGCTCATAGGGATTCAGCGTCCCTGGGTCGATGTTGATGTAGGGGTCGAACTTCTGGATGGTAATCTTGTAGCCGCGTGCTTGAAGCAGCTTGCCGATGCTGGCTGAAATGATGCCCTTACCCAGTGAGGAAACGACGCCGCCAGTGACGAAAATGTACTTTGTTGTCATATTATGGATGTAAAGTGAAACCGAGAACAAGAAAGGCTTTCTGTGAGCAGGGATTTGCCGTCACCTGAGCGAAGATAGGGATGGAGAACGAGTTGCTTACTTTGATATCCTTTGTTGCTCTGAGCGACAGGTTGGTGACGGCAAAACCTGTTGTTCCGTAAGTTGTGGTGGCATAAGGAACGGCACCTGCCGTGGCAGTCCAGCCGATGCCGGCAAGGCAGAATGGGACAATTGTTTCAACATAACTGCTATAGGCTCGTTTGCCGTCCTTGTTAAGTCCGTCATTACCGGCGAAATTGGTGTACCATTGTAAGGCTACAGGGCCGAAGTCGTAGCCGATGTTGGCCTCAAATACATGGTTGGTGCCGTGGGCGTTGTACTTGAAGTAGCGGCTGTCAGGGTCGAGTCCCTCGCTGAACCAGTAGTCGGTCAGACCGATGTTGAATCCGCTGATAGAGTAGGCGAGTGTCAGGTCGAACTCCTTCACGTCGTCTTTGTTGGATAGTCCGTAACTGCCCCAGGACGTCAGCGACAAGCCTTTATAGCCCACACCGAGGGTAGGCTGTACGGCTACATCACCCAACTTCAGCCCACGCCATATATACTCATTGACAAAGTCGCCCTTGATGGTTGTCTCTACGCTTTCCTGTGCAAGGGCGGTGCCACTCAGCACCAGCCCCAATGCAAATAAAACAATCTTCTTCATACCTTTTTTACCTTATCAGTTATAACAACTCTCTCCGTGTTCGTAAACGTCCAGTCCTTCTTCCTCGATGCGACTATCGACGCGCAGGCCATACAATTTCTTGATGCCGTAGAACAGAACGAAGCCGCAGGCAGCTGCCCAAAGGTCTATGCAAAGGATGCCGAAACATTCGGCCCCGAAGAATCTCCAGCCGTGACCGTAGAAAACACCGCTCGACGTTGATAGCAGACCCGTCATCAGCGTGCCAAGGATACCGCAGACACCATGTACGCTGGAAGCACCCACGGGGTCGTCGATATGCAGGCGATGGTCGATGAACTCGATGGCATAGACGAGTACTGTGCCACAAACAAATCCAATGACAACGGCACCGAGTGGTGACACCAGGTCACAGCCTGCGGTGATGCCCACCAGTCCAGCCAGCACGCCGTTGAGCGTGAGCGAGAGCGACGGCTTGCCGTACTTCATCCATGTGATGAACATCGTGGCCGTACCACCTGCCACGGCAGCGAGGTTGGTAGTCAGAAAGACGTGGCTGATGGCGACGCGGTTCACCTCGCCTGAGGCTGCCAGCTGTGAGCCAGGGTTGAAGCCGAACCAGCCGAGCCAAAGAATAAAGACACCTAAGGAGGCTAGCGCCAGGTTGTGGCCGGGGATGGCACGGCTCTTGCCGTCGGTCGAGTATTTTCCAATGCGGGGACCGAGTGACATTGCGCCGATCAGTGCCAGCACGCCGCCCACTGAATGTACGATGGCCGAGCCAGCAAAGTCGTGGAACACGTCACCGAAGGTCTGCATCATAAATCCGTCGGCAGCATCGTTGCACGGCCAGCCGCCGCCCCACGTCCAGTGACCCTCAATGGGGTATATGAACAACGAGATGCAAGCCGAGTAAATGAGATACATCGAGAACTTTGTGCGCTCAGCCATGGCACCGCTGACAATTGTTGCGCTGGTGGCACAGAACACTGTCTCGAAAATCAAGAAGCCCTCTACGGGCAGGTCGCCATTATAGAAAGAGAGATTGCCCCAGTTGGGCATGCCGATGAACCCCGCACCTTCACTGCCGAACATGAAGCCGAAGCCAATAAAGAAGAACAAAAGTGAGCCGAACATAAAGTCGACAAAATTCTTCATCAGGATGTTGGCTGTGTTCTTGCTTCGTGTAAAGCCTGCCTCACACAGCGCGAAGCCCGGCTGCATCCAGAAAACCAGCATGGCAGCCAATAGCATCCATACGGTATCAAGTGATAATCCTATTTCGTTCATAATCTTTTTACCTTTTTCCCCTTTTTCACCTTTTTATTTCTTATCACGTAGTACGGTGTCGCCGTTCTCGCCTGTGCGAATAGACCAAGTGTCGATCATGTCGCTGACAAAGATGCGCCCATCGCCAATTTCGCCTGTATGAGCCACCCGTAGAATGACCTTCACCGTAGGCTCGACAAACTGGTCGCGGCAGACGATGGTCAGGGCTACGCGCTCTATGACATCCGTAGAATACTGTACACCGCGGTATATGCGCTCTTGTCGGCTTTGACCGATGCCGTGTACGTTGTGGTACTCAAACCAGTCGATGTCCGACGAGAGCAGTGCCTCTTTGACCTCCTCAAACTTGGTCTTGCGGATAATTGCTTCAATTCTTTTCATGCCTTTTACCTTATTAATATATACTATGTGTTATCTTGAAAGCTTTCAGGTGCAAAGGTACGTCGATTTCTGTAAATAAAGCGTATGAAGTCTAAACTTTGTATCAACAAATTTCATCAAACTGACAAAGTGTAAACTATTGGGGAGATAAAAAACGTTTGTCTGTCGTTTTTGTCGCAAATGTTGGCGTTTTCGTGTCAAAGTGATAGTTTGACACAGATTTTAATAAAATAATTGTTACACTATTGATTGTTTTTCTGACTTTTTGTATTATCTTTGCACCCGAATGGAGACAACAAGAAAGATTAAAAAGGGATAATATGACACATTGTAAGTTTGACGGACTTTATCGGCCACAGTATGAACATGATGCATGCGGTGTAGGCATGGTGGTGAACATCCACGGTGGCAAGAGCCACGAACTGGTAGACCAGGCACTTCGAGTGCTGGAGAACATGGAGCATAGAGGTGCCGAGACACGCGACAAGACTGGTGATGGTGCAGGCATCATGCTGCAGATACCTAATGAATTTATTCTGTTGCAAGGCATCCCCGTGCCCGAGAAGGGGAAATATGGCACGGGAATGGTCTTCCTGCCTAAAGACGAAAAGGAGCAGCAGGCGATTCTCTCAGTGGTGATAGAGGAGACGGAGCGCGAGGGCTTGCAGTTGATGCATCTGCGCACGGTGCCTGTCTGCCCTGAGGTGCTGGGTGAGGCAGCGCGGAGGGTGGAGCCGGCAATCAGGCAGATATTCGTAACCCGTCAGACCCATCTCCAGCAGACCCACCCCCAGCCCCTCCCGGTGAGGGAGGGGAGTGATTACCTTCAGGACGAGGACACAGCGTTTAAGCGCACCTTATATATTATAAGGAAAAGAATAGAGCGGCGCATCACGCATCCCGATTTTTACATCTGCTCGCTGAGCAACACGAACATTGTCTATAAGGGGATGTTGACCAGCGGACAGCTTCGTCACTATTTCCCCGATTTGTCGAACCCTTTCTTCACAAGCGGACTGGCGCTGGTACACTCACGATTCAGCACAAACACATTTCCTACGTGGTCGCTGGCCCAGCCCTTCCGCTTGTTAGCCCACAACGGTGAGTTCAACACTATCCGCGGCAACCGTGGCTGGATGAAGGCACGCGAGAGTGTACTCTCAAGCGAGGCGTTGGGCGACATCAAGGCAATTTCACCCATCGTGCAGGAAGGCATGAGCGACTCGGCTAGTCTTGACAACGTTTTCGAGTTCCTGATGATGAGTGGCATGTCGCTGCCACAGGCCATGGCCATTCTCGTACCAGAAAGTTTCAATGACAGGAACCCCATCTCGGAAGACCTGAAGGCATTCTACGAGTATCACTCCATACTGATGGAGCCGTGGGACGGCCCCGCTGCCCTGCTGTTCTCTGACGGACGCTATGCGGGAGGAATGCTCGACAGAAACGGCCTTCGTCCTTCGCGCTACACGATAACGAAGCAGGGCGTGATGGTGGTAGCCTCTGAGGTCGGCGTGACTGATTTCGAGCCAGGCGACGTGGTCAGCAAAGGACGCTTGGAGCCAGGAAAAATATTGCTCATCGACACGCAAGAGGGGAAAATCTACTATGACGGTGAAATCAAGGAACAGCTGGCCAAGGCGCATCCGTATCGTGAGTGGCTCAGCGCGAACCGCGTTCAGTTGGAAAAACTGAAGAGTGGACGCAAGGTGGATAACTCGGTAAGCGATTTCGAACGCAGGCTCGTCACCTTCGGTTATGGGCAGGAAGACATCGACCGCACGATTATCCCAATGGCCACCACGGGACAGGAGCCCGTAGCCGCCATGGGCAACGACACGCCGTTGGCTGTGATCAGCGACCGCCCACAGTTGCTGTTCGACTATTTCCGTCAGCAGTTCGCTCAGGTGACAAATCCCGCCATCGACCCCATACGCGAGGAACTGGTGATGTCGCTGACGGAATATATAGGTGCCGTAGGGACGAACATCCTGACCCCCGACGCCTCGAACTGCAAGATGGTGCGACTGCCTCAACCCGTCTTGACTAACACACAACTCGATATACTTTGCAACATACGCTATAAGGGTTTCAAGACGCAGAAACTTCCCATTCTTTTCAACATTGAAAAAGGTGAGGATGGGTTGCGCCAGGCACTCGACAACTTGTGTCATGAAGCAGAGCGCAGTGTTGACGAGGGCGTGAACTACATTGTCCTTAGTGACCGTGATGCCGACGAGAAACAAGTGCCCATCCCCTCGCTGCTGGCAGTGAGTGCCGTGCATCATTATCTGATCGGCGTCGGCAAGCGCGTGCAGACGGCACTCATCGTTGAGAGTGGCGAGATACGCGAGACGATGCATGCTGCATTGCTGCTGGGCTATGGTGCCTCGGCACTGTGTCCGTATATGACCTACGCCATTCTTGATGACCTGGTGAAGCGAGGAAAGATACAGGAAGACTATGCTACGGCTGAGGCTCACTACATCAAGGCCGTGGATAAAGGTCTGAAGAAGATTATGTCGAAGATGGGTATCTCGACCATTCGCTCCTATCGCGGTGCGAAAATTTTCGAGAGCATTGGACTGGGCGAAGACCTGCTACGCCGCTATTTCGGCACAGAAGTAAGCACCGTCGGCGGCATTGGGCTGAAAGAAATCGCGAGAAACTCTGCACTCTTCGCTCTGCACTCTCCGCTCTTAAAGAACCACGGGCAGTTCTCGTGGCGTAAAGATGGGATTAAGCATGCATGGACCCCTGAGACGATAGCGAAGCTGCAACTGGCCTGCCGCACGGGCAACTACGAGAAATTCAAGGAATGGTCGATACTCGTCGACGAAAAGGCATCGCCCATCTTCCTCAGAGACTTCTTCGGTTTCAAGAAGTCTTCTGCCCCTATAGCTATCGACGAGGTAGAAAGCGTAGAGAGCATCGTCCGCCATTTCGTGACGGGAGCCATGTCGTTCGGTGCACTCAGTATAGAGGCGCACGAGGCTTTGGCACTGGCCATGAACAAACTCGGCACCCGTTCGAATACAGGCGAAGGCGGCGAAGATAACAGTCGCTACCACTCTGAAGTTGACGGAGTGCCGCTGTCGAGTAAGACTAAGCAAGTAGCCAGTGGTCGCTTCGGTGTGACGGCAGAGTATCTGGTGAATGCCGAGGAGATACAGATCAAGGTGGCACAGGGAGCCAAGCCTGGCGAGGGTGGTCAGTTGCCGGGTTTCAAGGTGAACGACATCATAGCCAAGACACGCAATGCCATCCCTGGCATCTCGCTCATCTCGCCGCCTCCACACCATGACATTTATTCCATCGAAGACCTGGCACAGCTCATCTTCGACTTGAAGAACATCAACCCGACGGCTGCCGTCAGCGTGAAGCTGGTGGCCGAGAGCGGAGTGGGAACCATTGCCGCCGGTGTGGCCAAGGCCAAGGCCGACCTCATCGTGATTAGTGGCGCAGAGGGCGGAACGGGGGCGTCGCCTGCCTCAAGTATGCGCTTTGCAGGCATATCCCCCGAGATAGGTCTGGCCGAGACGCAGCAGACACTGACGATGAACGGGCTGCGCAACCAAGTACGCTTGCAGACCGACGGGCAGTTGAAGACGGCTAAGGACGTCATCATCATGGCCATGCTCGGGGCCGATGAGTTCTCGTTCGGCACGCTGCCGCTGATAGTGCTGGGGTGCGTGATGATGCGCAAGTGCAACACGAACACCTGTCCGATGGGCGTGGCCACACAGAACCCCGAGTTGCGCAAACACTTTGAGGGGCGCGCTGAGTACGTGGTGAACTACTTCACATTCCTCGCTCAGCAAGTGCGCGAATACCTCGCAGAGATAGGTGTCCGTTCGCTGAAGGAAATTATCGGACATACGGAGCTGATAGAGGTGAAGGACTGTCGTGACACGGCAGTGTACGGCGCTGTTGCGGAGAAATGGTCGACTCTCGACTTTTCCCGCCTGTTGCATAAGCCTGCCACAGACAAGGCATTGTATTGGGACCGGGGTGCCTATACTAAGGTGACTGGGGTAAAAGATGAGGAAATAATCCGTGCTGCCCAGAAGGCCATTGACAGAGCCGAAGAGGTGACTCTCGATTATGCCATCAAGAACACCGACCGTGCCGTGACAACGATGCTCTCGGGGGTCATTGCGAGACGATACGGCGAGACGGGCTTGCCCGACGGCACCGTCAACATCAAGTTCAAAGGCTCGGCCGGGCAGTCGTTCGGTGCTTTCGCAGTGAGGGGTCTCAACATTAAGCTGGAAGGTGAGTGCAACGACTATTTCGGCAAGGGACTGAGCGGTGGGCGCATCGCGATTCTGCCTCCCAGCCGATGTAACGATGACTTCCGCGCCGAGGACAACATCATCGCTGGCAACACGGGCCTCTATGGTGCCACAGGCGGTGAGCTGTATGTCAACGGAAAAGTTGGTGAGCGGTTCGGTGTTCGCAACTCTGGGGCTGTCGCTGTCATCGAGGGTGCCGGCGACCACTGCTGTGAGTATATGACGGGTGGCAGGGTAGTCGTTCTTGGCAGGACTGGCCGCAATTTCGCTGCCGGTATGAGCGGTGGCGTGGCTTACGTCTACGATCCCAGCCACACGTTCGACTATTTCTGCAACATGGATATGGTAGAGATCAACCTCGTCGAGGACAGTGTTTCGCGCAAGGAACTGCTCGAACTGATTCGTCAGCACTACCTGTACACTGGCAGCGCATTGGCAGGACGCATGCTCGACGACTGGCATCGCTATATAGAAGACTTTGTCCAGGTGGTGCCTATAGAGTACAAACGGGTGCTGCAGGAGGAGCAGATGAAAAAACTGCATGAGAAAATTGCTGACATTCAGCGAGACTATTAGGGGAAATGGGAGAATGTAAGAATTATAAAATTTAATAATTATAAAATGGGAAATCCGAAAGCATTTTTAGAGATACAGCGGCAGGAGGCAGGCTATCGTCCTGTCCACGACAGAATCCACGACTTTGGCGAGGTGGAGCAGACGCTCTCGACCCGTGAGCGCAAGTTGCAGGCATCGCGTTGCATGGATTGTGGCGTGCCATTCTGCCACTGGGCCTGTCCGTTGGGCAACAAGGCTCCGGAATGGAACGATGCTCTGTACAAAGGTGAATGGGAACTGGCTTTCCGCCTGTTGTCGGACACCAACCCCTTTCCTGAGTTCACAGGGCGTATCTGTCCTGCTCTGTGCGAGAAAGCCTGTGTGCTGAACCGCTTTAATCATGAGCCTACGACCAATCGCGAGGACGAGTGCGCCATCATCGAGGCTGCTTTCCGTGAGGGGTATATCCAGCCGAGAATACCTGTCAGAAACGGAAAGAAGGTCGCTGTGGCAGGGGCTGGTCCTGCGGGGCTGGCTGCTGCTGATGTGCTCAACCAGATGGGCTACAGCGTCACCGTCTTCGAGAAGAACGAGGCAGCAGGGGGCTTGCTCCGCTACGGTATACCCAACTTCAAACTCAACAAGGCCATCATCGACCGTCGCATACGGCTGATGGAGCAGGAGGGCATCGAGTTCCTGTACGGCTGTACAGCGACAATTGGCAATGGACAAATGATAATTGATAATGGTAATAATTCTCAATTTGATGCAATCGTGATAGCATCAGGCACCCCCACCGCCCGCGACCTGAAGGTCCCTGGTCGCGAACTGAAGGGTGTCCACTTTGCCCTCGAACTGCTCTCGCAGCAGAACCGGGTACTGGCTGGCATGGACTTTTCGAAGGATGAGCGCATCACAGCCAAGGGCAAGGACGTCCTCGTCATAGGTGGTGGCGATACGGGCTCCGACTGCATTGGCACCGCCCATCGACAGGGCTGTAAGCATGTGACACAGATAGAAATCATGCCTCGTCCCGTCGATGGTCCCGACGATCCTTTGAACCCCTGGCCCTACTGGCCACGGACACTCAAGACGACCTCGTCGCACGAAGAGGGTTGTACTCGCCGATGGAACATCAACACACTTGAATTCCTTGGCAATAAAGGCCAGCTCACTGGTGTCAAGGTTCAGGAGATAGATTGGAAACCTAATCCCGATGGCGGCAGACCTGTTATGGTAGAGAAGGGCAAACCCGAAATCATCAAGGCTGAGCTCGTACTGCTGGCAATGGGATTCCTGAAGCCAGAACATCCCGGATATCCAGAGAATGTCTTTGTATGTGGCGATGCCTGTAACGGTGCCTCGCTGGTGGTCCGCGCCATAGCCAGCGGCATAGAGACAGCCCAAAAAGTAAACGAATACCTGACGAAATGAAGATTCCGTTCACCAAGATGCACGGTTGCGGCAACGACTACATCTATGTCAACGCCATGCTGCACCCCATAGCCGACCCGCAAGCCTGCGCCGTCGCGTGGAGCGACCGCCACAGGGGCATCGGCAGCGACGGGCTGGTGCTTATCGACAGCGTGCCCGAAAGGCTACGGGTAGGCAAGCAAAGCCCGGCAGCGGCCGATTACGCCATGCGTATCTTCAATGCCGACGGCAGCGAGGCCATGATGTGCGGCAATGCAGCGCGCTGCATCGGCAAGTACCTTTATGAGCGGGGCATCACCGACAAAACCGAGATACGCCTGCTCACGCCCTCGGGCGTCAAGACGCTCTGTCTTCGGACGGTCAACGGCATGGTGGCGTCAGTCACCGTCGACATGGGCGAGCCCGTCTTCGACGACGACACTCTGTTTCTGGGAGACAGGGGGCTGGCCGAGGGTACTTTCGTTTCGATGGGCAACCCCCACTACGTCATCTTCACCGACGATGTAGACCAGGTGGGCGAGACGGGCCGCATGCTCGAGCGTCACCCCGCCTTTCCGCAACGCTGCAACATAGAGTTCGCAAACATTGTCACTCCCGGCTCCATTCCCGAGCGAGGCCCGACTGCCCGTAGCTTTACCCCTGCAGGGGAGAGGAGCGGATGCGCCACCATCCGCACCCGTGTCTGGGAACGGGGCAGTGGCATCACCCAGGCCTGCGGCACCGGTGCTTGCGCCACTGCCGTTGCTGCCTGCCTCACCAGTCGTGCCAGCCGCACGAGCGACATCGTGATGGACGGCGGCACGCTCCACGTAGAGTGGCGTGAAAATGATCATCATGTCTACATGACCGGTCCCGCCGAGTTCGTCTTCGACGGCGAAGTGCCATTATGAATTAAGCATTAAGCATTATGAATTATGAATTAAAACTATGGCTTTAGTCAACATCCACTTCCTCAACCTACGCAACAACTACCTGTTTGCCGACATTGCCAAGAAGGTCAATGCCTTCAGGGTGATGCACCCCAAGGCCGACGTCATCTCGCTCGGCGTCGGCGACGTCACCCAGCCACTCTGTCCCGCCGTCGTCGAGGCCATGCACAAGGCTGTCGACGAGATGGCCACCGCCGAGGGCTTCCACGGCTACGGCCCCGAGCAGGGCTATGAGTTCCTGCGCGAGGCTATCGTGAAGAACGACTACCAGCCGCGAGGCGTACGTCTCAGCATCGACGAGATATTCGTCAACGACGGGGCAAAGTCGGACACGGGCAACTTCCAGGAACTGCTCCACTGGGATGACTACATCGGCGTCACGGATCCTGTCTATCCGGTCTATATTGACTCGAACGCGATGATAGGTCGCTGTGGCACGTTCCGCGACGGACAGTGGTCGAATGTGCGTTTGCTGCCTACCACTGCCGAGAATGGCTTCGTGCCCGAGTTGCCCAAGGGCCGCCCTGTCGACGTGATATACCTCTGCTATCCAAATAACCCTACGGGCACCGTCATCGGCAAGAACGAGCTGCGCAGGTGGGTGAACTATGCGCTGAAAAACGATGCCCTCATACTCTACGATGCCGCCTACCAGGCCTATATCCAGGATGCCGACATACCTCACAGCATCTACGAGATACGCGGAGCCCGCAAGTGTGCCGTCGAGTTCCGCTCCTTCTCGAAGACGGCGGGGTTCACGGGCGTCCGTTGTGGCTATACGGTGGTGCCGAGGGAGGTCAGCGTCTCCACTTTCGAGGGCGAGCGCATATCGCTCAACCAGTTGTGGCTGCGCCGTCAGAGTACGAAGTTCAACGGCACCAGCTACATCTCGCAGCGCGCTGCCGAGGCCGTTTATTCGCCTGAAGGGAAGAGGCAGGTTCAGGCTACGATAGACTATTACATGGACAATGCGCGTCGGATGCTCTCTGCCCTGCGTGGCTTAGGCTTCGAATGCTATGGCGGCGAGAATGCTCCCTACATCTGGATGCGGACGCCCGACGCCCCTGGTCCTGACGGCACGATGGCTCCCACGCCCTCATGGACATTCTTCGAACAGCTACTCTACGGGGCTCACGTCGTCTGTACTCCCGGCGCCGGCTTCGGTCCCTCAGGCGAAGGCTACGTCCGCTTCACCGCCTTCGGCAGTCACGAGCGCACCGACGAAGCCCTCCGTCGCATCACGGTGTGGGTTAGGAAATAACTCTAATAGCCAAATAAATAAAATAGTAAATAAATAGTAAATAGTAAATCGTCAAATCGTAAATAGCTATGATGGAAACATTAAGATTTCAAGTTGTCGGCGAGGCTTTCAAGAAGAAGCCGCTCGACGTAAACACACTGGCAGAAAGACCCGCGAAGTATTTCGCCTCGAAGGTCTTCAACCGCGAGAAGATGTACAAGTACCTGCCAAAGGACGTGTACGAGAAAATGATTGACGTGACGGAAAACGGTGCCCGGCTCGACCGCCAGGTGGCCGATGCCGTGGCCGAAGGCATGAAGCAGTGGGCTACGGAGAACGGCGTGACACACTACACCCACTGGTTCCAGCCGCTGACCGAGGGTACTGCCGAGAAGCACGACTCGTTCTTGGAGTACGAAAGGCCAGGCGACGGAATGCCGGGAATGGGCAAGGGGGGCATGGTCGAGGAGTTCACGGGCAAACTGCTCGTACAGCAGGAGCCCGACGCATCCAGCTTCCCCAGCGGTGGCATCCGCAGCACCTTCGAGGCCCGTGGCTATTCGGCATGGGACCCCACGTCGCCAGTGTTCATTATCGACGACACCCTCTGCATCCCCACCGTATTTATATCTTATACGGGTGAGGCTCTCGACTACAAGGCTCCGTTGCTCCGTGCGCTCCATGCTGTCAACGTGGCCGCAACGGATGTGTGCCACTTCTTTGACCCCACGGTCAGGAAGGTCACCTCGAACCTCGGATGGGAACAGGAGTATTTCTTGGTTGACGAAGGGCTCTACGGTGCCCGTCCCGACCTGCTGCTGACGGGGCGCACGTTGATGGGACACGACTCGGCCAAGGACCAGCAGATGGACGACCACTACTTCGGCAGCATCCCCGAGCGAGTGGCAGCCTTCATGAAGGAACTGGAGATGGTGGCCCTCGAACTGGGCATCCCCTGCAAGACACGCCACAACGAGGTGGCTCCCAACCAGTTTGAACTGGCTCCTATCTTCGAGGATACCAACCTTGCCGTCGACCACAACATGCTGCTGATGTCGTTCATGAAGCGCTTGGCACGCA
>JAFUSV010000004.1 GCA_017467565.1 Prevotella sp.
ACTGCTGCGTATGGGCTGGCAACCGAAGATGATACTGCTGCCGCCGCACATCGTCAAGTTTCTGTCGGACAAATTCTGCATAGACGTGCCATAGTCGGACAGCGTCGGACAATGCCCTTTCCCAATGTTGTACCTTTGCATCAGTCAATCACGCCTGACGAGCGATAAGCAGACGGCCCGCGAGCGATAAGCCCGATGGCCACGAGCGATAAGCACGTGAGGCGCGAGCGATAAGCGGAACAACAGGTGGTTCAACGGGTGGCAGCACAGGTGGTGAAACAGGTGGCGGTGGCAACGACGGCGGTGACGGCGGCGCTGATGCAAACTAAGAGGTAAGAAGTTATGAAGAAAGAAACCTCTGATCTGCAGCCGAAGTAAAACGAAAGCCCCCCTGTATATCAGACAAGAGGGCTTCTTCTTTTTTTTTACGTTAATCATGCATAAATGTCTGCATAAATTCCTGAAGGCGCAGCAAGCCGTAGCTGCCGCTGACACACGACACTTCGTCGTACTGCTGGACGGAGTCGGGCTCGATGTCGCGGTGCCAGATAATGAAGGGCACTGGCTGGCCTACATGGATGCGCATCTCGACGGGTGTCAGATGGTCGGGCAATACAGCTATGGATACGGGTTCCGTCCACGTCTGCACCTCACGGTAGATGGGTGCAATAAGACGCTGGTCCAGGTATTCGATGGTCTTCAGTTTCAAGTCGAGGTCGCCGTCGTGGCCGGCTTCGTCGCTGGCCTCTACATGCACGAAGACGAAGTCGTCGTGCTTGAGTGCCTCAATAGCGGCCTGCGCCTTGCCTTCGTAGTTGGTGTTGGCCAGACCGGTGGCGCCGGGGACCTTGATGATGCGCAGACCGGCATAGCGGCCGATGCCTTGTATAAGGTCGACGGCGGAGATGACGGCACCAGACTTGACCTGCGGATACTGGTCCATCAGAGTCTGCATGGACGGACGGTAGCCGCCGCTCCAGGGCCAGATGCTGTTGGCCTGACGTTCGCCTTTCTGAGCCTTTGCGAGGTTGTAGGGATGCTTGGCCAGCAGCTCTTGCGAACGGAGAATGAGCTCGTTCAGCAGGTCGGTGGTCTGTTGGGGAGAGAGACGCCCTTTTTCGCCTGCAATACTATCGCAGCCCACAGAACAAGTCGCTGGACTTACCAGCAAAGGGCGCCAGGGTTCGTTGGGATGGTCGTGGGGTGGGGCACAGACGATGTGCTTGTTTCCGCCTTTGATGACCAACAGGTGGCGATACTGAATGCCACAAATGAACTTGACACGCTCGCAGCCCTCACGCTGGTTGACGGGCTTGGCGAGGTTTTCATTGAGGTAGTCAATTAGCACGCGGGCATCGTCGGTTTCCAGATTACCGCCGTTGTGGGTGATAATCTTACCGTCCTCAAGGGTGATGATGTTGCAACGGATGGCCATGTCATCGTCGGCCATATCGTAGCCGATGCTGGCAGCCTCCAACGGGCCGCGTCCTTCATACACCGTGTTAAGATCGTAGCCAAGGATAGCCGTGTTGGCTACCTCACTGCCTGGAGGGAAGCCCTCGGGAACAGTGACCAGACGGCCGCAGCGTCCTTCGCAGGCCAGCTGGTCCATCATGGGTTTATGGGCATATTGCAGCAGGGTCTTCCCGCCTAATCTTTCCACAGGCAGGTCGGCCATGCCGTCGCCCAAAATGATAATGTGTTTCATAATGAAAGGAACTGGGCGGCAAAAACCGCCCAGCACACGATTAAATGTTAGCAATACTCATGATATTCGCGAAGACACCGGCAGCTGTTACGGCAGCACCGGCACCATAGCCCTGAATGAGCATGGGGTACTCCTTGTAACGCTCGGTGGTCAGGAGCACGATGTTGTTGGAGCCCTCCAAACCGTAGAACGGATGACCATAGGGCACCTCCTTCAGAGCCACGCTGGTCTTGAAGGAAGAGGGATTCTGCTCGTCGGCCTCCATTGTGGCTACGAAGCGCCAACGCTTGTTTTCAGCCTCGAGCATCTTACGGCGGGCCTCGAAGTCGGCATCCAGTTCGGGCAACCGCTTCCAGAAGTCGTCGAGCGAGCCTTCGAAGTAGTCGTCGGGCACGAAGAGGTGCTTCTCCACATCTTCTTGTTCCACTTTGTAGCCGGCCTCGCGAGTCAGGATGACCAGCTTGCGGATGACGTCGGTGCCTGAGAGGTCGATACGTGGGTCGGGCTCTGAGTAGCGCTGCTCCTTGGCACGGCGTACGGTCTCAGAGAAGGGTACGTCGGCAGCAATCTCATTAAAGATGAAGTTCAGCGTACCAGAGAGGATGGCCTCAATCTTCAGAATCTTATCGCCTGAGTTGCACAGGTCGTTGATGGTGCCGATGATCGGAAGACCGGCACCTACGTTCGTCTCGTAGCGGAACCACACACCGCGGTCGCGGGCTGTCTGCTTCAGCTTGATATAGCTGTCGTAGTCGCTGGATGCAGCAATCTTATTGGCAGCAACCACGCTGATGTTGTGCTCCAGGAATGTCTGGTAGAGCGTGGCAATCTGCTTGCTGGCTGTACAGTCGACGAAGACACTGTTGAAAATGTTCATCTTCACGATTTCGTCGCGCATGTGTTCCGTATTGGCAGGATAGCCTGCACGCAAGATTTCCATGTAGTTGTTCAGGTCGATGCCGTCGCGGTCGAGCACGAAGTTGTCGACATCAGAAATACCAACTACGTTCAGCTTCAGTCGACGAGCCTGCATCAAGTACTGTTGCTGGGTGCGGATCTGTTCGAGCAACATGCCGCCCACGGTGCCGATACCGCAGATGAAGATGTTGAGCACCTTATACTCTGACAGGAAGAACGAGTCGTGGAGCACGTTGAGAGACTTGCGCAAGAAGCGACCATCAACAACGAACGAGATGTTGGTCTCGGAGGCACCTTGGGCACAAGCAATCACCGAGATACCCGAGCGGCCTAATGTTCCGAACAGCTTACCGGCTATACCCGGCGTCTGTTTCATGTTCTCACCAACGATAGCAATAGTGGCTAAGCCACTCTCCACCTGCATGGGGAACATGGCACCCGTCTCAATCTCTTTAGCAAACTCAGCATTCAGCACCTCGACAGCTGCCTCTGCATCCTCGTCGCGCACACCGATAGAGGTCGAGTTCTCAGACGAAGCCTGCGAAACCATAAAGACGGAAATGCCCTTATTGGCCAGTGTGGTGAAGATGCGGCGGTTGACACCGATGACACCCACCATCGAAAGACCCGTCACCGTGATGAGCGACGTGCCCTTGATGCTCGATATACCCTTGATGGGCTTGTTGTCGTCTTCTATCTTTTCCTTGATAAGCGTGCCCGGATGTTCGGGGTTGAAGGTATTCTTGACCTTGATAGGTATATTCTTGACGCAGACAGGATAGATGGTCGGGGGATAGATAACCTTGGCACCGAAGTTGCAAAGCTCCATGGCCTCCACATAAGAAAGCTCGTTGATGGTATAGGCTGTCTTGATAACCTTTGGGTCAGCTGTCATGAAGCCATCGACATCAGTCCAAATCTCCAGTACCTCTGCATTCAGTACGGCAGCAATGATAGAAGCGGTGTAGTCAGAACCGCCACGACCCAAATTGGTGGTTTCGTGGCTCTCGATGTCGCGGGCAATGAAACCTGGAACTACATAAATGGTCTTCTCATCAAGGGTCTTGAACGCTTCCTTGACAAGTTTCGTGGTTTCTTCCATCACGACCACATGCTTGCCCAGTTTTTTCTCCGTGCGGATAAAATCACGGCTGTTCATGCGGACACCATTCTTGACCATAGCGGCCACGATGTGCGACGACAGACGCTCGCCATAGGATACGATGGTGTCCTCGGTCTTTCCAGACAGGTCGTGAATCAGGTACACACCATAGTAGATGCTCTTCAACTGGTCGAAGAGTGAGTCTACGTTGTTAAACAAGTCTATGCGCTTTTTTTCATCCGTAATGATGGCCTCGATCATCTGGTGGTGGCGTGTCACCATCGCGTCGAATTCCTCGCGATAGCGTTCGTCGCCCTGCTGAGCCATCTTCGAGGTGGCGATGAGGCGGTCGGTGATGCCGTCAAGTGCACTTACTACTACTACGACAGGTTGCGTCCGAGCCTCTGTCTCCACAATTTTCTTCAAGCTAAGAATGCTTTTTACGGAACCTACGGACGTTCCGCCGAATTTCATTACTTTCATATTTCT
>JAFUSV010000005.1 GCA_017467565.1 Prevotella sp.
CTTGCCCGTGCCAAGGATGTCATCATCGTGCCTGGCTATGGCATGGCCTTGGCACAGGCTCAGCATCAGGTACGCCAGCTGGCCGACAAGCTGGAGAGCCGTGGTGCCCGGGTGCGCTTTGCCATTCACCCCGTGGCCGGTCGCATGCCTGGTCACATGAACGTGCTGTTGGCCGAGGCCGATGTCGACTACGAAAAGCTCTACGAGATGGATGCCATCAACGATGACTTCGCCAAGAGCGACTGCGTCATCGTTATCGGTGCCAGCGATGTGCTCAACCCCGCAGCCCGTCATGCCGAGGGCACACCCATCTACGGCATGCCTGTGCTCAATGTCGATCAGGCTCCCGAGGTCATCATCTGCAACTACGACCTGAAGCCTGGCTATGCCGGTGTAGAGAATCCTATCTACACTCGCGAGAAAGGCGTCTATCTGGAACTCGGCGATGCCAAGGAGACCCTGATGCGCCTGATGAACGCCTTCTGACGGCCTCTCATTCGTAAATACGGTGAAAGCAGGCTGCCGCATCTCCCAGCGACAGCCTGCTTTCCCTTTCCCTTTTTTAACAATCAATAGCGTAATTGGGGTAGGAGTTTCCTTACGGCAAACTCATAGTTTCCTTACGGCAAACTACCAGTTTCCTTACGGCAAACTCCAGGTTTCCTTACGGCAAACATGCTGTTTGCTGGCAGTAAGTATGCTACTTCGTGGCAGTAAGTATGCTACTTCGTGACAGTAAGTATGCTATTTGCTTATAGTTGGAGCCTCCAAACGTATCGAATGGAGCCTCCAAACATGTCGAATGGAGCCTCCAAACGCATCGGATGGAGCCTCCATTTGAATCGTTTCGCAAAAAACTTGTCACCTTGTCACTCTGAAGCACCCGCAATCTCCTGAAATGCCGATATACAGGGCATTTCAGAAATCAAGCCTTCGTCCAACTTGTCACTCAACTTGTCACTCAACTTGTCACTGTACTTGTCACTCCGCTCGATCTCTGCTCGCTTCGCTTGCGAAGAACTTGTCACTTCTCACTTCTCACCTCTCACTTCTCACTTCTTATTGTTGAGGTGCTGAGCGACAAGACGCTACCCTCAGGTTATAATGCTATTCCCAAAGCCCGGGCAACAGCATTCTTGATGAAAGAATTGATGGATACGCCTTCTCTTTGGGCTGCTGCAGCAGCACCGCTATGAATCTCTGGTGTGAGGCGGACGTTAAGAACGCCCGTATAAGGTTTTCTTGGTTCAATACCCTTTTCTTTACACAAGGAGAGATAATCATCCACAGCACCATGAAAATCCTCCGTCAACTCCTCGAGAGAAGAACCTTCGTATGTGATGCTCTCCTTGGTCATACCTTGTACCTTGCCAAAAAGGCAATTGTCCTCTTCGCTATAATCCACGCTACCCGTGTAGCCCTTATACTTCAAATATCCCATAATCTATCCTCCTCAGATCATTTAATATAATTATTCTTTTGCAAAAAGTTCAAAATATCACGCATCAGATAGCCTTTTATGATATTACTTGGATGGGGTTTGTGCATGATATAAGCACATTGGTCCTCTGCATTGTAGAACTTTACACGCGAACCCGATGTGGCTCCCTTGTTCTCAAGTTCAAATCCATAGCTTTGGAACAAACTCAAAACCTCCTCAAAGGTGAAATCCTTGGGAAGTGTCCTGAATCGCTTAATTAATTTCTCTTTTCTGTTCATTGGTGCAAAGGTAACTATTTTTAGTCACACCACCAAATGATTACTGTTTTTTTTCAATTACGATTTGAGAAATCACCGGGGACGGAGCTACTGATCACTTCTCCAGAGTTTCATGTTTCACTATGAGAAGCAAAGCCGTTTCCCTTTTTCTGAAGGTCGTCAGAACCTCTTGAAGTGAGGTCTCAAGTGACAAGTAGAGTGACATGTTCAAGCAACATGTCACTCTCGCTTTCCCCTGTGTTTATCGGCATTTCCAGCGATTGAGTGACAAGGTGACAAGTTTTTGCGAAATCCCAGAAAACTGTTTTTTTTGCACGGGTTGTTGCCACCATACAACAAAGTGTCATACTTTCTCTGCATCACATATCTGCAAAATATGATCAGCTCCGTCCCCGCTGATTCCCCGTTACCAAAGTACAGGTTATAACTACGAGCTTCTCCGTCATGAGCTACTTACAGGAAAGATCGCTTGTTCTTATTCTTATTCTTTGTACTTTAGCGCAGCGCTTTTCTTTATTCTTTCTTCTTTATACTTTAGCTTTGCGCATGGCGCCAAGCGAAATAAATGTTAAATTGTTAAGATTCCCAAAGAAAAGTTTGGCGTATCACAATAATTTCCTTACTTTTGCACATGCCATTAATTAGGATAGAAATGATGAGCAAAGAAATACAGAACAGAGTAACATATATGGTCTATTGTGTTAGTGCTTTCGCCTCCCGCTTCGGGCTTAGCATCAAACAGGCATATAGCTACCTCAACAGGTTTAAGGGCATTTCTTTCCTGGATGAGTGTTATGAGGCAGAACACCAGCTATCCATTCATGACGCTGTATCCGACCTTTCCGTTATCTGTCATCGCAATGGAGGGGCGCTTATATGATTGCACTATATCATGGCTCAAATGTGGCTATTGACAAAATAGACCTCTCCAAGGGGCTAGTTGACAAGGATTTTGGAAAAGGCTTCTATCTTACAGATATTCGTTCCCAAGCTGAGGAAATGGCTAAACGACGCGCAAGAATTGTTGGAAATGGAGAGCCAACGGTTACGGCTTTCTCTTTTGACGATTCTTTATTAGTTTATGGTGGACTAAATGTTAAAGTGTTTCCAGATAATCCATGTGAGGAGTGGGCAGAATTTGTCTATGCAAACCGTCATTCCTCCGAGACAGGCTACCATCATTATTACGATGTGGTAGTTGGGCCGGTAGCCAATGACGGGGTGGCATTTCAGTTAGAGAGATATCAAGAGGGACTTATAGATTTAGCCACATTAACGCGTGAGTTGACATTTAGAAAGTTGAACCGCCAGTATTTCTTTGGGACAGAAATGGCAATAAAAGCATTGAAGAGACTATGAGTAAGGAGAATAAGTTTTTGATAGACTCTCTCACAAAGAATCTGGTGCTCAAGGTAATGAACGACTTTGGCTATTCCATTACAGTCGCTATGGATGTCGTCTACAACTCCCAGCTTTATGATAAGATTCTGGACTTAGAGACAGGCCTTTATTACCAAAGTGCAGGTTATAACTACGAACTTCTCCGCAATGAGCTACTTACAGGGAAGATCGCTTAATCTCATTCTTTGTACTTTCTTCTTTATACTTTAGCTTTGCGTTTCTCGCGCAGTGCTCTCGCGCAGCGCTTTTTCTTTATTCTTTCTTCTTTATACTTTAGCGCAGCGCTTGTACTTTATACTTTAGCTTTGCGCAATCTTTCGTACACTCAGACAAGGATTTCATACATGAAGATGAGAAATTCTTGTTTTTTTCTTGTCAGTTTCATTTTTATTTCTTAACTTTGCATCGTTTCACGCAGATGATGCATCCTAGGATGTGTCGGATGAGTGGAATGACATACATACTAAAGGCGTTTTCTGGACGCTTTGGTTTTGACGTGTTGGAATCTCGCAAATTCAAACTATCTGTCAATAAACAAAGCAACGGGAACGCCCCTTGGAGGTGTAGTATCTAGACATATTTTAATGATGTGTCTGCTACATACATCAGCGTGGGGGCTTTCGGCGTTGCTCGGTCAGACAGATAGGGCGATGCGAGAGCCTCAACACGTGGACCGGGCACAGGACTGGCTCCACGTTTTTTGTGTGTATGCTGAAGCCTAAACAAATAATAGCTGCTGAGGTTGCCGGGCAGATTGATGCATAATAATATGGAAGAACTATCAAAATCGCGTTTCCTGAGCCTTTACTGCATGGTTATGGCAGATGGCGTAGTGGAAGCGAAAGAACTGGAAACCCTTTATCGTATCGGACGTGAGAATTATCACTTGACACCTGAAGAAATAAACAAGAATGTTGTTACGGCTGGTACATCGTTTGTGGCTCCGGACAAAATGGAAGAACGTATAAGTATACTATACGAAATGGCAGAAATTGCCTGGGCTGACGAAGAAATTGACGATACGGAGAAATCTTTACTTGCCCGTTATGCCGTTCGTCTTGGTTTCAAGGAAGAAAATGCTGCAGACATTTCAGACTTTATGCTCCAACAAGTACATGAAGGAGTGGGGCAAGACGAAGTGATACGACAAATTATGGATGCCTAAAGAATAATGTATATGGAAAATCAGACATCGGAACAATCAAGAAAATGGGGTGACAAATTGCACGACCTCTTTTCGACCAGCAGGAAACCAAAGGAAAATGTCGTACAAGAAAAACAAGTACAGTCGACTTCTCAAAGTCGTCGAAGTGGTGAAACCTACACACAATGGGGTACTCGTATTTGTGGTATAGTAGAGGGAAGTCTGACAGCCCTCCCTCCCTATTTGCAGAAGGTCTATAACTCTATCTATAATGAGCAGGCTGATAATGTTGAACTGCAGAAGGCTGCCCGTGCTAATACTCAGGCAGAGATAGACAGGAAGAATGGGGAGATACGTGTGGTCAACGAGAAGATCGAAGGTGTAAACTCGGATATAGATGAAACAAACAAGAAGATTGAAGAGTTGAAAGCTGAGCGACAAGAAATAAAAAGCGGAAAGGAACAAGTGAACAAAGAACAGCGTCTGAAACTGATTATAGGGTTGATTATCATTATTCCGCTCACAATCTATCTGTTCCTGTTCTACAGTTCAACCTTCTATTCAGCATTTTTCCGCGACCCTTCAAGCATGACAACGGTCATGAATTCAATGTTTGACAGCCAAGCATTAGGCAATGCTTATGCTGATGGTATTGCAGAACTTGGATTTGTGCTGAGTGCACCAATCATATTTCTCGGATTAGGTTTTGCGCTACATTTCTTCTCTGTGCAGGAGGGAAAAAAGAAATATCTGAAAATGGCAGCCATTCTGATTGTAACTGTAATGTTTGACTGCATACTGGCTTACAAGATCGGTGAGCAGATGCATACATTTGGAATTATCATCGGTCAATATCCGATTGGCGAGGTATATACCGTCAGCATGGCTTTGCACGACATAAACACGTGGGCAGTCATCTTTTGCGGTTTCATCGTATATGTCATCTGGGGCATTGTTTTCGACATGTGCATGAGTGCATACGATAAAATGGATCTGAACAAGACCAGATTGGAGAACATAAAGAATAAGATTGATGAATTGGAACAGAAGATAATAGAAGAGAAAGCCCATATTCAATCTCTAAAGCAGCAAGAAACTGACGCTAAGAACCGTGTAAAGGACTTGATGGCGAAACTTGGACATGAAGTCTATATTGACTATGCAGCCATACGCACAGAAATGAATAACTTCTTCGCAGGCTGGATAAAGATGATGCAAGTGCTGTCAATCGGACAGGAGCTACAAGACGAGGCAAGCAGTATTTGTAAAAGCGAGATGTCTATGCTGATTCCGAAAAAGTAATAACATAAATTTCATAAAAAAAATGAAGAAAATCACATTAGGCTTAATTGCCATAGTTGGCTTTATTGCCATTTCATCCTGTGGTGGAGACCAAAAGAAAGGGACAGATACACCACAGCCGTTAAATATCTCAGTCTACCTTGATTTGTCAGATAGATTAATCCGTAGTGATATTACTCCAGACCAAACATATCGTGATACAGCCATTGTCAATTATCTGGTAGATTACTTTAAAAACCAAACACTCGGCCCATCCATTCTAAAAAGTGAAAACAAGATGAAGGTGTTTTTCTATCCAACTCCTGCAGACACGGAAATATGCACACTTGCTAATGGACTCAGCGTAGATATTGGCGAGAAGAATGGTGTTGACAAGAGAAAGGCTCTTGAGGAAATGAAATCAGTTTTCCAAAACAATTTGAGCAGAATCTATGAGGAGACACTAAACCAGAAGAAATGGGTGGGGTGTGACATATGGGATTTCTTCAGCAATAAGAAAGTAGATAATCTTTGTATCAAGAATGGTGCAAGGAACATTCTGGTTATCTTAACTGATGGCTATATCTTTGCTGAAAACAACAAAATCAAACAAGGAACTGCCTACTCATACATTTTACCTCAAACGCTGGCAGTTGACGGGTCGTCACTCATTGACAGGAGAAACGGAGAGCTAAAAGGGAAGGGACTTGAAGTCTTGATGTTGGAAATAAACCCTTATCAGCCAAGTCATCGCGATAAAATGGTAAACGTGCTGGAAAACTGGTTCAGTGCCATGGGGGTTGAAAGATTCGTCGTAGCTGAAACAGATGCTAATCTTACGAACACACAGACTATTATAAAGAATTTTCTTAACAACTGATTCTTTTGTTCATAAAGTTTGAGTGAAAAAACAACAAAAAGAAGTGTTTAATAGATAAGGAATAGGACTATGAGTGATTTTGATTCTAAAGGGTGTGGATGCTCTGTCATTATTTTGATTGTGGTCATTTTTGTCTTCAAAGAATGTACTGAAAAGATAGGAAAGGATTATGGAAACAGCAGTCAGAAGACGGAGGCCTCTTATTATGGTGGGTCATTTAGTGAAGATGAACTGACTGAAGAGGACAAGAGGTATCTGACCAATTCATTGGCAACTGGTGCTACTCCCTATGCGGAATACTATGGAGAAAACTATTATTGTCCCTATGCCCAATGTTCGGGGATAAAAGTAACGGCACCAAGAGAGTCGGACATCGTGGTTATTATTAAAAAGAACAATAAGGACGGTAAGGTGATAGCTCACGGCTACATCAAGGCTGGTAGTACATATCTATTTGACGTTCCTGACGGGACTTACCAAACGTTCTTCTATTATGGTGAAGGATGGAATCCCAATAAAGATATGGGAAATGGTCTTAAAGGCGGATTCGTTAAAGATGAGATTGTCTCTAAAGATAACCCACAAAATGTCTTTAGTGCGGTTTTGTCCTATGTATTGCAACTGCAAAGTAATGGAAATTTCCAAACTAAAGGAAGTAATAAGTCGGAATGCTTCTAAATCATTAGTATAATGACAAAAAATGTCACGCCCTCTGATGGCAACTTCAGTACGCAGCAAAGCAATGCAGCAGAGATGTTTTAATTTGAAATAATGAAGAAAATATTGTCATTGATCGTTTTCGTATCACTTGGTTTGTCATTTGGCATATCTGGCAATATGCCAAATGATACCTATGTTTATATATGTACAGGAAAAACCGCATATGCATACCATTGCAATAGAGGTTGTAGTGGGTTGAACAATTGCCAAGACGATATAGTGAAGGTAACGATTGAAAAGGCGAAATCCATGCATCGAAAACCTTGTAAACGCTGTTATTGAAAAATGAATATGAATGCTCGGATATTATCCCTAATGAAACTTGGTTGAAATAAATGATATAATATGATTGTAAAGAAGGAGTCATTTCTTTCTAACTTGATTGGAGAAGACAGTTTTGAAAATTGTTCAGAATTATCAAAGATGATAGTAATTATTGGTGGAATATTGCTCCTCCTATTATTTATACTATCTCACTCTTTTCATTCTAATATAGTTAATTTGTTTTTACGACTCACCACTGGTCTTTCAATACTTTTTATAGGCTATGTAGTAATGTGCATCATAGCTCTTGATATACGTGTTGAATATGAGGTTTCAGAAGAAAACTGGGTGGAAGAAAAAAAGAATTTCAAGAAAACTTTAAAGTATAAGCTAACTATTGTGTGGATGGTCATATTGATATTGCTTGGATTATTTGCTATCTATTTTACTGATAAATACAGGAATAAATACGATTTTGAATGTACAACATTTTGGGTAGACCATGCGGCTCATGTTTATCATTTGGATTGGAATGATGATTGTGAATATGCTGAGAATGCAGAGGAACTTGTAGAAATGAATGGGTATGAAATAAGTGAATCTTATTCATTGTGTAAAGGTTGCAAAGAATGTGCAGAAGAAATGGAAATGGAGGATGACAGATTAATGAGAAGATAAGGAGAAGTTGGTTAATATGTATACTTGCCTTTTGTCTATAAGAAACTTGACTTATACTATAATTCTGTAGACCAAGTTGAACGAATTGCCGGCTACGACTTCTTCCCTGCTCTGCCTGATGAAATAGAGGATGAAGTGGAACGAACAATTAATATGGAGGAATGGAAATGACTCAACGGAAAAAGAATATGAACAAGAATGTGCTGGCACTGCTGAAACTGGGGTTGGCGGTGCTGTTGCTGCTGTGTTTGGCTGATATGCCTTACGGCTTCTACCAGCTGGTGAGATTTGCTGCCACGGCAGCGTTTGCCTACCTGGCATACGACAGTTTCAAGCGGAGTGAGGACGGGAAGGGACTCCTGTTTGCTGCCCTGGCCGTGCTGTTCCAGCCCTTCTTCAAGATTGCGCTGGGACGCCTGATCTGGAACATCGTCGATGTTGTGGTTGCTGTCGCCCTGATATACTTGGTGGTGACGACATTCAAGAAGAAAGGACGTTAGAGAAGATCCCCTCAAAGTGCCATGCTTTGAGGGGATCTTGTATCTTTATCTCCCTGTGAGGATCACCGGGGACGGAGCTACTGATCATATTTGTTACTCAGCCAATATCACATCCGGATATTTCTTCAACAGCGTAGCAGGCTTCTTCCGTTTTGACTCTACGATAATCATGGTTCACCGTTTTCGTCTATGAATGGCAGTTCTCCCAAGAATCTGTCGAAATCACTTTGGAACAGCCTGTCTTGTATGATACGGTATTTCTCAAATTCTGTCTCTGCATGTTCCTTGGCCTCTTCCGCTGTCACCTTGCCAGGATTCTGCAGCACCTCATTACCACCAGCCGCAAGGATAGTATCTATCTGCTTGGACCAGTCCTCCATGGTCATGGGGATATGGCGTTTTGCCATACGTTCTGCCAGTTCTAGCACACCATTCACAAGTTGTCCCATGTCTGCCAGTTCTACCTCCTTCAGATAGTTCTTGGCTATCGACACGTCAGTCTTCACAATCTTACCGTCTGGCGCATTCTCCCAGGTAGTGAGCCCCATGTGTTCCTGCTCTGCATCTGCACGCCCCACAATCAGTTCTGCGGCTGTATGTCCATGCACCGCATAGTGCATTTTGTTCTGCATCATCTTGAAGAACATCTTTGTGGTGGGGGCATCGCGATTGTAATCTATGGCTGTAGCGTAAATATCTGTCAGTTTCTGGTAGAAACGGCGCTCAGAGAGACGTATCTCCCTAATCTCTGCTAACAGATGCTCGAAATAATCCTCATCTAGGAATGTGCCATTCTCCATTCGCTTCCTGTCGAGCACATAGCCACGAATAGCATACTCACGCAATACGCTCGTTGCCCACTGGCGGAACTGCGTGGCGCGGATAGAATTGACACGATAGCCTACGCTAATGATAGCATCAAGGTTATAAAACTGCAATGTACGATTTATATCCCTGTTACCTTCGCGTCGAACTACCGAAATTTTCTCGGTAGTTGCCTCCTTGTTCAGTTCCTGGGTATCGTATATGTTTTGCAGATGCACACTGATGTTATCAGAACTGCAGTCGAACAGCATACCCATTGCCTTCTGGGTACACCATACCGTTTTGTCCTTATAGAACACTTCTACGCCTTGTTCCTTCCCTTCGATTTGGAAGATTAGGAACTCTGCTGTACTATTTCTTATTTCTTTCCTTTTTGCCATATCTTATAATCTTTCGACTACAAAGCTAATACTTTTATTCCATTTCTTTCTAGCATGGCATTCACCATCAATAATTTATTTCTCCTTTAACAATAATCAGCGGGGACGGAGCTACTGATCATTTCTTCTGGGGGGCTGGTACTTCGTGATGTTGTACTTTGTCCTCAGCTCTGCCATTGTTATACAGCCACAAAATCCAATGGATTTCGTTTGATGACGAGGGGATAGCGTTCAGGGTGGTGTAGGCCCTGGAAATTAATCATCAATACGCTTGTCGATGTGCTGCTGCGACGGAAATCAGGGCTCATATCTGTTTTGATGAAACTCTATTTATCGTTGTAATTGTTTATTCGTCTGCAAAGTTACGAATTCTTTTCCAATAAGCAAAAGGAATAGAGGAAAATGTGTGTCGCAAGGCTTGCGAAGATTTTGTCATGTCGGAATAGTTTTGTAATTTTGCAACCTGAATCGAATCATAATAAGAAGACGGAATGGTATGGACAAAGGTAAGGACGAAATCATAGATGTTTTCAATCAGGTGGAAGACCGTTCACAGCATATTATTAAAGTGGTGGGCGTAGGCGGCGGTGGTTGCAACGCCGTGAGGAATATGTACGAGGAGGGCATCGAGGGCGTGACGCTGGCTGTGTGCAACACGGACAGTCAGTCGCTGTCGAAGTCGCCGATACCTGTGAAGCTGCAACTGGGTCCGGAAGGACTGGGCGCCGGTGCCAAGCCCGAAGTGGGCAAGCGTGAGGCAGAGGCAAACATCGAGGATATACGCAAACTGCTGAGTGACGGCACTAAGATGGTGTTCGTGACGGCGGGCATGGGTGGCGGCACAGGCACTGGTGCTGCTCCTGTGGTGGCTGGCGTGGCCAAGGAGATGGGTATCCTGACGGTGGGCGTGGTGACCATTCCGTTCTTTTTTGAGAAGAACCGCAAGATTATCAAGGCCCTGCAGGGCGTGGACGAGCTGCGCAAGAATGTCGACGCGCTGCTGATTATCAACAATGAGCGTCTGTGTGATGTCTATGCCGACTCGGAAATCTCTATCAAGGAGGCGTTTGTCAGGGCTGACAATATCCTGAAGGATGCGGTGAAGGGCATATCGGAACTTATCACGGTGCACAGCGACGGCAGTATCAACTTGGACTTCCGTGACGTGGAGACGACGGTGCGCAATGGCGGCGGTGCCATCATGGCGATGGGACGTGCCAGCGGCGAGAAGCGTGTGGAAAAGGCTATCCTGAATGCCCTGGACTCGCCTCTGCTCTACGGCAGTGACATAGAGAAGGCCAAGCGCATACTGTTCAATATCTATTCGAGCGACGAGAAGCCTATCCTCGTCAGTGAGATGCAGGAGATAGACGAGTTCTTCGACCAGTTGGACCCCAACATCGACGTCATCTGGGGCACATCGACGGACGACTCGCTGGGCGAAGATGCGAAGGTGACCATCCTGGCCACAGGACTGACTGACGGCATGGGCACGGGACAGGAGACTGAGGCTGACGTCAGGCACGACAATGTGTACTACGAGCAGTTGATAGCTCAGCTCTATAAGCCTATCAGGAAGGAGCCGAAGGAGCCTGTCGCTGAGCCGGTGTTCGAAGTGAAGCCGGCACCAGTGCCTGAGCCTGCTGTGGAACAGGAACCCGAAGAGGTAGAACAGGAGGATGACGGCGAAGGGGAAAGGAATGGCCGCCGACCTGGCATCCTGAAGAGGTGGCGTGACTGGATAAACGGTTTCTTGGACGCTGACGACGTATAAATGCTATGGAAGAGCGTACAGCGGAACAGATAGCGAATGAGCTGAGGGAAAATGTGGCTCAGTTGGAGGCGATGGGGCGTAGTGACCTGTTGCTGCAGGCTATCGGTGTGCCCACATTGGAGCGGCTGAAGATGGAGGCGGCCCGGGGTAGGCTCAGCAGGCTGCGCATCACGGCCGACTATCGTTTCCTGCTGGTCGACATGGACAATCAGGAGGTGGTGCTGCAGCCTGTTCACAAGGCTGTCTATCTGCTGTTCCTTGCTCATCCAGAAGGCATTGAGTTCAAGCGCCTGGCCGAATACCGCGAGGAACTGACGACTTACTATATGAGGGTGGCGCGACTGATGGACAAGCAGAAGATAGAAGAGAGCATTGAGCATCTGGTAAACCCGCTGGACAATGCTATCAACGAAAAGTGTTCGCGTATCAAGAAGGTGTTTGGGGCCATGATGGACGTGTACACGAGCAGCTACTACATCATCACTGGGCACGTAGAGAAGCATATCAACGGTTCCAACCACATCTGGTATGAGCGACTGAAACTGATAACTCTTCCTCGCCATCTGGTCATTATCGAGGGACCTCCGTTTTTTCCCGTTCGTCCTGCCACTGAATGACGGGCAAGCCGCCCCAAGGGGCCAGCGGGGACGGAGCTACCGATCACTTCTCCTGAGTTTCATGTTTCACTATGAGAAGCAAAGCCGTTTCCCTTTTCCTGAAGGTCGCCAGAACCTCTTGAAGTGAGGTCTCAAGTGACAAGTTCTTCGCAAGCGAAGCGATCAGAGATCGAGCGGAGTGACATGTTCAAGTAATATGTCACTCTCGCTTTCCCCTGTGTTTATCGGCATTTCCAGCGATGGAGTGACAAGGTGACAAGTTTTTCTAATCCCTGCCGTAACTTTTAATGGCTGTATCGAAATCCTTGGCGCCACCAGTTTCATTGAACAGTTTCTTCAGTAAGCGTACACGGGTGTTGGTGATGGACTGGGGTGTTGAAATTGTCAGCGTGGCAATTTCCGTCGGAAGGAAGCTGTGGACAGTCAGCAGACAAACCAGCTGTTCCTTGGCATAAAGTGGAGACAGCAGTTCTTGCAGTCGGGGACGCACGGCGTATGAGATCTGAGCCAGAGCATTCACGTCATCTGAAGATGCCGCTTTGCCTTTGTTGGCAGCGGCATGCAGGCGAGCCACAACATCCTTCATCTGGCGCGAGTTCTCTCGCTGTTCACGTTCCTTCGTCCGTCGCATCCTGGTCAGTTCTGTACGAGTCAGGTTATACTGTTGCTGACTTTCGATGAAGCGAGTATTGAGCATGTCAATACGATGATGGCTATATCTGATGATGACGGCAGAAAGAATAATAACGAGAATGATAGCGGACAGGAGCACTATGATAGTAAGATACTGTCTCCGTTCCTTGAGTTGCTCGTCATACTGCGTCTGCATGTCAATGACGCCGGCGGCATCGTTCCGCTCGTAGAGTCTGTGATAGACCTCATTCAGCCGCTGACTGTATTCTGCAACGTCCGCGATGTCTCCCCGACGACTCATGTAGGCAATCAACTGCCGATATGACTGTATGGCGACATCAGGCGACAGGGAGTTGGCCAGACGATACCACTGCTGTACGGCTGCTGCCGTGTCGCCTTCCGCAACGTAGATATCGGCCAACAGCTGTTCTCCTCTGTCGGTTGGCGAGATGAGCATAGATTCTGTCAGACAGCGTTTTGCCTCCTGGTGTTTCCCTATGCTCTGCAGGTAACTGGCACGGTTGACCAGAAAGGTGGCACGCACCTCCCCGTCAGTATCGTCATAGTATGGCTGAGCCTGCTCGGTGTAGTGCCATAGGCTGTCCTTCTGTCCCAACAGGTCGAAGGTCATGGCAATATTGTTGAGCGTCTGAACCATCCATTGTCGGTTGTCGCATTGTCGGGCAGCGCTTAATGCCTTCTTGTAGTATTGCAGCGTCAGGCCATAATTGCCCACATTGTCGTTAACGTCGCCCAGCACTGAAAACAGGTACCACGCAAAGGCTGGCTGATTCATGCTGCCGGCCAGCTGTTCGGCCCGTTTCATAGCGAGCACAGCCTCGTGCGTCTGCTGTTGCTTGTACAGGATGATGGCATGATGGAGCAAAGCCCTGGCAAGATGTTCGTCGTCTCCACGTCGCTCGTAATAGTTCCTGCTGGTACGTATCAGCGAGTCGGACGGGGTGTTCAGTCCGCTCCGATGCAGGGCTTCGGTATAAAGCAGACCGAAGAGCGCGCGGTCGTCAGAGGTCATCGTCATGTCGTTATAATATGGAGCCAGCATCCTGACCACGGAGTCGGGCCGGGTAAAAACCATGCGCTCGGCTCTGTTCAGCAGCTCATTGTGGGACTGCTCATTCGAACAGCCCACAATGATGATGGTAAGTAATAGAGAAAAGAGGTGTTTCATTTCAATCGGAATGATACGGGGAGCGTATATTGCACTCTGACCACTTTTCCTTTGTCTCTACCAGGAGTCCATTTGGGCATTGACTGCACGACCCTGACAGCCTCTGCATCGAGAGACGGGAACGTCTTCTTGGCCACCTTCACATCTGATATGCTGCCGTCTGTCTCAACAACAAACATGACCATAACCCGTCCCTCTACCTTCTGTTTCTCTGCATCTTTGGGGTACTGCATGTTTTTCATCAGGAATTCAAACATGGCAGGCATGCCGCCAGGGTATTCGGGCATCTGCTCTGCCACATCATAGACCTTCTGGTTCTTCTGCGACACCACCGTCTTCTGTGCACTTGCTGTCACAAGGCAGCATACTGCCATCAATGACATTAAAATCAGTTTCTTCATCTTCTTTACTTTTTAAATGGTTCAACAATCAGTTTTGTTGTCCGGACGGTGCAAAAGTAGATATTTTTCAAGAACTATGCAAGAAATCCATTACACATTTTTACACCGAAATAAAACTAACCTGTAGTTCTTGCCAGACGTTTTTGACTGGCAAAGAATCCATTGGCAAAGTCACGGTATTTCTGACGTTCTATTTAACGAGGCCAACTCTTAACAACAATTAACGGGAATGCCGAAATCTCATATTAAATTTGGTATTCTGCGCACATATTCGTGAGAACCAGCTATTTTCTCAGTCTTATCCATTCACCGTAGGTCAATAAGCGCCATATCCACTCTAACGGACCGAAGCGGAAGTAGCTGAGCCATAGCCGACAGAGCACGACCTCGAGGAGGAATACCAGTGTGGCAATACCTTCGATGGTGATAAGTCCGCAGCAGGTGCCCAGTCCGAAGCCGATGCCATAGAACAGAAGGATGCCGATGAGTGACTGTGTGATATAGCACGTCAGCGCCATGCGTCCTGCCGACTTCAGCCACTCGAATGGTTTCAGCCACAAGCATATGAGGAGCATATAGACGAGACCCATCGGAACTACGCTGACGGCATAAAGCACAGAGTGGACAATCTGTCCCCAGGGGTGACCACTCATGGCACTCCATGCATATAATACGGAGGTGGGGAGAGCCCACGGCAGCATCAGGCGAACCCCTTTCTTCATCAGCGGACGTAGCTCGTTGAGGCGGGCATAGAGACGATTGCGTCCTATGTAGTAGCCTATCAGAAAGAGTCCCAGCACCTTGGGCAGACGATGACCTCCCACAAACTCCCACATACGTTCTATGGAACCCTGTTTCAGAAACTCGAACATGCCCCCATAGTCCTTGGCATCGCGCAACCACGAAGCAAAGTTCTCCTCAGTGATGCCACTGCTGTTGGCCTGTCGCCACCAGGCTTCATAGAGTGGGGCTGCGAAGTCGAACCCCCGCCATGCTGCGTAGGTCTCCAGGGCTACGGGCAACAGGATGAGCAGCAGGGCAACGGTCAGCAGCGAGCGGTTGGAGAGCCTCGTAAACAGAGGCAGCAACATACCGCCGACAGCATAGAGTAGCAGGATGTCGCCACTCCAGATAAACATCAGGTGCAGGAACCCTATCAGCAGCAGGATGCTCATGCGACGATAGAAGAGGCCGACGCCTCGTCGCGACAGGGTGATGGAGAATCCGATGCCGAAGAGTATGGAGAAGATGGTATAGAACTTACCGTCAACGAACAGGTATTGCAGGAATCTCGTCACGTGGTCGGCATTGGCGGTAGGCATGGCTTCCTGTGCTTCGCTGGAAAGAAAAGTCCAAAGTCCGAACTCAGGGAAATTGGCCAGTGCAATACCCAGCAGAGCCAGTCCCCGCAGGGCATCGAGCACGACGTATCGTTGTTTCTCAGTTGTAGGTCCGTTCATGGTTGGTCTCAGTCAAATGATGGCGCAAAGGTAGAAAAAATAAATGAAAATACGACATAATAATAAAATAATTTTCATCTATGCACAAAGTCCACTAATCTGGGCAAAGAGACAATACCTGAAACAAAGACCGTGTTCACGTAGATGATGATGACAAAGGGGTGGACGTCTTGGCCGTTATTTAAAGAGAACAGTGGTAAAGGAATCGTCCGTAGTATAGAACACGGATATAGTGATTGTATCGGAAAGAATCATAATGTTTTTTTAGGTTTTCTCCCGAAAATGTATTATCTTTGCAGCCAGTTAAGACACAAATAATGACACAGACAATGACACAGACAATGAAACAGTGGAAACTGCTTGCTGCCGTCATGATGTTAGGCGACGCCATGGGGCCCCATTTATCGTATAGAACAAAGCGTGACCACAAAGATGAATGATACGATTATAACAAGCGTGCAGAACCCGAAGGTGAAGCACGTGCTGCTGCTGCAGCAGAAATCGGCCGAACGGCGCAGGGAGGGACTCTTCGTCGTGGAAGGACGGCGCGAACTGCAGCATTGCCTGGAGGGCGGCTACGAGGTGGACAGCATCTTCTGCTGTCAGGAACTGACTGAGGCCGATGACATGTTTATGCAACAATTGGCAAATATCAATTCTCCGTTATCCATCGTAGACAAACGGGTCTACGAGCGGATGGCCTATCGGGGCAGTACCGAGGGGGTGGTGGCACTGGTCAGGACGAAGAGCCGCCGACTGGAGGACCTGCAGTTGGGCGAGCATCCGCTGATCATCGTGCTGGAGCGTGTGGAGAAACCCGGCAACCTGGGGGCTGTGCTGCGTAGCGCCGATGCGGCCAAGGCCGACGCCGTCATTGTATGCGACCCGCTGACCGACCTGTATAATCCCAATCTGATACGCTCGTCCATCGGCGCCATCTTCACTGTGCCTACTGTGGCCTGCTCGTCGGAGGAGTGTATCAGCTTTCTGAAGAAAAGGAATATCCGCATTCTGACGGCTCAGCTGCAGGATTCCCGTCTGTACTACGATACCGACATGAGGGAGGCCACGGCCATCGTTATGGGGACGGAGTCGACGGGGTTGACCAATCAGTGGCGCGAGGCTGCCGATGCCCATATCCGCATACCGATGTTGGGACGGCTCGACTCGCTGAACGTATCTGTCAGCGCCGCCATCCTGCTCTTTGAAGCAGTAAGACAAAGAGAGGTTGAGAGTTCTTTGCAAGCAAAGCGAGCAAAACTCGAGCGAAGAGTTAAGAATTAAGAGGTGTTGCCCTTTGGGCAATTAAGAATTAAGAGTTAAGAATTAAGAGGTGTCGCCTACGGCGAGTAAGAATTATAAATTAAGAATTAAGAATTATGCATTAAGAATTATGAATTATGCATTATGAATTATGCATCATGAATTATGCATCATGCATTATGCATTATGCATTAAATAGATGAAACGGGCAATTGTTGTTGGAGCATCGTCGGGCATAGGGCGCGAGGTGGCTCGTGTGTTGAAAGAGAGAGGTTGGACGGTGGGTGTGGCAGCCCGTCGACTGGAGTTGCTGGGCGACTTTGAGCATGCTGCGCAGATAGACGTCAACAGCGAGGAGGCCGGACGGCAGCTGCTGGCGCTGATAGAGCGGGTAGGGGGCATGGACCTCTACTTCCATGCTTCGGGCATAGGCAAGCAGAACCCCGAGCTGCGGGAGGACATAGAGCTGCGTACCGTAGAGACCAACGGGCTGGGGTTCACCCGCATGGTGGGCACGGCCTATCGCTATATGGCCAGTCATGGCGGCGGACACATTGCCGTCATCTCATCTATCGCTGGCACCAAGGGGCTGGGGCCTGCACCGTCGTACTCGGCTACGAAAGCCCTGCAGAACACATACATTCAGGCACTGGAACAGCTCTCGAACACCCGCAAACTGAACATCCGCTTCACGGACATCCGGCCGGGCTTTGTAGCTACCGACCTGCTGAACGACGGCAACAGCTATCCTCTATTATTAAATAAGGTGAAGGTAGCCGAGGAGATCGTCCGTAGTATAGAGCGACGTCGCCATGTACGCATTGTTGACTGGCGGTGGCGCATCATCACAGCCCTGTGGCGCCGCATACCGCGCTGCATCTGGCGTCGGCTGCCTTTGACGAAGTGAATCATTCGTGATTTCTTCAACAAATGAAGCATTATTTCCCTTTTTTTGCGACGTAATCAGAAAATATTTTGTATCTTTGTGCCCGAAAGGAGTTTGAAGTTTGAAATTTGAGGTTTGAAGTCTGATGATGAGACGAAGTGACAAGAATGTATGGCGGCTGACGGCCTTGGCCTCGGCGATGCACTTCCTGGTAGACGGGGTGTGCGTCTGCTGCCTGTATCAGCTGACGTTTCCCTTCAGCATCCCACATCTGTTGGCCATCTTCATGGCCTACAACGTGCTGGCCTTCCTCACGCAGCCGCTGACGGGTTGGGTGGCCGACCGCCTGCGTCATCGCCACTGGATGCTGTTCGCCTCGGTGCTGTTGCTCGGCCTGGCCGTGCTGTCGAGTGCCGTCATCACGTCGATAGCATCGCTGCAAGGCTCTGCGGTCGCCATGTTTGCCGTGGCCTCGCTGCTGGGCATCGGCAACTCCCTGTTCCATGTGTGGGGCGGCAAGGAGACAGCCGTGAAGACTGGCAACGACATGCGTGCCCTCGGTGTGTTTGTGGCTACAGGCGTCATGGGACTCACCATCGGTTTCCTCTACTATTCGTGGATGTTGCTCATCCTGCTGTTGCTGTTGGTGTGCATGATGGCAGCAGGCTACATCTGGCTGGACACGACGCCTCTGGACGACCGTCGCCGACCAGCTGGCCACCCCCGGCAGGGATGGCTGTTGGCTGCGCTGGCTCTGCTCCTTATCATGGCTGTCGTCATGCTGCGCTCGTTTGTAGGCAGCGTGCTGTCAGCAGGCATGATGCGGGGCGAACAGATAGCCCTGCTCGTAGGACTGACGGCCATGCTGGGAAAGATGGCAGGCGGATGGCTGGCCCGCTGGATGGGCCTTGTCGTCGCCCTCGGAGTGATGGTGGCGGTCGTCGTCGCCTGTGTCGTGCTGAAGACGGCTTCGCCCGTCGTACCCTTCATAGGGCTCTTCGCCGTCAACTGTACCATGCCTATCACGCTCTACCTGGCCAACCTGGTGCTGCCCGGACGCGAAGGCCTGGCCTTCGGCCTGCTGGCTGCCGCCCTGATGCCAGGATACCTTTTGAGTTAAGAATTTAGAATTAAGAGTGGTCGCCTTTGGCGATTATGAATTATGCATTATGAATTATGCATTATGAATTATGCATTATGAATTATTAATTATTAATTGTGAATTATGAATTATGCATTGTGTGTACTGTCGACGCTCGTCCCTACCATACTGATCGAGCTGGCAGTGCTGTGGATGCTGTTAGAGGAACGGCCGCGCGTGCTCTGGTCGTCGGTGGTGATCAATGTGCTGACCAACGTGCCGCTCTGTCTCTGGTTCCTCGAGCACGATACCACATGGACCGCACTGCTTGTGGCCGAGTTGCTGGTCTTTGTCATCGAGACACTTTGGTATCGTTACTGGGCAGGCGAGTGGGGTGATGCATTGCTCTATTCGTTTTTCTGCAATTCCATCAGTTTCCTGATGGGCCTGCTGTTCCAGCTGTTTTATAGTCTCATGTAAGTTTAACCCAATAATAGAAAAAAGATTATGGTTCCATTTTTAGACATCGCCCCTTATCCTCCTATCAAGGATATATCCCGTCCTATCCGCAACATCGTCAAGGACACGGTAGACACCGTCAGCGGTGTGGCCCAGCAGGTTTCCGACAATGTGCAGTCTACCGGCACAGGTGGCAAGATAGCCCTTTGGGGTGCCATCGCAGCTGCCCTGGTAGCCCTCGGCTTCCTCATCTTCTTCGTCGCTCAGTATCGCAAGCGTGCCCGGCTGGGTCATGCCATCGGGTGAGAGCATACGATATGATCGGGAAACGATGGTTGGGCGTATGCCTGTTGCCTTGTATGTGTACCGCACCGGCGGTGGCGCAGACGGAGCATGTGCAGCGGGAAGATACACTCGAGGAGGTGGTGGTCACCTCGCGCTCGGCCCAGAAACGGCTGCAGGAAGTGCAGATAGGGGTGGAGAAGGTAGAGGTGGCTACACTGGCTAAGGTGCCGGCACTGTTTGGTGAGCGCGACATCATCCGCAGCCTGCAGTTGCTGCCCGGCGTGAAGAGCGAGAGCGAGGCTTCGGGCGGTTACGAGGTGAGAGGCGGTACGGCAGCACAGAACCTGATACTGCTGGACGGAGCGACGGTCTACAACGCGGGCCACCTGATGGGACTCTTCTCGGCCTTCAACGACGAGGCTCTCAGCAATGCCTCGCTCTACAAGGGACTGGTGCCGGCACAGCTGGGCGGCGGGTCGTCGTCGGTCTTCGACATCAGCACCCGTTCGGGCGATATGCAGGACTATCACTTTGCCGGTTCGGTGGGTCTGCTGTCGGCCAAGCTCTCGGCCGAGGGACCTATCCAGCGGGGACGGTCGTCGTTTCTACTGGCTGGTCGCCGTTCGTACCTCGACCTCTTCCTGAAGGCGACCAAGGACTACAAGAACAATACGATGCACTTCTACGATGCCAACCTGCGGCTGAACTTCCGCCTGTCACCGCAGGATGTGCTGTGGCTCTCGTTCTTTCGCGGACGCGACAACATGGGGCTTGACGAACTGATGGACATGAAATGGAACAATACGACGGCGACGGCCAACTGGCTGCATACGTTCGACGACCGCCACTATGCCAACACGCAGCTGGTATATACCGACTTCGGCAGCGACGTGGGCATAGACATGCTGAACATCTACTACACGATGCAGGGCTACATACGCCACCTGACGCTGCGTCACCAGCAGACGCTACAGCCTGCTGACAGCCATCGGCTGAACATCGGGGCGGAGTCCACGATGCTGTGGCTGCAGTCGGCCGAGTGGGACATCAACCTGCTGCACCAGCGGGAACGTCGGCGGGCATGGACCAATGCCGCATGGGTGAACGATGAGTGGCAGCTGGCACCCCGCTGGCAGCTGTCGGCAGGACTGCGCCTGCATACGTTCTCTGTGCTGGGCGGTGCTCCCTATTATGAAATAGACGGCGACGGCAACATCACGAAGACGATGAATCCCGCAGGCTTTGTCAAGACCTATGCCGACCTGGAGCCGCGCCTCAGCGTGAAGTGGGCCGTCAACGACCGGCATAGCGTGAAGCTGGGCTACAGCCGTACGTCGCAGGACATACACGCCATTCGCGGCAACTCGATGTCGATGCCCTTTGACCGCTATACGATGACGAGCAATCTGGTGAAGCCCGAGCAGGCCGACCAGGTGGCTGTCGGCTGGATGGGCATGACGGCTAAGAGTGACTATGACCTGTCAGCTGAGGCTTACTACAAGCACATCCGCAACGTCTACGACTACCGCGACGGCAAGTCGTTCTTCTCGGAGATAGAGATAGAGCGGCTGCTGCTGGGTGGAAAGGGTAGGGCATACGGGCTGGAGCTCTGTGCCCACAAGAACACGGGGCGGCTGACGGGCTGGCTGTCGTACACGCTGTCGTGGTCGGAAAACCAGATACGGGGCATCAACGGCGGACGATGGTACACGGCTTCCAACGACCGCCGGCACGACCTCTCGCTCGTGGGCATCTACAGCCTGACGCCGTCGTGGGAGCTGTCGGGTACGTGGCACTACAATACGGGGCAGGCACTGACGGCACCCAGCGGGAAGTACGAGATAGACGGCACCACCTATTACTACTATGCCGAGCGCAACGGCTACCGTGCTCCGGCCTACCACCGGCTGGACCTCAGCGCCACACACACCAAGCGTCTTCGTTCAGGCATGACGCGCGTCTGGTCTTTCGGCCTGTACAATGCGTACTGCCGCTACAATCCCTTCGTCATCCGTTTCGAGAACGACGACGAGAGTCCGTCGGGCACCAAGGCCATGCAGACCTCGCTCTTCGGCATCGTTCCCTCCGTCTCATTCACACTGAAGTACTGATATGAAAAGATTGCTATACCTTATTATATATATAATGACACTGACGGCCTGCGAGAAAGAACTCGACTTCGAGTATCATGAAACGGAGCCTGTCGTCGTGATAGAAGGACGTGTCACCAATGAGGGCACGGAGATACTCATTACCAAGAGCCGTTCGGTCACCGACTCTGTGAGAGGCCGTTGCAGGCAGGGTGCCCTGGTGGCAGTCAGCGTAGGAGGGAAAAAGATACCGGTAGAATACAATGCTGCGACCGACAGCTACCGATCGGCATTGGCAGGCGAGCCGGGACATACCTACACGCTGACGGTGGATTATGAAGGCCGGCACTACGAAGCCACGTCGACCATGCCGCCGGCAGCCCCCATCATCTCGGCCGAATTTCTGTGGCAGCCAGTCTTGAAAGAGCGCCTGTTGGTCTACGAGGTGTGGGCTGCCGACCCCGAACCTGACGTGCGCAACTACTACTGGTACCGTATGGACAGGCGGTCAGAGCATCAGCATCTGAAAGACAAAGACCTGAGCCAGCCCTACCGATGGGCAGTATTCGACGACCGCGGCAATCCGCCGGGACGCATCTATCGCGACCTGATGTGCACCTCGGAAAGGGCTATGGACGATGATAAGGAAGAGGACTGGGAGCGCCTGCTCTACGACGGCGACGAAATATCGTTCACGCTGATGACCATAGACCGCAGCGTCTACGACTACTATGCTTCGCTGCGTGCCGGACAGAACGGAGGAGCCAATCCCCGCAGCAACATCTCTGGCGGTTGCCAGGGCTACTTTGCTGCAGGCAGCGTCACTCGTACACAGCCGCAAGTATTCAGACGAGAAGATGTCTCGCTGCGCAATTAGGAGAGTCAAAGCGTGAACTCCAGGGTGCCGCCAGCCATGATCTGCTGGTGCGTGATGGTGTGGCCCTTGAGCGGCTGGCCGTTCAGGCGTACACGCTTCACGTGGATGCGCTGGGGCGTCTTCCTGGGTGCGCTGATGACGAAGTCCTTGCCATCGGCGAGATGGAGAGTGGCACGGGTGAAGAGCGGAGTACCTACGACATACTCGGCAGCACCGGCATGGAAAGGATAGAAGCCCAGGGACGAGAAGATGTACCAGGCCGACATCTGTCCGCAGTCGTCATTGCCGGCATAGCCGCAAGGGGTGGCACGGTAGAACTCGCGCCGAACCTGGTCCACCAGCTCCTGGGTGCGCTCAGGACGTCCTGCGAAGTTATAGAGATAGACGGTGTGGTGGCTGGGCTCATTGCCGTGGGCATACTGTCCGATGAAGCCGCTGGCATTGCCGTTCACCTCGCCACTGGTGGCGGTGAGCGAGAAGTTCTCGTCAAGTTTCTTCAGGAAGGCCTCCCGGCTGCCAAAGAGGTCGATGAGTCCCTGGGGGTCGTGGGGGGCAAACCACATGTATTGCCAGGCATTGCCCTCGACGAAGCAGGGCTGCTCGTAGGAGAGAGGGTCGAAGTCCTTCAGCCATTGCCCCTGCTCGTCCTTGGGACGGAAGAAGCCCGTGGAGGGGTCGAAGAGGTTGCGGTAGAAATGGCTGCGACGCAGGAACCGCTCGTAGTCGGCGGTGTGCCCCAGCTTGCGGGCCACGAGTGCCACGCAGGCATCATCGAAACTCTGTTCCATGGTGATGCTGACACTGGTATTCTGCAGGGTCTGCGGCATGTAGCCATACTGTTCCCATATTTCAAAAGGAGAGTTGAAGTGACTGCGCGTGCTGCTCTCTACCATAGCCTGGTAGGCAGCCTCGGCATCGATGCCGGGGAGGTCGGCCATGATGGCATCGGCAAGCACGGGAATGGCGTGGTTGCCTATCATGCAGTAGTTGTCCTGTCCCCAGAGATCCCAGATGGGCAGGTAGCCGTAGGTCTGGTGGTGGCGCACCATGTCGCGCACGAACTGGGCGGCAATGTCGGGGGCAATGAGTGTGTAGAGGGGGTGGGCGGCACGGAAGGTGTCCCAGAGGCTGAAGGTGCTGTGATAGACTTCGCCCGGGGGCATCTGGCATTGCTCGAAGTTGGTGTTTATGTAGCGTCCGTCCACATCACTCATGGTGTTGGGTTGCATGAGCACGTGGTAGAGTCCGGTGTAGAAGATGGTCTTCTGTTCGTCGCTGCCCTCGATGTCTATGCGGCTCAACTCGCGCTGCCAGCTGTCGTGGGCAGCTTTCACATAGTCATCGAACTGCCAGCCTGCAGCCTCGGCAGCCATGTTCCTCCGGGCTCCGTCGTAATCGACAGGCGAGATGGACACTTTCACTGTCAGCTGGCGACCGTCATGGGGACTGAAGGAGAGGGCAGTGCGCAGTTCACGACCATTGACCACGTTGCTCTTGCCCGCATTGCGCTTGCCGTCCATCAGCAGTCGCTGACTGAAAGGACGCGAGAACTCGGCACGGAAATAGACCTTGCGCAGCTTGGCCCATCCGGTGATGAGTCGATAGCCCTCGATGGTGTGGTCGTCGACGATGCGCAGCTGACTCTGGATGATGTTGTACGACCGGCGGCCCGAGTAGTAGGCCTCGCCACGGAAGGTGCCTCGGTCCAGGTCGATGACAACGCTCTGAGGCTGCCCCTCGGGGAAGGTGTAGCGGTGAATGCCGGTACGGATGGTGGCCGAAAGCTCTACACGCACCTGGCTCTCCTGAAGCTGCACCATATAGTAGCCAGGGCTGGCTGACTCCTGCTCATGGCTGAAATGCTGGCCGAACATGCCCTCCGACAGTTGGGCGGGGGTGACGGTGGTGCTGAGTGGCATCAGGCTGATGTCGATGAGGTCGGTGCAGCCGGTGCCGCTGAGGTGGGTATGGGTGAATCCATAGATGATGTCCTTGTTGTAGTCGTAGCCCGAGCAGGGGTCCCAGGTGACCATCTGTTCGGTCTCGGGGCTTAGTTGCACCATTCCCTGCGGCAGGGTTGCCCCGGGGAAGGTGCTGCCGCTCAGGGCACCGCTCTCGTCGGTCTGTGTGCCGATGAAGGGGTTGACGTACTGTGTGTAATCTTTGTTGTCGGATGGCTGTGCGGTCAGGGGCAGTGACAGCATCGCCCAGACCGCGAGAAGAGTGGTTCGTTTCATTATCATTATTACTTTTCCATTTAGTCAACTTTTTATTACGACCACGAATTACACAAACTGCACGAATGGCGGTCGCGCTTGACAATTCGTAGAATTCGTGGTCGTAAGTATATCGTCAGGTCTATCCGCAGTGGAAGTACTGGCTGACGAGTTTCATGATCTCGTCGGGATACTGCTCGATGTCCTTGCGCAGCGTCTTGTCGTCGTAGGCACGCAGCTGGGCAATGATGCCGTCAATCATGGCCGGTGAGAACACGTCGTACTCTTCGAATACCTTGCGCTGACGTTCCAGACAGTCGGCAGAGGCTGCGCACGAGTCGGGCAGCTGGGCCAGCTGAGCCAGGCGGTCGGCATTCTGGGCATCGTGGATGTTGACGTTGACATAGTTCTTCTCGGCAACCTCGAGGGCATTCGCCATCTCGAAACCATGACGGCAGGCCACGCAGAGACCAGCCAACAGCTGATAGAGGTCGGCAGAACCGTCGGGTGAGCGCATCTCTACCGTCTGCTTGCCGCTCATGTCGCGCTCCATGCGCTGCTCCAGCGGATTGGCCGTAGCCGACATGTCGACGCCAGCAGCCCATCCCAGAGGCACGCGCACCAATACCGAGCGGTTGCGGTCGCCCCAGCAAACGTTGGTGGGAGCCTCCTGATGAGGCACCAGGCGGAAGTAGCTGGTGGGGTTCTTATTGCCAAAGGCAGTGATGGCGGGAGCTACGTCCATCATGCCTGCTATCATGCGGCGGGCACTCTCTGAGAGTACGCCGTCCTTCAGCATCTGGTTCTGTCCGTCCTTGGTCATACGCATGTGGATGTGCAGTCCGCTGCCAGCCTTGCCCGTCGTAATCTTAGGTGCGAAGGTCACGTCGTAGCCCTCGTCGTAGGCCAGGTTGCGAATGACCCACTTGGCCAGCATCAGCTGGTCGGCAGCCTGCTCTACGGGAACGGGCAGGAACTCAATCTCGTTCTGTTCGTAGGTCAGTCCGTCGAGCGTGAAGTTGCCCACCTCGGAGTGTCCGTACTTGATTTGTCCACCCGTCTGTGCGATGTACTTCATGCACTTGGTGCGGAACTCGTTGGTCTTGGCATAGGGAGCCGACTCGTGGTATCCGTGCTGGTCGACGGCAGGAAACACCTCCTCGTCGGCAGAGATGACGTAGTACTCCAGTTCGCCCATGGCCTCGAACTGGAAGCCGGTGACGCGGGTGAAGGCCTCCGAAGCCTTGCGCAGGGTCTGCTCGGGGGCGCTGGCCAGCGGCTGTCCGTCCTTGTCGAAGAACGAGCAGAGCATGCTGAGCGTAGGAATCTCGGCAAAGGGGTCGAGGAAGGCGGTGCGGAAGCGGGGCAGCACGTAGAGGTCGCTCGAGCCAGCCTGTATGAACGAGAAGAGGCTGCTGCCGTCGACGCGCTCGCCACAGGTCAGTATGGTGTCCAGATACTGCAGGTTGGTGATGACGAAGTTGAGCGTCTTCAGCTTGCCGTCGCCGCCAGGGTACATGAAGTTAATCATGCGGATGTCGTTCTCGCAGACATAACGGATGATGTCTGCCTTTGTCAGTTGTTCTGCAGGCTTTTGCAGAAAAGCCACTACAGGGTTGGCATTCAGTGCCAACAGAGCATTGTTGTTGTCCATAGTTGATTAAAGTTGTATTTATAAGTAATAATAAGGTTTTAGGTGTTGTCGCGTTTCAGTTGCTCCACCAGTTGTGCCACGCGCTCCAGTTCCTTGGGGATGTTGATTTTCTGCGGGCAGTGCTTCTGATGGATGCAGCGTCCGCACTGGATGCAGTGGTCGGGCTGGCGGTCGCGGGGTATGTTGCGGTCGAGGCTGATGAGGTAGTTGCGACGGTTGCGTCGGTAGTCTTCGGCCCCTTTGTCCTCAGGCAGCATGTTCTCCACCTTCCATTTGTTGTAGTGCAGGAAGATGCCGGGAATGTCGATGCCGTAGGGACAGGGCATGCAGTACTGGCAGTTGTTGCAGGGTATGGTGTCCTCCTCCATGATCTGGTGGGCGATGTCCCTGTCCAGGAATCGCTGCTCTTCCTCCGTGAGCGGTTCCAGCGGACAGTACGACAGCAGGTTGTCCTTCAGGTGCTCCATGTAGGTCATGCCGCTGAGCACGGTGAGTACCCCCTTGCGAGTGCCGGCATAGCGGAATGCCCACGAGGCGATGGAGCGCTGAGGCTCGCGCTTCTTCAGTTCGTTGACGGCAAACTGCGGCAGGTCCTTCACCAGTCGGCCTCCCAGCAGCGGCTCCATGATGACGGCAGGAATGCCTCGTTTCTGCAGTTCGTCGTAGAGGTAGCTGGCGTCGGTGTTGCGCTTGTTCATCTCGTCGGCATAGTTCCAGTCCAGGTAGTTGAGCTGTATCTGCACGAAGTCCCAGTGGTACTTGTCGTTGTTGGCCAGCAGATAGTCGAAGACCTCGATGTCGCCGTGATAGGAGAATCCCAGATTGCGTATGCGGCCGGCCTTGCGCTCCTCCAACAGGAAGTCGAGCATGCCGTTGTCCAGGTAGCGCTTGCTGAAGTTCTCCATGCCTCCGCCTCCTACGCTGTGCAGCAGGTAGTAGTCGATGTAGTCCACCTGCAGCTCCTTCATGGAGTCGTGATACATCTGTATGCTGGCTTCCTGCGACCAGTAGCTCTCGTCGAAGTTCGACAGCTTGGTGGCCACGAAATACTTCTCGCGGGGATGGCGGTGCAGGGCGATGCCCGTGCAGCGTTCCGACATACCGCGGCAGTAGACGGGTGACGTGTCGAAGTAGTTGAGTCCGTGCTCTATGGCGTAGTCCACCTGCTGGTTGATCATCTCTTGGTCAAACTCTTCCGACTCGTCTATTTGTGGCAGGCGCATCATGCCGTAACCTAAGATAGACACCTTGTCGCCGGTGTTGGGGGTGGTGCGGTAGGTCATCTTGCCTACAGGCGGTTCGCTGACGGTCTGTTCCTCGTCAGTCTTCTTGCTGCCACATGCAGCAGCTATTGTGGTGGCGGCACCGGCTCCCATCAGTTTCAGGAAGCTGCGCCTTGATATCTGATTGTCCTTCTTCATAACTCTCAATTCTCAATACTCAATACTCAAATCTCCTTGTGCACCTCGTGCCCTTCCACATGAATAGCTGAGACGGGACGTACGGGACATACATATTCGCAGGCGCCGCATCCGATGCAGCGGTGCTCGTTGACGGTGGGCACCAGTGGCGACAGCTCGTCGTCGGGGTTGCTGGGCAGCATCTCGATGGCTCCCACCGGACAGTGGCGGGCACAGTTGCCGCACTCGTCTTGGCCTGTGGCCGAGAGGCAGTGGGGAGCGATGATGACGGCATGACCTATCTGAATGCTCGATTTCGCTTCCTTGTCGATAGGCTTGATGGCACCGGCCGGACAGACGTCGGAGCAGCGTGTGCACTCCGGACGGCAGTAGCCGCGGTCGTATTCCATGGTGGGCTGCATCAGGTTCATCAGGTCGGTCGATGGCCGCAGCACATGGTTGGGACACTCCGACACGCAGAGCTGACAGCCCGTGCAGCGGGTTGCCATGTTCTTGGCCGAGAGCGAACCCGGCGGCGTCAGTGGCGTCTGGCGGCGTGGGGCAGCCTTGGGCTTGATGGGAGCCAGTTCGCCGTCGACGGCTTTCTTCTCTTCCTTGGCGATGGCAGCCGTCGTGACCAGGGCTGTGGCCAGGAGGAAGGAGCGGCGGGACTGCTCTTGGGGGGATTGGGGCTCATGGGGGTCATGGGTCTCATGGGTCTCATGGGGGTCATGGGGCTCATGGGTCTTGTAGGGTTTATAAGCCAGGGCGCCAAACTTGCAGCTCTCCAAGCAGTCGCCGCAGACGACGCAGCGTGAGTAGTCTACCCGGTGGTTCTTGAAGTCGATACACGAGGCTTTGCAGTTCTTCGTACAGAGTGAGCAGTTGCGACACTTGTCCTCGTCAAACTGAATCCTGAACCACGAAAAACGTGCCAAGAACGACAGCACAGTACCTACGGGACAAATGGTGTTGCAATACGTGCGTCCTCCACGCCAGGCCAGGATGGCCAGTGCCACCAGTGTGACGACGGCGATGATGAGTACGGGCAGCGACTTAATCCATACGTCGACGGAGTAGAAGGCATAGCTGTCGGCACTTTCAGCAATGCCGGCCAGCAGGTTATTGCCCAGCTGCCACAGGGGTTGCAGCAGCATGGTGGCTATGCGTCCGAAGGCGCTGTAGGGTGCCAGCAGCTGTACGATGGTGCCTATGCCTGCCAGCAGGGCCAGGACAAGGAGTCCCAGCATGATGTAGCGCAGCCATGCTATCTCCTTGGAGTAGGTATAGCGGTTCTTGCGTGCCTTTTTGCCGAACCATCCGAAGATGTCCTGCATGATGCCGAGCGGGCAGATGACCGAACAGTAGATACGTCCGAAAATGAGTGTCAGTGCTATGAGCACCACTACGACCACCACATTGATGGCCATGACGGCAGGCAGAAACTGCACCTTGGCCATCCAGCCCAGCCATGTATGGGCTGTGCCTGTGAAGTCGAGAAAGAGCAAAGTCAGTCCGATGAAGAACAGCGTTGCCAGGGTTATGCGAATCTTTCTGAGCATGATTTTTTTATTGTTGTTATTGCGTTAAGTCGTTATGGCGTTCATTTTCCTACCAGGAGGATGCTGACTTCGTAGAGTAGCCAGATGGGCAGTGACACTATCATCAGCGTGAAGACGTCGGTAGTGGGGGTGATGATGGCCGCCACTACCAGGATGGCTACGACGGCATGTCGGCGGTAGCGTCGCATCAGACTTCCGTTGACGAAGCCCATGCGGCCCAGGATGGTGCAGACGACTGGCAGCTCGAAGATGAGTCCTATGACGAAGCTCATGGTGATGAGCGTGTCGATGTAGGACTGCAACGTCAGCATGTTGGCCACGTCGGCACTGACCTGATAGGTGCCCAGGAACCTGACGGTAAAGGGAAAGATGATGAAGTAGTTGACGGCCGTGCCCAGGGCAAACATCAGGTAGGACGAGCACACTATCCACGTGGCGGCGCGCCGCTCATGGCGGTAGAGTCCCGGCGAGATGAAGCGAAACAGCTCGTAGAGCACGTAGGGTAGGGCAAAGAGCAGCCCTGCGTAGACGGCCACCCGCATGTGGGTCATGAACTGCTCGGTGAGTCCGATGTTCATCAGGGGGATGGAGAAAGCCTCGGCCCCCATCAGGCGGTAAGTGACGAAGTCGCTGGAGCGCGGTGCCAGTACGACGGCAAAGAGCTGATCCTTCAGGCAGAACATGGCTACTGCGAAGACCACGACGACACCCAGTGAGCGTATGATGGCCCAGCGCAGTTCGTCGAGATGATCCCAAAAAGTAGCTTGTTCACTCATCGCTCCTTCACTTCTTCACTATTCACTTTTCACTCTTCACTTTTCACTTTTCACTTCTCACTTCTTCACTTTTCACTTCCTCGTCGACATCCTTCATGCCGTCCTTGAAGCTCTTGACGCCTTTGCCCAAGCCGCGCATCAGCTCGGGTATCTTGGCACCGCCGAAGAGCAGCAGTACTACGAGGGCGATGAGCAGCACTTCCTGGCCGCCCAGTCCGAAGAGGAGCATCGTTTTCATTCCTGTCATATACCTTTTTAATTATTAGTTATATACCAAACGGGTTCATGTTGGAGTAGGCCTGCTTGACGCGCTGCTCGATGCCTTCGGCAGAGTAGTCGCCGCTGACGTCGGCCATCTCCTGCGGATTCAGCTCCAGCACCTTCTGCATGTCCTCCTCGGCACCCTGCTTGTCGCCCATGTCGAACTTTATTTTGCCGCGTTCGCGATAGGCATCAATCTGGAATGGGTTGACGGCGGTCACTTCGTCATAGCGGGCTATGGCCTGCTGGTCCTGGCCGCAGGCATGCAGCAAGCGTGCGCTGAGCAGCAGCACGTCCTCCTGCCCCTCGGTGTGTTGCAGCAGGTAGTCAGCATCCTCCTGTGCACCCTTCAGTTCGCCCATCTTCAGCAGCGTCTGCCCTCTGAGCAGTCGTGCGTCCAGCAGTTCCTCGTCGAGGGCTATGGACTTGGTCAGACGTGCGATGGCACCTATCAGGTCGCCATGTCCCAGGCAGGCCTGTGCATACTGGTAGTGCACCTGAGCCTGCTCAGGACTGAGCGCTTCGGCCTGCTGGCAGATGCTCTCCATCAGGTCGTAGTCCTCCTCCATGTAGGCCAGGTGGGCCATGTGTATGAGCAGCTGCACGTTGTCGGGCTGAGCCTGCGACATGATTTTCAGCTCGTCGATAGCCTCGGCAATGTTGCCGTTGCGGGTCAGGGCCTGTTGCAGGTAGTCGTGTACCTCCAGGTCGTCCTCAATCTTCAGCGCCTCGCGAAAACATTTGACGGCATAGTCAAACTGTCCCATGCGCATAGCCTTCACACCGTCGTATTTCAGCAAGTCAAACTGGCGTGCCTCACTTGTCTTCTTCTCATCCTCGGGTGCTTCATCGGCTCCCCCAAACAATGTTTTCCAGAATCCCATAGTCGTAAAAAAGTAGTTATTTGTCTTCCTGTTCAGGTCCTGTCCACTGCGGATGGTTCAGTACCTCTTCATAGAGCGAGCGTGCCTTGGCCGTATCGGCGGGTGTGCCTATGCCGTTTTCGTAGAGGTAGGCCAGCTTGTATTTAGCCGTCAGCGACTTCCGTGCAGCTATCTCCAGGTAGGTAAATGCCTTCTCCTGGTCGGGGGCCATGCCGGCCTTGCCGTGCAGATAGATGTCGTAGAGCAGCATGGCGCTGAACAGCTTGCCTTTGGTGGCCAGTCGCTCGTGCTGTTCCAGCAGGCGGCTGTTGCCATCGTGGATAGAGCGGATGTAGAGCTTGGCTGCCGTGGTGGAGTCGGCCTCCACGCCGTTGCCCAGCTGGTAGCACATGGCCAGGTTGCCCACGGCATCGCTGTTGCCCTGCTGTGCGGCCAGTGCCCACCACTTGGCGGCCATGGTGTAGTCCTTGTCGAGTCCGCCAACGCCAGTATAGTACCATAGTCCCACTCTGTTTTGTGCCACGGCGTCTCCGTCATTGGCTCTTTGCAGATATTCTGCTACGGCCACCGAGTCTTTGTTTGCCTTGATCTGTGCGTGCATCACGACAGGTAAGCAGAGCATACCTGCCAGCAACGCGATGAAAACCTTCATTCTTTTCATTATATTTAAAGTTAGGTATAAGTTAGTGACCCCACCCCTGCCCCATTCCCGAGCGAAGCTCGCCTACCCGTAGCCTTTCCCCTACAAGGGAGGGGAGCGGCTACCGCCATCCTATCCGCAGGGACTCCCCTCCCTTGTAGGGGAGGGGCAGGGGTGGGGTCAGTATTGTTATAATTCATTTCTGCTTTCGAATGATTCGAAAAGTTTGCTGCAAAGTTACTGAATATTTTTATAATTACAACGGAAAAAAGCAAAAAAAGTTGTGAATAATTTGTTTATTTGGAAGAAAAGTTATACTTTTGCACACCAAACGGAATAAAAATCGAACAAAAACAAGACGACATGATGAATCTTAACGCATACTTTTACTTCTACTTTTACTTTGCAAAGACATTGTGAAGCGGATGGTTGTGTATGGTTACAGAAGGATAAAGCATAAGGGCTCCGCTTCACAGTCAAGTGAAAGTGGAGCCCTTCATTATAATGAATAATTGATAATGTATAATTGATAATTACGATGAAACGGATAGCGATACAGGGGGAGATAGGTTCCTTCCATGACATAGCAGTACATCAGTACTTTGCCAATGAGCAGATACAGCTCATCTGCTGTAGCACGTTCGAGCAAGTGTTCAGGGCCGTCAGCGACGATCCTACGGTGATAGCCATGACTGCCATCGAGAATACCATAGCGGGCTCGCTGCTGCACAACTATGAACTGTTGCGCGACAGCGGGGTCACCGTGGTGGGCGAGCATAAGCTGCACATCACCCACTGCATCTGTTGCCTGCCTGAAGACGACTGGACGACCATCTCGGAGGTGCACTCCCATCCTGTGGCACTGATGCAGACGCGCCACTATCTGGCGCATCACCCTGAACTGCGCGTGGTAGAGGCCGAGGACACGGCGGGTGCTGCCAAGATGATAGCCGAGGGACGGCATCGCGGATGGGCTGCCATCTGCCATGCTGAGGCAGCGCGCCTCTACGGTCTGAAGATACTCGAAGACGGCATAGAGGACAACAAGCACAACTACACCCGATTCCTGGTGTGCTCAGCCCCTCAGAAGGCCGACCTGCTGCGCCCGCTGGTAGAAGCCGACAAGTCGAGCATCGTCTTCTCGCTGCCTCACGAGGAAGGGTCGCTCTCGGCCGTGCTGGCCATCCTGTCGTTCTACAAGATTAACCTGACGAAGATACAGTCGCTGCCCATCATTGGGCGCGAGTGGGAGTACCTGTTCTATGTGGACGTGACGTACAGCGACCTGACCCGCTATCGCCAGAGCATCGACGCCATCATCCCGCTGACCCGCGACCTGAAGATACTGGGAGAGTATAGGGGGAATTAAGAGTTAAGAGTTAAGAATTAAGAATTAAGAGGTGTCGCCTTCGGCGATTAAGAGTTAAGAATTAAGAATTGTCGCCTTTGGCGATTATGAATTAAGAATTATGATACAACCAGCAGATAGATTAAACTTAGTGAGCGAATATTACTTCAGCAGGAAGCTGAAGGAGGTGGCTCAGATGAATGCCGAAGGCAAGGACGTCATCAGCCTGGCCATCGGAAGTCCGGACATGCCGCCGTCGGAACGTACCGTGGAGCGGCTGTGCGAGGTGGCCCGCGACCCGTCGGCCCACGGCTACCAGCCCACGATGGGTACGACAGAGTTGCGCCAGGCGATGGCTGCCTACTACGAGAAGACCTACGGCGTGGCTGTCGACGCAGCTACCGAGGTGCTGCCGCTCATCGGTTCGAAGGAGGGTATCCTCCACGTGACGCTTGCCTTCGTCAATCCTGGCGACACGGTGCTGGTGCCCAACCCGGGCTATCCCACCTACACGTCGCTCTCGAAGTTGCTGGGAGCCCGTGTGGAGTACTACGACCTGAAGGAGGAGAACGGGTGGATGTCCGACTTCGACGATCTGTTCAAACGCGACCTGTCGCACGTCAAGCTGATGTGGACCAACTATACCCACATGCCGACAGGAACGCCAGCCAGCCAGGGACTCTACGACCGACTGGTAGAGCTGGCGCAGCGCAACCATTTCGTCATCATCAACGACAATCCCTATTCGCGCATACTCAACGACCATCCGCTGTCCATCTTCAACGCCTGGCAGTGGTCTGACCGCAAGGGTGTGGCCCGCGACTACTGCATAGAGCTCAACTCGCTGTCCAAGAGCCACAACATGCCTGGCTGGCGTGTGGGCATGTGCGTCGCCAAGCCCCAGTTCATACAGTGGATACTGAAAGTGCAGTCGAACATCGAGAGCGGCATGTTCCGCGGCTTGCAGCTGGCTGCCGCCGAGGCACTGGAGGGCAACAGCGACGAGTGGCACCGGGAGTACAACGTCAACGTCTACCGCCGCCGGCGCCATCTGGCCGAGCAGATTATGCAGGCGCTGGACTGTACGTACAGCGAGAACCAGGTGGGCATGTTCCTCTGGGGGCGCATCCCTGAAAGATATAATCATGTGGAAGAGCTGACGGAGCACGTGCTCCACGAGGCCCGCGTGTTCATTACCCCCGGCTTCATCTTCGGTAGCAACGGCGAGCGCTACATCCGCATCTCGCTCTGCGCCAAGGAGGAGAAGATGCAGGAGGCTTTGCAGCGTATAATGGCCCACCCCCTGCCCCTCCCCAAGGGAGGGGAGCCTGAATAGGCCTGGAGGTGGAATGAAGACAGAACTAATTAAACAAAAATAACACTAAAAAAAAGGAGACCCCAGTAGTAAACGAACTCCCCTCTCTTGGGGAGGAGTTGGGGGTAGGCTTATGGAATTAGAACTTAAACCATTGAATTTGCCCAGCGACAACGAACGTCCGTTTGTCATAGCTGGTCCCTGCTCGGCCGAAACTGAGGAGCAAGTGATGACGACAGCCCGCCAGCTGGCTATGAAGGGCTGCCACAATTTCCGTGCCGGCGTATGGAAACCGCGCACCAAGCCCGGCGGTTTCGAGGGCAACGGCGAGAAGGCGCTGCCCTGGATGCTGCAGGTGAAGAAAGAGACCGGCATGCTCATCTCTACCGAGGTGGCTACGCCCGAGCATGTGGAGCTGGCCCTGAAGTACGAGATGGACATCCTGTGGATAGGAGCGCGCACGTCGGCCAATCCCTTTGCCATGCAGGCGCTGGCCGATGCGCTCAGGGGCGTCGATGTGCCGGTATTTGTGAAAAACCCCGTCAACCCCGACCTGGAACTGTGGATAGGGGCCATGGAGCGTATCAATCAGGCCGGCGTCAAGCGTCTGGGAGCCATCCATCGCGGTTTCTCGTCCTACGACAAGAAAATCTACCGTAACATGCCCATGTGGCAGATACCCATCGAGCTCCACCGTCGCATACCCGAACTGCCTATCATCTGCGACCCCTCGCATATCGGCGGACGTCGCGAGCTCATAGCCCCACTGTGCCAGCAGGCCATGGACCTGGGCTTCGACGGGCTCATCGTAGAGAGTCACTGCGACCCCGACAAGGCATGGAGCGATGCTGCCCAGCAGGTGACACCCGACGTGCTGGACTACATCCTCTCGCTGCTGGTCATACGCGACGAGAAGGTCACCACCGAGGGCATACAGCAGCTGCGCAAGCAGATAGACGAGCTGGACAACCAGCTGATGGACCTGCTGGCCAAGCGTATGCGCGTATGCCGCGAGATAGGGCAGTACAAGAAGGAGCACAACATGACCGTGCTGCAGGCCAACCGCTACAACGAGATACTCTCCAAGCGCGGCGCCCAGGGCTCGCTCTGCGGCATGGCCCCCGACTTCGTGGCCCGCGTCTTCGAGAACATACACGAGGAGAGCGTGCGCCAGCAGATAGAGATTATCAATCAGTAGCAGACTCTCCCCCGACCCCTCCCTGGAGGGAGGGGAGTAGTCAGTTCTGATGCCAAATAGATTATAGATTAACAAATCAAGTAGATATTTCCCCGATAAGACTATCTACTCCCCTCCCTTAAGGGAGGGGCCGGGGGTGAGTCTTCTTTTATGAAAATATTAGTCATGGGAGCAGGCAAGATGGGGAGCTTCTTCATCGACCTGCTGAGTTTCGACCATGAGGTGGCCGTCTATGAGCGTGATGCCAGGCGCATGCGCTTCACGTACAACTGCCAGCGGTTCACAACTTACGACGAGATACGCGAGTTCCGGCCCGAGCTGGTCATCAATGCCGTCACGCTGAAATATACCATACCCGTGTTCCGCGAGCTGATACCCTGTCTGCCCAAGGAGTGCATCATCAGCGACATCGCCTCGGTGAAGACCGACCTCAAGGAGTTCTACGAGTCTACGGGCATGCGCTACGTATCGACCCACCCTATGTTCGGTCCTACGTTTGCCAACCTGCAGCAGCTCTCCGAGGAGAACGCCATCATCATTAGCGAGGGCGACTACATGGGGCGCATCTTCTTCAAGGACCTCTACCAGAAGCTGGGGCTCAACATCTATGAGTACACCTTCGAGGAGCACGACCAGACGGTGGCCTACTCGCTCAGCATACCCTTCGTCTCCACCTTTGTCTTTGCCGCCGTCATGAAGCATCAGGATGCCCCCGGCACCACCTTCAAGCGCCACATGAAGATAGCCAAGGGTGTGCTTAGCGAGGACGACTACCTGCTGCAGGAGATACTCTTCAACCCCTACACCCACGACCAGGTGTCGCAGATACGCACCGAGCTGAAGGAGCTGCTGGAGATTATAGACCACAAGGACGGCCAGGGCATGAAGGCCTATCTCACCAAGATACGGCAGAACGTGGCGAAGTGAGCCGAAAGTGCTGTTTGCTCGCAGTGAATAGCCCATTCGCCGGGAGCAAACAGCCCTATCGCTGCCGACAACTATACAAGTCAAGGAAAAAACTCACAGGGCGCAAAATTGCGCCCTGTTGACTGCATGTGCGTTACAGCGTTACACCAAGTGGCGGATGTGCTCCTCGCGGTCGCCAGGCAGCATGTCGATGACGGGCAGCTCCACCATGGTGTAGCAGCCGGGCTGCTGGCGCATGGAGGCACGGGCCACGTTGACCAGCACCTGAGCCGTCAGGGCGGGGTTGTTGATCGACATGTTGAACTCGAAGCGCTGGTTCTGCGTCTTGCCGCTGACACCCTTGCGCACGAGGTGTACGCCGTGGCCCATGTCGCGCACGTCGTCGACCGACTCCACCTGGAACACATGCGTCTCGTCGTTGGCAAAGTATGGGTCGGCCTTGATGGCTGCCGTCACCTCGTCGAGGCTGGCGCCGTCCTCCAGTTCCACGTAGACCATGCGGCGGTGTATGCCCTCACCCAGGGGTATGGTCATGGACAGGGCGTTCCTGACGCCTGCCTTGGAGCGTACGCATACGCTGTGGCCCATGGACATGCCGGGGCCGAAGTTGGTATAGCTGAGTCCCTTGGGAGCCAGCGTCTGGAGCAGCATGCGCACGATGCTGTCGCTGCCCGGGTCCCATCCGGCAGCAATGACGCTGACGGTGCCCGTCTTCTTGCACAGCTCCATCAGCGTGCGGCGGTAGTCGACGATGCCAGTGTGTATGTCAAACGAATCGACGGTGTTGATGCCCAGCGGCAGTATCTGCTTGGCATATTCCTCGCACGAGCGGGTAGGGGTGGCCAGGATGGCTACGTCGACATCGCGCAGCTCGCTGATGTCCTTCACCACCTCGTACTGAGCCAGTTCGGCTGGTTTGTCCTGGGCGCCGTTTCTGCGCACCACGCCTGCAATCTCAAAGTCGGGAGCTGCCTCGAGAGCCTCGATGGCATAGCGTCCGATGTTGCCGTAGCCTACTACGGCTGCTCTAATCTTCTTCATGTTCTCTTGATTCGTTGTGTTGTGTTAAAAATCCGTGCAAAATTACACTTTTTTCTCGAAAAACATATCATTATGCCTCAGTTTTTTCATTTTGATACAATAAATTGTGGTCGTTATCGTTAATTGAGTGTATATATACTCAAAAAGGTTTGAAAACGTATGATAGAATACATCAGGGGCGAGCTGACTGAGCTTACTCCCGCTTTGGCTACGGTTGAAGCCGCTGGCGTGGGCTACGGGCTGAATATCTCGCTCAACACATTCAGTGCCATACAGGGCAAGAAGGAGGTGCGCCTCTATGTCTACGAGGCTATCCGCGAGGATGCACATCTGCTGTATGGCTTTTATAATAAAAAGGAACGCGAGATGTTCCAACTGCTCATCACCGTCAGTGGGGTGGGGGCCAACACGGCCCGCATGATGCTCTCGTCGATGAGTGTCGCCGAGCTGTGCAATGCTATCTCTACAGGCAATGCCAAGCTGATACAGGCCATCAAGGGCATAGGCAAGATGACGGCGCAGCGCATCATCGTAGACCTGCGCGACAAGATAGTGGCGCGGGGCGTGACCGACGAGATACCTGCCGGCGGACAAATCATGTCGCCAGTGAACAACGAGGTGAAGGACGAGGCTGTCAGTGCGCTGACCATGCTCGGCTTCTCGCCTGCTCCCACACAGAAGGTGGTCGTCGACATCCTGCAGAAGCAGCCCGACCTGCCCGTGGAGCAGGTGGTAAAGCTGGCTCTGAAGCAGATTAAGTAAAGGGAAAAGTGAAGAGTGAAAAGTGAAGAGTGAAGAGTGAAAAGTGAAGAGTGAAAAATTTGCGACCGTGCGGATGCTGCGCAACTTGGCTATAGTGCTGATTGTTGCAATACCGTTGATGCTGTCATTGGGAATGGCGGCAGCAAATTCTTCACTCTTCACTCTTCAC
>JAFUSV010000001.1 GCA_017467565.1 Prevotella sp.
GCAAGAAGTTTGCTTGCTGAATAGTGAGGATTAGCCTGAATTACTTTGTCAACCATGATAACAGCATTATCGCACTTGATTACGTTTCCGCCATCAACAATTATGTCTGTGTCTATCACCTCGGCTTTATCGCCTACAATTTTGCGAGCAATATCAGCAGCGTTTTCTGTTAGTAAATCTCTATACTTCGGATTTAGAAGATAGTCTGGGAGATATTTGAATGCCACAAACTTGTCTGGAGCAACCTGTATCGGCATATAATCACGCGCCCACATATCTTTTGCACCTCGGAAAAACTCTATCGGATAGCCTTTTTCTTTCAAGGTTGATATTGAACGATACAAATCTGGACACACTTGTTCAAGCATGTCAGAAAAGTAAATTATATTTGTAAGCTGGTCTGTAATCATGATTATTCTGTTTTAATTGATTATCTTACATTGTTTTACACTGTTCCTTGTTCACAACCCTATCTCTGAACAACTTCATATTGGTGAAGTTACGTGAAATATTCTGCACAAGTTCCAGATAGTTGTCGCTACCATCTTCCCATTTGTGGTAGAAGGGCTTTATTGAAACGCAGTTCTCGTGCTCGAAGACGGTGTTGAGCAGAGTCCTATCTGAGTTGCCACAAGAATGCCCCATAATCAGCACTTGGAATGGGGCTGCCATCAGGAAGTCAAGCATTTTATGGTAATTCCTTGTTTCCAGATACTTCACAGACTTGACGTTCTTCAACAACTCATTGTCTTGCTTGTCAAGAATGTCCTGATAGTCCTTGTCAAGTTCATCACCATAGCCAAAGATGATGTGTTCAGGGTGCTCCAACTCTCCATGGATGTAATTGAGGATAAGACCACCATATTGTTCATATTCCTTAACAGTCCCAGTATAATTGAAACACAACAGCATGGTACGTTCTGGGGGCATTCCTGAAAAACGTTCGTCCATATATCGATTATCATCAAAGGAATTGATGTCATATTCTATGACTCCCATTGTCTTTGCCAATGCTTTTCCCTCAATTGATAAATCCTCTATGCCAATGTTTTCTCTTATGGCACTATTAATCGTTTCTATCGTTACAGGGACATCAATTGTCCGAAGGTATTCTACCAGCTTTTCCTGCAAATAAGCCAGCTGCTCATTCAGTTCCTTGACCGAGTAACCTCTGCCTGCATTTCCTGTACACAGCTTCAATAGTTGATAGTAGTCGTTCTCAATATCAACCCAGCCTTTGGTTTCTATTGATTGGAGGATTGTCTCAAAGAACCGTGAACACGTCACAGAAAAATCATCGGTGTTTTCTCTGATAGCATTTACTATCTCAGTTGGGGGGTACTTCCACTCCCTTGTCATCAAATCCCTAAATGAATGAAAGAAGAAGAAATTAGACCAACTGGCACAATCTTTAGTGTTCTTTATCTCCAACTTACATAAGCAATCTTCCGAGATAGGGGCATGCTCTGTCAACATGGTATTTAATCTCCGTTCCCAATACCAGTTTATAAAGTCTTTATAACTGGTTTTGAGACCATGTGCCATATCAAAGCCATTTCCTATGATAACGAGTCGATTCATTTTCGTCCATTCTTAGTTTTATGCCACACCACCATATCTTTGACTAACATAGTTGTAAATGGTATCTCGGTAGTAGTTTATACTTTCTTCGCTATAACTCTCTGGAAGTTCTTGCCACAAAACATCACGTATGGTAATGATAAGAGTAGCACGAGTCGTTGGCTTGTCAAATGGATGATCCATACCAGACAACTGTTCCTTTATTTTAGCAAGCAACTCTATGGCTACATCCTTCAGCTTTTTGACTTCTGTCTTTGACAGATTGTCTTTCAATAGGAGGTCATAGAGCGATAGCTCTTCATCACTCTTGAATCCTTCTCGTACATAACGCTTCTCTTCTTCGCTGAGAGATTGAGACAGATGCATCAACTCCTCGAAGGTCTTCTCTATCGTTGCGCGATTCTGCTCTTGATTATACGCTTGAATTATTTCTTGATACTTTTCGTAAAAGTTAATTCTGGATGGATTCTCTGCTAATAGTCGGGCCAGACGCTCCTGAAGTAAGTCTTGAATGTCTCTTAGTACGAGATTCTTGTCTTCACGCTTGGCAAACTCTCTTCGCAATAAATCGAAGTCAATACCGCTGATGTCAAATCTACGTCCACCACCATCAGCAACCATCATAGCATTGGAATCTATTTCAAGATACTCATTGACAATATCATTGATTGCCACACTCAGGTCGGTGATGTCAGCGTGCTTACGCTTTTTCTGCAATTCCTTGTATATGGCTTCCAAAGCATCCTTCTTTTTACGCATATCTTCAGTTATATCTTCACGATCGAGATATTTCCAAAGATTGAGCAAAGAAGTTGCAAATGTACAGAACGACTTACGGGTTTCAATAGTATCACATAGCAGGTTCGCAGCCTTCTTCAGAAGGGATAGCTTCTCAAACGACATGGCCTCAATGAGTTCCTGCAATTCAAAACCTTTCTCATGCAGGAATGCTTCCGCTGTCGCAATGATTTTCCAAACATTCTTTATCAGTTCTTCCTTGTTGACGGTAGGGTCGTTGCCACCTTCACCGCCATCAGGATTAGCTGTATAGTCAGCCAGTGCCTGGCGGAGTGCTTTCACTATGCCTATATAGTCAATGACAAGCCCATTCGACTTACCTTCTGCCACACGGTTAGCACGGGCAATGGTCTGCATCAGGGTGTGCGCCTTCATTGGCTTGTCAATATAAAGGCATGACAAGGTCTTCACGTCAAAGCCTGTCAGCCACATGGCGCAGACAAAGACCACCCGCAATTTGCTGTCGGCATCTTTGAACTCCTTGTCCAGTTCCCTTTTTTCCATCTTCTCACGATGTGGAGTGATGTCAAGTCGCCATTTCTTGAATGTCTGTATCTCGTTCTGCTCCTGCGATACAACAACTGCCATTTCGGTTTCTTCCATCCATTGCAGTTTACGCTTCATCTCCTGAACTTCCTGTTGCCATGGATCTTGCTCAATACGTTTGCGTAGAGTCTTTATCTCTTTTTGCCAATACTCCTGCACGTAGTTATACATGCGGACGCAAGTTACCTTGTTGAAGCTTACCATCATGGCCTTACCGCTTGTCCACAAATCGCTATAGTGACGCACAAAGTCCTGTGCCACTACTCGCAATCGTTTCTCGGCGGTCAACAAATGTACCTCCTGTGCAAACTCACGCTCCAGTTTAGCTTGTTGTGAAGGATCCAAGTCCTCTTCATCCAATCTGGCGGCAATTTCAGCATTGATTTCCGGATTCTTCAGCTCTTGAAGTTTCTCACCGCGATTCTCATAGTAGAGAGGAACCGTTGCCTTATCCTCTACGGCACGTTTGAAGTCATACACAGATACATACTGTCCGAAGGTACGAGCTGTGATATTATCGTCTCGCAACAAAGGCGTACCGGTGAAACCAATACGGTTTGCTGTTGGCAACATGTGCATGAGGTTGTCGGCAAAAACACCATTCTGGGTACGGTGTGCTTCATCACTCATAACAATGATGTCATGATCAGGATAGATTGGCTCGGCATCAGCCTTATTGAACTTCTGTATCAGCGAAAAGATGAACGAAGGATTGCCGGTCAGCTTCTGCCGAAGATCATCACCGCTATGTGCAATGAACTGCTTGGCTTTCAATCCTCCCAACAGTCCGCAATTCTCGAAGGTGTCACTTATCTGTTTGTTCAACTCATCGCGATCGGTCAGCACCACAATCGTTGGTGAACCTTCAAACTTACGTCTGATCTTCTGAGCCAGGAATACCATCGAATAGCTCTTACCAGAGCCCTGGGTGTGCCAAAACACCCCCAGCTTACCCTTCATTTCCTCACGATGGCGATACATCTCCACTGCTTGATTCACACCAAGGTACTGATGGTTGCGTGCCAGAATCTTGACGGTTGAACCTCCACTGTGGTCGAAGAGAATGAAATTTTCAAGCAAATCCAGCAGATTCTCCTTTTTACAGATACCACGCAGCATTGTTGGCAGTTCGATGTTGCCATGATCCAACTCTGTCAATCGCTTCCACTCATGGAAGAACTCCCATTTTGCGCCCACTGTACCCACACGGCTTTCCATGCCATTGCTCAGCATAATCATGGCATTGTGGTGGAATAAATGCGGTATGGTATCAAGGTAGTCTCGATAGTTGTCGGTATAGGCATTCTGTATGTCCTGGTCATGATTCTTCAGTTCGATGAAGATAAGCGGAAGACCATTCACGAAGCACACCACATCTGCTCTGCGCTTGTGGATAGGTCCCTTTATCCATAGTTCCCTTATGGCAATAAACTCGTTGTTATCCACATTGGCAAAGTCCATAACCTTGGCACGTACCAGCTCCGTCTCGCCATTCGGTTTAAGGCGAGTGATAGGCACACCATCACGCAAGTAGCCGTATTTCTCCTCGTTGATCTGCATCAGCGTCTGCGAGCTCATGTAGCTGGTCATGCACTCGATGGCTTCTGTCAACTGCTTGTCGGTCATCCATGGATTCAGACGTTTCAAGGCCAAGCGAAGATGCCGTGTCAGTACGACCTCGCTCTGTGTCTTGCGTCCCAGCGTACCTTGTTCACCAAGTACCTCATTGTCGAAAGCATACACAGACTTCCAGCCAAGCTCTTTTTCCAAGAGTTCGGCTGTTGATTTCTGTATTAGCAGGTCTTCACTATAGTCTTTTGCCATAATTCTATTTATTGGTGCCCATAACAGGCAGTGGAACACATATTTTATAAAATCTTGCCAATTTACGTACTGGAGTTGTACATAAATCTCGAAGTCTCTTATTTGCAAACGGATTCTTCACATCGCGTCCTTCCTTTGGGTATATGATAACGCAAGGAACGTTTGGAATAGGAGATTCTTCACCTATATCCTCATATCCGAGACGTCTTAGGACAGGAATGTCTCTACTATAACCGCTTAGTTGGCGTATTACATTATTGTCAAGCGATGAACTCTTATAATACTCTGGAATATATTTCGTGTCAAGGATTGCCTTAAATCCAGTTGAGCAATAAAGAAAATCAGGGAATCCCGTCTTTCCTTTGAACTGATACTTGATTTTGTCTCCGTATGCTTCATTTAGCAATCCATATACATAGTGCTCATAGAGCAAGGACATATCCAGAGTAAACGGAGGAACATTCTCGTCCAAAGAACTCGTTTTACTGATACTGTAATCGTATCTCCGAAGAATAAGCTTTGCCAAGCGTACAGCCTCATTGTATTCACTAAAAAGTTTATGCCCCTTAATGAGAGACACTTCCTTTATCTGTACTTCAGCACTTACATTCTCAAACAGAGCCAAAGATTTTGAAAGCATCATTTTGCATCTGTTTCCTATGGAATGATTCTCTGTTATTGTTCTAAGTATCTGAGAACTGAACAATAAGGCTTTCTTGATAAGTCTGTTTTCTGGAATGTCAACCGTATATTCATCAAAGTCACAAAATACTCTATCAAATCTTTTAGAAGCAATGTTTTTTCGTTCATTCTTCATCACTCGTATGTGTCCTTTGACTTTTTTCAGGTTCTCGCTGTAATGTACATAGCCTTTCTTCAAAGACTTAATTCTACTTACGACTCCAAGAAAATGCAGGACAATAAGAGGACTTAAAACACCTTTTAGTGATGGTGCATGTATGACAGGAGCCTCACTATCAATGTTATAAATCTCGGCGAAAGACTCCACTGACAAATCTGATGAGAAGCACATCATGAACATAGTGAGGAAATCTATTTCTTCCATCCCTCTCTTTGTTGTTACAACTAATGCTTCTTTATCGTCTATCCATTCTGCCCCAATAACATACGATGCATAATATCCCCATGGATCGTGTTCCATAGGTTTATCCCATCGAACAAGGTTCAGATTATCATATCTGTCGTTATGTTCGATGCTCAGACGTTCGTGTTCTTGAATAAGAATGGATTTCATACCAGTTATCTATTATTCGTTTTCATCTTCTTCTTGGTCTTCATCCTCAATCTCTTGGACAGGACTCAGTGAAAGCCATGAATTAAAGGCTGTTTTCTTTTCGTCGTTCTTAACATTGAGGATGCCATCATTGATATATTCGTTTATAAGCGGAAGGATTTCATACTCTACTTTGTCATGAAGTTCATCTTCACTTTCTGCCATGAAGTAACTATGACCTACCATCAAATCATCTATGCTCATGTCTCCACATAGATGTTTCGGATTCTCAATGAATCTCTTAATGTCCTCAAATAATTCTAAAGCAATAGTTCCAAGTTCCTCATTGTCTGTATCAGAATAGAATTTCTTAATCACAGAATCCTGAGATTTGAGTGTAATGAAAGCAAATCTTCTACGTAAAGCATAGTCAAGGGTTCCTGTACTTCTATCAGTGGTATTCATCGTACCGATAATGTACAGGTTTGAAGGTACACCAAACACTTCGTTCTTTGAATATGGCAGCATCACTTTAATAGGATGATTCCCTTTTAGACGTTTGTCTGACTCTAACAAGGTAATAAGTTCGCCAAATATCTTTGACACATTTCCTCGGTTGATTTCGTCAATGATCAGTACAACTGGCTTATTTGTAGTTGCATGATATTCTTTCTTGACAGCTTCAATAAAGGCCTGAGCATACTGTTGCCAATTATTCTCCACACCTTTACCCTGAGCCTGCAGTTTTATCTTCTCGATATTTAGAGGTGATGGCGTGTATTCTTCTCCCCGTGAACTTGTGGAGTTAGTACTTCTACAACTGACAGTAGAGTTCCCATCTTTCCACCAGACATAAAGTGATGATCTTCCTGTGACGGTTGGTATCTCTCGTTTGTTCTGATACCCTTTTATCTTTTGGAGATAATCGTCAATACACTCTACAATATCTTTGCTTTGGTCCGTTTGAACTGCATTGCAAGCACGTTTGAAGATGCCATCCTCAGGCTCATAGGTTACACCAATAGAATTACCGTCAGCATCAGTTTGTACATGTGGTTTTAATCCTTCGACAAAATCCTCATAGTCAAGTGACTGATGGAATGTTGTGAAGAATATCTGATCTCCAAGTAATGAGTCATAGCGTTTCATCACAGCTTTATGGTCTGTGAGATCAATATCTGTAACGCCTAATGTCTTTAAGGCTATTGCAGCAGTATTATATGTCTTACCTGTGCCAGGAGCACCTTGAAGAATTATGTTACGCTTCTTTAAGAGAAGATTGGAGTATTTCTCCAAATATGCAATGTCATTCATATACTTTAACCAACTTTCGATGTAACGATATTGTTCTGTGCCTTTTCCACATGAAGAGAATGTTCCTTGTGAGAATAATCCTGCTCGTGGCTGCCTAAACTCGTTTGCCCATGCCAGTATCTTGACTTTTCTAAAATTAACATTGATGAACTTCTCACACAGAGAATCACTATTGAAATTGTCACCTATAATCTGACATAATGCTAATGCTTGGCTGCCTCTTCTAACCAGAACGATATTCCCATTTTCAATTGTTTTGAAGTTTTGGCATTGAGCATCATTCCATTCTCCAGTTCCAATTACAGGCTCAGACTCCATCAACATTAGATTAGGATCAATGATGGTTCCACCTTTGCCCTCAGGAAGATGCATTTGAATATGCCAGAATTTATCATATTCTGTTTTTAGGGGCAATATGGGTACATGCACTTGCTCTATTTTTAGAATATCTTCAACAGTCGTTTCGTTATGAATCCAGTATTTCTTTTCTGCGGAAGATTCATCATATTTAGCTAATTCCTTCTGCAAAATGAAATCCAAGCGCCCGTCCTGTACCTTGTTGTAGTAAGTTTTTAGAATCTTATCGGTATCAGTGCCATCACCATGATTTTCATCGTGCTTATCTTTGGTGTTATTTAAGTAGCCCACGAATCTGCTTGGAGCAAAACAAATATGACCGTCAATTACCTCAACAACCATATTTTTGCCTCGCTTCAATTTATCAACAGCCCATTGCTTGTAGTCTTCACCGCTCTCGCCATGAAGATATGAGTACAAGGTTTCGATGTTCGAAATGATGTCCTCACGCTTTTCTATGTAATCTGTTCTTTCCATCGGAAATATTAAACTTTAATTTCTCCATTCATCAGCCTTGGGAGTAAGTGACCACGGCTTCCGTCATTTGCCTGTCCGTCATCCATGGATTCAGACGTTTCAAGGCCATGCGAAGATGCCGTGTCAGTACGACCTCGCTCTGCGTCTTGCGTCCAAGTGTACCTTGTTCGCCAAGTACCTCATTGTCGAAAACATACACAGACTTCCAGCCAAGCTCTTTTCCCAAGAGTTCGGCTGTCGATTTCTGTATTAATTGATCTTCGCTATAGTCTTTTGCCATAATTATCCAAAATAATGATTTATGCCATTTGTTTCAGTTTCTTTTGAAGAAAGAACAATACCACGCCGCAATACGGAATCAATCTTGACTTTTCATCTTTTTTATGCCTTGAACTGTATTTCTCAATATACTTTGAAAGAACAGCCTTGTTCCAAGGCTTTCCTCCATTATGTGCAATCAGTTCTTTTTTTACAGCTTCCCAAGTTTTCTTCCTATTCTCTTTAAGAATAGGGGTGTTGAGATTCAGAACATCATTGATTTCCTTATTATATTGTTCGTTTGAAGAAACAATTTCCCCATCCATTTTATAAGACAGCGTTGCTATGAAATTTGCATCAAGTGGAGTAAACAAAATATCCTTACTACCCTTCAGTCGGTCACAATGTTCCTCGTTTCCAATATGACCAGGGCAACAAACCACCATATTAGAATAATCCAATTTTTTATCGTCATGATTTTCACGACTCTGTATATGTTCAACTCGATGATCTTCATCTGTAAGGACATAGTTTATACCATCTTTCTTATATAATCTGTCCTTGTGAGGAATACGTCGCATACAATAGGCACAAATGTAGCCTTGCTCTTCTAAAAGGGCATCAACAAGTTCCGGGATTGATTGATAGTCAACCCCAGGAGTGCATCTATATTCCTGCCACTCTTTGGGTTCTGATTTCTTTTGAATAAGTATCATAATCAGTCTTCGTAAAAAGATAGAGTAGCCTCAATTTTAGACAGTTCAGGATTTGCATCACTTCCTGGTCGCTCCTGCATTTTTTCTAATGCAGTTCTGGCATCAGAGTATTTTTCAGCATCAATCAATGATTCAATATTTTTTATTTCATCATCTATAGCTAAATCTCGAGGGGGCTGGTCCATATAGACCTGCATGATGGTAGACGCATCCAATCCGTATGTATTAAGTTCTTTGTGACTATATATGCCATCCTTGTATTCCAGCTTATACACCACGTTTTCTGGAGCATTTTCTACAGATGACATTACCAATGGCGCATGAGTACTGACAATAAACTGAATCTTTGGGAACGTGTTGTGCAAAGCCTTTAGGATGCGAACTTGAAGCTCCGGATGCAGGTGCTCATCTATCTCGTCGATGATTACTGTACCGTGAGTCTGCTTATATGCTTCGTCACCATACATCGCTTTATTCAACAATGCACATCTAAATGCTATATCCATGACAATATTTACAAGTCTGCGATAGCCATCAGACAATAGTTCAAACTTAGACTCTCTTCCATCTACAAAATGGAAGTAAACCTGACCATCATTGTGTCGTATATCAATATCATCTATGATGTTGCAACCATTGGAACCCAAAGCATCAATAATAGCATTTCTTACTATACTGATTTCATCTTCCCCCTTTTTAGCCTCCTTCAAGACAAGCAATCTCTTTATCCAACATTCCATCAGACCCTTGCAGTCATAACTTTCAAAATAGCCAAACGAAGGTTTGGGTTGATGTTTCTTAAACTTGTTCTTATCAAATTTGCGAACCGTATGAATGTCTTCTGTGGAAAAACAAGCATATAAAGGCAATGCATGATTTTGACGAATTTCCCCGTCAACAATCTCATGAGAATGCTTTTGAAGCAATGAAGCATATTCTTTTAATGCCGTTAATCCTGTAACAAGATTACGTGAATTCTTTTTTGACTTCTTCTCTATCTTATATTCACCATCTAAATCTAATTCTATTATGCTTCCACTGGAACTTTCTATTTTTTGAAAATCCCAACTGCCAAAATTAAATGAAATCTCTACAGGAAGTTCTGCTATTCCAGTATTTCTGAAATCATCGTTATCTGCACTCTTCCACGTTGTGTTTTCATCACTATAACCTGAGAAGAAGGAATTCATAACAAGATTACAAGCTCGTAGCAAAGAAGTCTTACCTACGGAATTATCACCGATCAGCAGATTGATTCCGCTCCGAAATTCGATGCTTTTATTTTCGTAGCATCTGAAATTTTTGATTACGATGTTGCGCATATTAGTTTGTCTTTATTTTATTATTCTATATTTCTATCTCGCCGCTCATCAGTTTGGGAAGCAGGCGGTCGCGTGCCTCGGTGAGGAGGCGGATTTGAGTATCTACACTTTCTATCTTTTTATCTAGTTTAGAAGCGAACGACTCAAATGCCTTAATTGTTTTCATTGGCGGAACAATAAACTCTTGACCTAATAATTCTACTTTGGAGATAGAAGCGAATATAGAACCATTACCGATGATATTGTCCATAAAGAATCTGTCTTTGAGCATATAAAACAGGAAACTTTGGAAACCATCTTTATGGTTCATAGCTGCCAGGCCACGACCAATGACAATCTTGTTCTTTGTTATATTTAAGCGACCGACAGGGGCTCTTACACTGAACAGAATGCTGTTAGATTTTGCTAATCGTGTTATAGATGTAGTGTACACGTTATCATCAACAAATCGTGTTCCATAGCTTCCAACTCCTTGATGGAATGGTAAGCCTTGCTTTTCATTGTTGTAAAACTCCGACTTAGGACTTGACCCCATTACTACCTCGGCAAAATCATGGAGCTTCTTCTTCTCCCACCCCTCAGGCACGCCATCGACGATTTTTGTGTTTTCGTGTCCGGGGAAATGAAGGTCAACGAACCATTCCTTATAGAGTCTCTGCGCAGCTTCTTCCAATAGCTTTATCTGCTTCTGATAATTCTCTATTAGTGAGTCGTAGCGAGATAGGATAGAGGCAATGCGAAGCTGGGTTTCCATTGGCGGTAATTCTACCTCCATGTTAAGCAAGTCGTTATTTGCAAGACTTGCTCTGGTTGTCATGGTTGAGAATGCCATGAACTGACCACGAAACTTAGGTGTACGTAAATAGTAACCAATGTAGCGTGGGTTAACCCTATCTGTTATTGGACGAAGTCTTTTGGTGAAACCATTATATGTTGCATTTGGATAATCCTTCAGTGCAACAGAACTCATTCCAAGTTCATCCATTGTTTCGCTTGTACGAGTAATGAAGACATCACCTGCTTTTATCGAACATGCTTCACGTTCTTTATCAGTCGTTTGTACAAGAGATTCTAACTGCTTAGGCAAGAACCAATTGTTAAATACGTTGGAAAAAGTAAGGAATGGGAAACCTGTACCAAAGAACTGTCGTCCCTTGGATAAACCATTGTGAACCTCGTAAAGTTCGTCCAACTTCACTTTCTTCCATTCGCTCATTCCTCATCCTCCTTTCTTTCATTTCCCCATTTAGCCTTTGCAACTTCAAGGGACTTTTGTATCTGTTGCACGAGGACATCGCGCGGAGGTAGTTCTGTCATATACTGAGCCACCTTTATTCCCGATTTGTCGAGTTGGAGAAGTTCTATCTGTTCCTCACTGCCCTCAGTACAAAGCAGTAACCCAAGCGGGCTTTCCTCGCCAGTCTCCATTTCATTCTGCTCAAGCCAACGTAGATACAGTTCCATCTGACCTTTGTATTGAGCTTTGAAACGACCGAGTTTCAGATCAATGGCAATAAGGCGATGTAGCTTGCGGTGATAGAATAGCAGGTCAAGATAGAAATCCTCTCCGTCAATAATCATACGCTTTTGACGCTCAGCAAAGCAGAATCCATTTCCAAGTTCAAGAATGAACTGTTCCAGATGCGCGACAAGACTATCTTCCAAGTCCTTCTCGCTATACAAGCCTTTTAGCCCAGTAAATTCAAGGAAATAAGGGCTTTTGAACACTACATCAGGAGAAACAACTTTATTATCTCTAACATTGGCAAGTTCCTGTTTTACAACTTCCTCAGGCTTTGAAGATAATGCAGTACGCTCGTATAGCATTCCATCAATTTCTTTGCGAAGCTGACGAACGCTCCATCTATTGGCTGATGCCAGCGTGAAATAATAATCACGTTGCAGTTCGTCTTTCAATGGCAGTAGCTCCACGAAATGCGACCATGATAATTGTCGCGACGCTGTCGAGACAATCTGAGAATCAGGAAAAAGGGTTGCGAACTGCATGTGACGATACAGGCTTTTCATGTCAAAGCCTTTGTGTCCGTAGATATTCCGTAATTGTCGTGACACTGTCGCGACAATCTGCTTTCCATAATCAGCTCGTTCATTTCCAAGCACGTCGCGGTTAATTCGCTCGCCAATATGCCAGTACATCATGGTTAGCTCATAGTTGGCTGTAGATGCCACATGAATTCGCGCTTCGTCAATGATTTGGCGGAGGTCATTCATCAAATTTCCAACTACTGTACCCATTGCTGAAATATCGGTTGACCCTATTGGTTTTATCTCGTTTGCCATGATTTACTTCGTGTTAAGAGTTTCCCATTCCTTCATTATCTCACTCATTAGCACATTGGCTTCTTTGTTGAGAGAGGCGAGTTCGGTATGGATTTCATTCATACGCTCATGGAAGTCAACGCCATCGTCCTCGACTTCGGCAACACCCACGTATGCACCGGGGGTAAGCGAGTAGTTCTTTTCCTCTATCTCCTGAATAGTGGCAATCTTGCAAAGACCAAGCACATCCTGATATTCGCCTTCAAGACCGAACTTTGAAGTGAGCCAAATGGCTTCGTTTACCATATCTTTGGCTTCAAGAGTAACAGCAAGTTCCGCCTCATTGGAGGTAATGACAGCCTTCAGTTCATCCTTCTCCTTTTTCCCTTTTGTCTTTTTGAGGGCATCTTGTTGGTCTTTGATATACTTTTTGTACATCGCCTCCTCGGAGTTGAGCACACCAAGGGCTTTCTCGAAAGTCATGTCACGATCTTGCCAAGAACAAGAATCATGCCTCTCGGCATGTTCGCTAAGCGCATTCCAATACTCATTGATAAGCGACTTATACTTGTCCTGTTCTCCACGATACAGATGGACAATAGCTTGCAAGTTTTTCAATTGCCATTCTGACCATTCATTAAGAGTACGGTCAACAACGGTATAATAGTTGCGGGCATCGATGAAAAGTACACGATTCTTATTCTCTAAACGCTTTGCCTTATCAAAGAACCACAGCGAGCAAGGGAGCGAGAGGGTGTAGAAGAAGTTGTTACCCACACTCACCATAACATCCACATCGCCTGTCAAAACAAGTTTTTCACGGATGTCACGATCCTTATTGGCACTATCCGTTGCCGATGATGCCATAACGAATCCTGCACGACCATGGTCATTGAGGTAGGCATAGAAATATGAAATCCAGAGATAGTTGGCATTACCAATCTCTTTTGTCTTAGCATTAACACCAGGCAAGCCGAATGGCAGACGACCAGCAGCAGATGCTGATTCCGATTTTACTTTATCAACATTGAATGGAGGATTCGCCATCACGTAGTCACACTTTCCTGCAAGGTTGTGTGCATCATGATAGAAGGAGTTAGCCTCATCGCCAGAGACAATCCTGCCATTCAAACCGTGTACTGCCATGTTCATCAGACAGAGTTGGGCATTGTATTCCACCTTTTCCTGACCGTAGAAGGTCATCTGTGTATTGGCATTCATGCCACCAGCATTCACAAAGTCGCCAGTTTGAACGAACATACCTCCCGAACCACAAGCAGGATCAAGCATTACACCCTGTTCTGGCTCCAGTACATTTACGAGCATCTTTACCAAAGATTTAGGAGTAAAGAACACGCCATCGTCTGATGCTACAGCCTTGGCAAACTTACTGAGGAAGTACTCATAAATACGACCTATAACATCGCCACCGATTTCGTCGAGTGTCTTGTTGTTAAAGATACGAAGGAGTTCACGCAGCAGCTCATCACTGAACATAGTGTATGATTTAGGCAGAATACCTGTCAACTGTTCGCTTTGTTCTTCGACCAGAGCCATAGCGCGATTGACAGCCTCGCCCAAAGGTTGGTCATCCGACAGATTTACCAGATAGTCAAACTGAGCCTCACGAGGAAGGTAGAGAGCACTTTTAGCAGCAAAGTCACTTGGTTCAACAGGCATTACGCGACCACCACGACTTGGACGATTCTTCAGCAATTCAGCTTCAACCATCTTGAAGCGACTATATGCGTATCTTAGAAACAGCAATGCCAATACCGGCATACAGTATTGGCTCGATGTAAGTTTACTTCCTGCACGAAGCAGGTCTGCCGACTCCCAAAGGTCAGCTTCCAGTTTGCGAATATTTATCTTTACAGTCATTTGCTTCAATTATAAAGGTTGTTCATTGCTTACAAGGTCGCTCATTTTAACCTGTAGGATTTCTGCAATCTTTTTGATTGTCTCTAATGAAGGCTGTGCTTTGTTGGTACACCACTTACTAATAGTTGCAGGGTCTTTTCCCATTTGCTCTGCTAACCATTTTGCTGTTTTGTGCTGTTCAACAAGCACCACTTTCAATCTGTTGAGGTCTTTATTTGCCATTATACAAAATTTAATGCAGCAAAAATACTAATTTTTCATGTAAAACGTGCAAGAATAAACAAAAATATGACAAAATGCGGCAATTTTCTTTGCTTTTTAGTTCAATTGAGACTAAAAATCACGAAATTGACACCAATATTTGTGAGATTGAAAGCCACAGCTAGAATTAAGACAATGACTTGTCGGAACCCTTATCCTCCATTTAAGTACCAAGTTTGAATATCGAAGCGTGTAAGCAATTCACTATAATCATCCCACAATCACCAATATGGTGCATTATCTAAAATCGCTTTCAGAAATGTTGCTATTTTGTTACCCGATTAATTATAACATCTATGTATCTATCTTATATTCAATGCTTTTATACAATTCTGTAGGATAAAAGCCTAATTCCTCTACGTAGGTCTTCCAGCACCGCTCGGCGATGCCAAGTATGTTGCTGGCACTGGCTGTCTGGCCGCCGATGGAGAGGTGCGAGGGGTCATTGCCGAAGCGGACGTCCCAGAACACGGCGAAGTGCTCGCTCTCCATGGAGTGGCTGAAGTTGTAGCCCTCCTTGGATGTCTTGCTGGTGTAGTTGGTTTCGCGATAGGTGTAGGGTTTCAGCAGGATGCGTCCGGGGTCCTTGAAGAGCATGTCGGCCGCATCGATGGGTATGGTCACCGTCATGTTGTCAACCTTCAACTGTCCGTTCTTGATTTCGAACGAGTCCACGTCGGCTATCCTGACGGCGGTGTTATCGCGGAATCGGTCGTCGTAGCGCACCCATAGCGTGTCCTGCGCCAGGGCGCTGAAACAGAATGTAAAAATGTAAAAATGAAATAATGTAATAATTGACAGTGTCCGTTTCATCTGACTATGATCTTTTTACCGTTGTGGATGAGGATTTGCGGGGAGTGTGAATGGTGGAGTGTGGAGTGAGGAGTGTGGAGTGTGGAGCGAGGATTGACCTTGCGTCCCTGCAGGTCGTAGTAGGGAGCATCGTCGTCGCTCGCGCCAGCCATCAGTTCGCTGATGCCCTGGGTGATGTCCTCGGCAATGCCGTCAATGTAGAAGCGCAGAGGCAGCTGGTCGTTGTTGCGCAGCACCTCTATCCAGCTCCTGAAGGCTTTCAGCGTCGTTGTTTCATGAATCTGGGCATAGCGGCCGTCATCGTTCATCAGGTAGATGTCGCGTGATGTGGGTGTCAGGTCTTGCTTGACATAGGTTCCCTTGATGCGCATGCGTACCTGGTCCTTGTCCGACCGCAGGGCAGGGTTGTCGGGCATCTGCTGTCCGCTGGCCATCGATACGTTGGGTATCAGGTACACGGGTCCGCCGATGCGGACATTGCCGTAGGCTACCGAGGTCATTTCACCCACCTTCACGTCAGGTTCCTTGGTAGGCCGTATCAGGTAGTGGTTGCCGGCCTCTATCACCGTCTCCTCGGTATCGAGGGGGATGGTGACAAACTCCACCGTAGCCACGTCGTCCTCGGTGATGCCGCGGGCATAAGCCAGCATGGCATCCTGGCCGAATGTCTCGCGCACCTGGGTGCCAGTCATGGCGAATGGCAGTACCAGCGTGTTCCATTTGTTGAGGTTCATCCCTCGTCTCAGTGCCAGCAGTCCGTGGTCGATGCTGTAGTCTGCCGATACCTCCGTGCTGTCTTCGCTGAGTGCAAAACGCGGCAATGCCCTGAAGCGCATACCTTTGATGTCGGCTACGTTGAGGGTGTCGCGGCCAATGATAACCTTTCCCTCCCTGCGATGCATCATGCGTGTCTGCTCCGTCGTTACCAGGTAGTGGTATGTTCTGTTCCCCGTCATCGAGATGATGAGGTTCTTGGCGTTTTGCAATAACTGGGGGCGACTGGTCTGTGCCGTCAGCACGCCAGTCGCCATCCCTAATAATAGTGTCAGAAAAGCTTTCTTCATTTCACGATATACTTCTTTCCGTTGTGCAGATAGATACCCTTTGTCATGCGACCGTTAGTCAGCTGGCGTCCGCTCATGTCGTAGTAGCGTCCGGCAGTGGTCTCACGGTTGTCGTAGCTGATGTCCTCGATGCCCTGTGTCAGCGACTGCGGGTCGAAGACACGGTTAATCATCTGGTTCAAACCCATGACCTCCAACATAGACAGTTCGCGGTTGTAGACCATCACTTCGTCAAAGCGTGCATCGGCACTGCCCCAGAACGAGCCGTTGCCCAGGTAGAACTCCGAGCAGCTGCTGAGCAGGTCGAGTATGAGCTTGTAGTCAAAGCCCTGCTTGGTGCTGATGGTCTTGCCGTTGAGCGAGCCGTTGAAGCGGTCGTTGCGCTTCGTAGAGCCGTTGACGTACATCGTGATGCCACCGGAAGAGGCTGTTGCCTTCGGCGAGATGACGATGGTCACCAGGTTCCAGCGTGCCACGCTGACGTTTGTATTTTTGATGGTTTCAGGATGATTGATGTCAATCCAGTTGTTGTACACCTGATTAGCTTCGTTGGCCGTGTTGCCGTCATTGAATCCGGCATAGAGGTTGCCGGTCAGGAAGAAGCGTGCCGATCCGTTCTTGAATCCCAGCAAGGCGTCCCACAGGTTGTCTGTAGTAGGATTTACCCAGAAGGAGATGGTGGCACCCTTGTCCAATGACTGACCGAACAGCGGGTTAGGCATGGCGACATAGCTCTCCTTGCCGTTGGCTCCATAGCGTGTGTGGACGAAACCGCCGTTGCGCAGGTTGTCGCCATCCTCCAGCGAGGGAACCGTAGCCGTGCTGTTGCGCAGCAGCTGAGCCTGTTGTGATGGGTCGAGCGTATTGCTCAGGTCGTTGTTGTCGAAGGCATAGAGAGCCATGAGTCCCGACTGCCAGTCAGCCTTTGACTTGGAGTTCTCCTCCGACAGTGCCGTGACGTTGTACGTCTCGCTCCAGTAGTATGAACCCGACGAGACGCGAGCCGTCAGCGTGACAGGCGTGTTTTCGGTCAGTCCGTAGGGGTTGTAGCGTCCATATTGCGACAGCACGTCGGGGTTGCTGGATATCCATTCAATATCTACGTTGTCTACGCCAAGAGTCATGCCGTAGAGGTCGATGTTCTTAGCCACCTGCTGTCCGTCAGTGACGGGCACATCTTGGCTGGCTATCTGTACTGCCACGGCATACTTCGGGTGGAACTTGTAGCCCCATACGTTGACGCCATTGGTCGCTGTGGCAGTGAAGGCCACGCTCTTGATGGTGGAGTAGTCCATCTGCTGCTCGTAGATGACGCCCTTGTAGGTGATGCCACTCATTGTCAGAGTCAGGTAGCTCGTGCCTTCGTCTATCGACCACTTGCCAGAGTACCTGCCTGTCACGCGGCCGTCCTCGGTCAGCGTCACCTCTACGGGCACAACCTCCTCCATCTTGGCGTGGTCCATCTTGTACTTGTGTATCAGCACATTGTACGTTCCCGTCAGGTCCTCGTTGCTGATGATCTGTCGCTCGGCCATGTCCTTGTCTGAGTACTGTTCGCCGTTGTATTCGAAGGGTGCTGCCACCAGCCATCCGTCCTTGTTCTGGAACACCTGGTGTACGCGTATCTGGTGGCCAGCAGTACCATTGTTAAACTTCGTGTGGTAGACCAGGTAGGTGCGTCCGTCCTCGGCAGCGATGATCGAGTTGTGACCCTGTGCACACTCGCCTGTGGCCATGTGTCCCCAGTGGTTGTAGGCACCCATGATTTTCTCACCGCGTGTGTCGGCACCAGAACCGTAGTTGAGCACGTAGCCAGTGAAGATGGCCGACTTGCCCGAGGCATCCACGTAGGGGCCGTCGGGTTTCTGCGAACGGAAGATGCGCATCTCGTAGCCGCCATCTGGAGCGAAGCCGCCGTAGCTGACGAACAGGTAGTAGTAGTTGCCGATGTGCTCGATGTAGGGGCCTTCGCCCGATACATAGTAGCCGCCGCCAATCTTCTTGCCGAAGTAGGGGTCGCTGGTGACGCCGTCGCTGTTGCCATTGGTCGAGGGATAGGTGACGTCATAGTCGCGCAGTCCGTTCTCCTCGTTCAGCTGCAGCATCCAGATGCCGCCGCTCCACGAACCGTAGACCAGCCACAGTTTGCCGTCCTCGTCGTAGAAGGCTGCAGGGTCGATGGTGTGAGGCCAGCGGCGTCCCCATCCATTGCCAACGTTGTATCGGCTGGGAAGCGATGTCTGTGTGCCCAGTACCAGTTCCAGGTCGGTGTTCTTGAAACTGGTGTTCGATGCCCCGTTGAAACCCGAGATGACGACAGGCCCTTGATAGAGGTAAGGGCCCGTGATGTTGCCGCTGGTCAGCAGGATGATGCTTGAGTTCCAGATAGGGCCGTTGATGCTTAAGTACATGCACCACTTCTGCATCTTCTCGTTCCAGATGACGTCGGGAGCCCACATGTTGCCGTCGATGTTCCAAGGTTTTCCGTTTTCGTCGCGCCAGTCGGGATAGGCGTTCGACCACTCCATGGCGTTGAACTGCGGGAAGTCCACCTCCGCACCGCCTTTCTTCACCTTCTTCACGGCAGGCGTGACGAAGGCCTGGCTGTTGTTGTTGAGCGACCACGTAGGGTTGGCCTGCGTCCAGTTCTGCATGTCGGTGGTATAGGCTCCCGCCTTGTGCGAACCGAAGATGTAGTAGCGTTTCGTCGCAGGTTCGTAGACCACCGATGGGTCGTGAATGCTGGTCCATCGTTTCGATGTGCTCTTAATCAAGTTCTTAGCCTCGTTGACCGTGACTTCGGTCTGCGCGAAGCTCCATGAGAGTTGGCTTAATACCAACGCAAGGCTTAAAAATAGTCTTTTCATCGTTATCGGTATATAATTAGTTTTAGTATTTTCTGCTGCAAAGGTACGAATTAAATATGAAAATCCTTTCCCTTTACGGAAATAATTACTATATTTGCAGGCAAAATTCTTTTTTTAAGACTATGAATATAGGAGTCAAAGTGCCTGAATGCAGTAGGCTGCTGTGCCTGCTGACGCTATTGGCATGCGGGGCTGCGGCCGTGCATGCCCAGACGGAGATGGTACGTCCACCGTTCCTGAAGCCTGGCGACAGCATTGCCGTCATCTCGCCCTCCAGCTCGCCTGAAGAGGAGACGGTGGCTAAGGGCTGCGACATCTTGCGACAGTGGGGCTACCAGCCCGTCGTGGGTGCACATGCCCTCAACGACTATCATGGCTTTGCGGGCACGGCCGACGAGCGTACTGCCGACCTGCTGTGGGCACTGCGCGACAGCACCATCCGCGGCATCATGTGTACCCGGGGCGGTGACGGAGCCGTGCAGGTGCTGCGGCGTGTACCGCTCAGCGAGTTCTCCCGTCATCCCAAGTGGCTGATAGGCTTCAGCGACATCACGGCGCTGCACAGTGCCGAGGTGGCTGCCGGCGTGATGAGCATTCATGGCAGCATGTGCCATGCCATCTCGTCCATGGGTGGCTGCGATACGGTCAGCGTCACTGTGCAGCGTCTCTTGCAAGGCCAGCTGCCCACATACCGTGTGGATCATCATCCCCTCGACCAGCAGGGCGAGGCGACAGGGCGACTCGTCGGGGGCAATTTCTCTGTGCTGTGTGGCCTGGCCGGTTCCGACTATGACTGCCTGAGGCGTGCCGACGAAGGACTGATACTGTTCATCGAGGACACCGACGAATCGATGTCGAAGGTAGACCGCATGCTCCATCAGCTGGAGATTCGCGGCATCCTGCAGCGTCTGAAGGGCATCGTCGTCGGACAGTTCAATAAGTACAAGCACCCGGAGAACGGTTTCGATGATATGTACGCTATGTTCAGTGAATATCTGCGTGAATACGATATCCCTGTATGTTATAATTTTCCTGTCGGTCATGCCCGCCTGCGCAACTTCCCCCTGGTAGAGGGATGCCGTGTCCGTCTGACGGTGGGTGCCGATGGCTCAATCCTGCAACATCTTGACGATGAATGATACCCAATCAGCTACGGCACTGAGTCCCGTAGTATTTCTTTCCCTGGGTCCAGGCGACCCGGAGTTGCTGACGCTGAAGGCCGTGCGCCTGCTCAAGGAGGCCGATGCCGTCATGGTGCCGGGCACGATCAATGCTGAAGGACACCTCATGTCGCGCGCTGCCGACATCATAGAGCCGTGGTGCGAAAAGCGCAAGCAGCGTCTCTATGGGCTGCCCATGGAGCGACATCGTCAGGCTGCCATGAACGTCTATGACCAGATATACCAGGAGGTGGTCCAATTCTGCCAGCTGGGCATGCGTGTGGTCGTAGCCGTAGAGGGCGACGTCAGCATCTATGCCTCCATCCATTATGTGCTCGACCGTCTGCTGACGGCAGGCATGCCGGTAGAGCAGGTGCCGGGCATCCCGTCGTTCATAGCGGCAGCCTCGGCAGCCAGTCTGTCGCTTGTCAGTCAGCACGAGCGGCTGCTGGTGGTTCCTGGCGATGTAGATGCCGACGAGTTGTCGCAGCTCCTGGCTCATGGACATGTCGTGGTGGTGATGAAGCTGTCGGCCTGCGAGGAGGCTGTCAAGGCCTATATACAAAGAAACAAGGCCGTCGAGTGCCACTATTTTGAGAATGTAGGTACCTCGAAAGCCTTTGATACAGGTGACAGCGACGCCATCCTGAAGCGTCGCTTCCCCTATTTTTCATTATTGATGCTCAGGGCGCGTCGCCCTGTGTCATGACGTCGTTTTGAGATTGTCTATCTGCTGGTTGATGCAGGTGCTGAAGGTGACGGGATGGCGTATGTAGTCATAGCGGTTGGTAGCCTCGCCTGTGGTCACCAGCACCGTGCCGTAGCCCAGTATGCGCCCCATGATGCTCTGCTCCACCTTGATGCCCTCGCACTTGCGCAGCAGCAGTTCGAGCGACGAGCGCTTGATGATGCCGTGCTTGAAGATGATGCGGCGTGTGGTCACCACATACTGTTTGCCGCCATCGATGGCTACAGCCCAGATGAGTGCGCACAGCCATACGCCCAGCATCAGGCAGATGCGCAGCAGCCAGCTGAAGTCGCTGATGAACAGCAGTCCGATGGCCAACAGGGCCACTAGGCCGGGGCCGAAGTAGACTATCCAGTGAAGTTTGGCCTTGGAGACCACCTTCTCGTCCTGCATCAGATGTTTCTCAATGTATCCCATAGGAAGTCGTTTTGTTTAGTGAGTAATATATCAGAAGTTTGCTGCAAAGATAGTGGAAAGTGAGCGAAAAACCAAGCAAAAATGCAGTAATTTTCGAAAAAAACGCACAAAAACGAAAAAATCTTTCAAAAAGTGTGCGTTGTTTCACGAATATTTTGTACTTTTGTACCCGCAAAACGAAGATAGGGGCATAGCCCAGTTGGTTTAGAGCGCTGCAGTCACATTGCAGAGGTCCCCGGTTCGAGCCCGGGTGTCCCTACTGGAAATCGGTCATTCTTAAAAAAGAGTGGCCGTTTTTTTGTTGGTTTAACCAATAATGATTATCTTTGCACTCGAATATGATAAGCATGGTATGTATGGACAACATGACGTTTGACTTTATTCTGCGCATTCTGGTGGCGGCACTGCTGGGCGGAGCCGTCGGACTGGAACGCGAATACCGCGACAAGGCGGCCGGATTTCGCACGCATTTCCTGGTGGCTCTTGGCTCGGCTCTGTTCATGATTATCTCAGCCTATGGCTTCAGCCAGGCACTTGTCAGCGCGGAGCATCGTCTCGACGTGTCGCGTGTGGCAGCCCAGGTCGTGTCGGGCATCGGTTTCATAGGTGCCGGCACCATCATCTTCCAGAAGAATGCCGTACGCGGCCTGACCACTGCCGCCAGTATCTGGGTGACGGCAGCCATCGGACTGGCCTGCGGTGCCGGCATGTATGTGCTGGCCGCCGTCGCCACGCTGCTGGTGTTGCTGGGACTGGAAGCCTTCAATTACTTTCTGCGTCGTTTCGACCGTCATCGCAATGCTGACGGACGGGGAACGCTGGGCGAGGAAGGAGGTGCGAGCGTATGAAGAAGCGGTACGGCATAGTACTACTGATGACCTTGATGTTGTGCGGATCGCTTTGGGCACAGGGGCCCAACGGTACGGGCAAGTACTACAAGGCGGCCAACGGCAAGTCGGGGGCTGAGCTCAAGACGGCTATGTACAGCATCATCAAGAATCCCAATGTGGTGACCTATGGCAACGGACTGAAGATGGGCTATGTGAAGACCGACACGCGCCCCGACGGCTATCTGCGCGACTTCTATTCCAACGTGACGCACTACGTGCCGGGGTCTGACATGGCGGCCGGACAGTACGAGGGGTTCAACTACAACCGCGAGCACACCGTCTGCCAGAGTTGGTTTGGCAGCGTGCCGCCCATGTACAGCGACATTGTGATGGTCATACCTACCGACGGCTACATCAACAGCCGCCGCAACAACAATCCCTTTGGCGAGGTGACCGACCAGGAGGCACAGGTGAAGACGTCGGAAAACGGCTACAGCAAGTGGGGCGCACCCCTCCGTGGACTGCTCTATCCCGACAGCATCGCCCGCGAGGTGACTACAGTCTTCGAGCCTAACGACGAGGTGAAGGGCGACATTGCCCGCATCTATTTCTATATGGCTACGTGCTACGAGGACCGGGCCCGGTCGTTTACCAAGGGCACCGGCAAGAATGTGTTCAATGCCGAGGGTACAGCCTACGAACCGCTGCATCCCTGGGTCATGGACATGATGATGCGGTGGGCGGCGATGGATCCCGTCGACAGCATCGAGACGGCCCGCAACGACTCGGTCTTTGTGGTGCAGGGCAACCGCAACCCTTACGTCGACTACCCCGGACTGGAGGACTACGTGTGGGGTGACAGGCGCGACGAGCCTTTCGTCTATGGCGACGGCAGCGACGACGGTGACGACGATGACGAGCACTCCACGTCGGGCACCATCCTGCTCAACAACGAGTTCTTCGGCGTAGACTGGACGGGGCAGCGTCCTTCGGGCGGCGTCACCCAGATGAAGGGGCAGAAGGGTGGCATCACCGTCACCTATGCCAAGGGCTCTTCGGGGCAGAGCATGTTCTGCAACAACCAGCAGATACGCCTCTATAAGTACAACGAGCTGACCTTCACCATCAGCGACGGCGAGTTCCTGTCCATGGACTTCAACGTGCTGAGGAACGACAACCATAAGGAGTTCTTTGCCACCAACGGCACCGTGGACGGCTACCATTGGACGGGCCACAGCAACGAAGTGCAGTTCACCGTCACCGATGGCAACGGCAACGTCCAGCTCGCCAGCGTCGACATCACGCTCAGTGGCATGCCTACCGCCGTGGAGTATGTTGCGACAGAATCGCAACACACAGTACGCGCGGCGACCTACGACCTGCAGGGCCGCCGCATCATGGAGGGCAGCCCCCTGCGTCCTGGCATCTACATCCGGGGCGGGCGCAAGATCATCATCCGATAACTATATAAAACTATCAGCTATATGAAACGACTTAAAACCTATTTGTCACTACTCATTTTCGGCCTGTTGCCGACATTCGCCCAGGGACCTAACGGCTCGGGCACCTACTATCAGGCAGCCAACGGACTGTCAGGACAGGCACTGAAGACCAAGCTCTTCACCATCATCTCCAAGAAGACACATTCGCCCAGCTACGACGAGCTGCTGGAGCTTTACAAGAAGACCGACACCCGTGCCGACGGCTATGTGCGCGACTGGTATTCCAACACCACCAAGTTCACGCACATCAAGGACAAGGCCGGCAGCTATCAGAAGGAGGGCGACGTCTACAACCGTGAGCATACCGTGCCTCAGAGCTGGGGCCCCCCGAAGGCTGACATCGTGCACGTGGTGCCTACCGACGGCTATGTGAACAACCGCCGCAGCAACTACCCCTTCGGCGAGGTGGGCAATGCTACCTATACGTCGAACAACGGCTACTGCAAGCTGGGCTCCTGCAAGACGGCCGGCTACAGCGGCACCGTCTTCGAGCCTAACGACGAGGTGAAGGGCGACATTGCCCGCATCTACTTCTACATGGCTACGTGCTATGAGAACGAGGCTGCGAGCTGGAGCGGTGCCTTCGGCGGCACGAAGTATCAGCCCATGGCGCAGTGGACCTACGACATGATGGTGCGCTGGTCTAAGCTCGACCCTGTCGACGACGTGGAGCGTGCCCGCAACAACGCCATCGCCAAGAGCGACGTGCAGGGCAACCGCAACCCCTTCGTCGACTATCCCGGACTGGAAGACTACATCTGGGGTTCGAAGAAGAACGTCGCCTTCAACTATACTAACTACGAGGGTGGGGGCGATACGCCTGTCACCGACGTGGCTCAGCCTGTCTTCTCGCCCGAGGGCGGCACCTTCACCGGCTCAGTGACCGTCAGCATATCGACAACGACCACCGGCGCCACCATCTACTACACCACCAACGGTGTGGATGCCAGCGAGCGTAGCCACGTCTATGACGGGCCCATCACGCTGAGCGAGACCACCACGCTGAAGGCCATCGCCATGAAGGACGGCGAGAAGAGCTATCAGACCATTGCCACCTATACCATCACCGACGATCAGGGACAGCAGACACCGGCCGAAGGCACCATCGCACTGAATAATGTATTCTTCGGCAGCACCACGGGCACCATCTCGTCAAGAGATAATGACGAAGACCTGACGGGCACTCAGGATGGCATCACCGTGACCTATGCCTTAGGCTCGGGCGGACAGCGCTATTGCGGCCCCGATCATATCCGCATGTACGGCGGCAACAAGCTGACGGTGAGCGTCGCGCAGGGCACCATCGTCGGGCTGGAGTTCGAACTGAAAGAGTCGACGACAAAGGGCTGGAATGCCTCTACAGGTACTGTCAGCGACTATAGCTGGAGCGGCAGTGCCCAGAGCGTCACCTTCCATGTAGATGACGGCAGCGGCCATGCCAAGATCAAGAGCGTCAAGGTGAGCCTCGCGGGCAGTGGCATTGCAGTGCCGACTGTTGCGAATGAGTCGCAACACACAGTGTACGACCTGCAGGGCCGTAAGATGCGCGCTACGCGCAAGGGCATCTACATCCGTGACGGCAAGAAGTTTGTCATCAGATAGAGGCATCCATGAACGAAGCTACCTTCAACTACGTGCGCCAACATGCCGACGACGACGTCAGCCTGTTGGCGCTTCGTGGTTGTAAGGACCCCGACGTCGACCTGCCCTATGCCCTGCAGCAGATAGAGGGCCGGCAGACCGCCCGCCAGAAACTGCCGTCGTGGGCTGCGCTGGATGCCATACAGTACCCCGTACACCTCTCCATGGAGCAGTGCTCCAGCGAGGCGACCGCCCGCTACAAAGCCCGGCTATGCCGTCGTCTCCTTGAAGCGTCAAATTTCAAACTTCAAACTTCAAAACTCCTCGACCTCACCGGCGGCTTCGGCGTAGACTTCATCTTCATGAGCGAGGCCTTCGACGAGGCTGTCTACGTAGAGCGCAACGACGCTCTGTATCAGGTAGCCTCGGCCAATATCGCCCTGCTGTGTCCTCATGCCACGGCCCTCTGTGCCGACGGCATCAGCGTGTTGCAGCAGAGCGGCCATGTCACGGTCGTCTTCCTCGACCCGGCGCGCCGCGACGACCACGGCGCCCGCACCTACGGCATAGCCGACTGCACGCCCAACGTGCTCGACATCAGGCAGACGTTGTTGCAGAAGGCCGACTACGTCGTATTGAAGCTGTCGCCCATGCTCGACTGGCGCAAGGCCGTGCACGATCTTGGTGAGCAGTATGTGCGCGAGGTGCACATCGTCTCGGTGGCCAACGAGTGCAAGGAGCTGCTCCTGGTGCTCTCTGCCGAAGGTGCCCCCCTGGCCCTCCACTGCCAGAACGACGACCAGCACTTCTGCCCCATGGGGGATCTAAGCCCTATGAGCCCTATGAGCCCTATGAGCCATATTGGCCCTATGAGCCATATTGGCCCTATGAGCCATATTGGCCCTATAAGCCATATTGGCCCTATAAGCCCCATAGGCCCTATTACCCCCTACCTCTACGAGCCTAATGCCTCCATCATGAAGGCGGGGTGCTTTGCGCAGCTTGCTGCGCATTATGGCGTGGCGCACATCGCGCCTAACAGCCACCTGTTTCTCGCGCCCCGTCTCATCGCTGACTTCCCGGGGCGCATCTTCCGCATCACGGCCGTCACGACTATGAACAAGCGCGACCTGAAACGCGCCCTCGGCTCACTGACACAGGCCAACATTGCCACCCGCAATTTCCCACTCAGCGTAGCCGAACTGCGCCGACGCCTGAAACTGAAAGATGGTGGCGAGACCTACATCTTCGCCACCACCCAGACCGACGGTACACGCATACTGATAGTATGCCGGAAATGATAAACAATTATCAATTATCCATTATCCATTCTCATTTGTCCATTACCAAAAGTCCATTCCTGATGACCAGCTGACGGCGTCCGGCCTTAGCCAGGCGGCCCGACAGGTCATAGGTGCGGTTGTCGTACCTGGCGGAAGGAAGGTATGTACCGTGGTTCAGGCTTCCTATGCCCTGCGTCTCGGCCTCTACATACTCTACCTCGTTCAAGCTCATAGCCTTGTTGACCAGGGCGGTGCTGCCGGCCAGAGGAACATACAGCTCCAGGCTCGACTTCAGCATCTTACCCTGCTCCACGGCAGCAATCTCCTCCGGGCACATGCCGGCGCGCCAGAACATCAGTTCGCTGAACTCACGGCTGACAGACGTTGTCTCGTCGCCCACGACGTAGCGGCTCAGTGGTGATATGCGTTCCCTCAATTCGCCTTTCGAATCGGTGTCGACGGCCGGTTGACCATCAACATAGAGCAGCGTGCGACCCTGGGCGTAGTAGTGAGTCAGCGTGATGTAGTGCCACTGCGAGTCGTCGATGGTGTTCTCGCTGGTCAGCGTCTTGTTCGTGGCGTTCGTGTACACCACGTGTCCGTCGGCCGTGACAGCAATGTTCAGTGTGCGACTGCCTGCCGAGAAGTATCCGGTCAAGAGGCGTCCCTCGGCGTTACCTTTGACACGCAGCGTGACGGTAAACGGGTGGACGGTACCCTCACCGCTGAACCGGATGGTGTTGCCGTCGCTCAGCACCATCGACTTGTTGCGGTCGCGCACGGGCTGTGCCTTGCCACTCTTGATGGCATCAAAAAGTGATGGCGTCATGGCATAGAAAAACTCCTTGTGGCCGTTGGTCGTAGGGTGGGCATTATCCTGCTGGTAGCCGTCGGCCCAGTGTCCGGCACCGTTGTCGATGGCACCCAGCGTGTTGAACGACGACACGTTCCATTCGTGTATCAGCAGGTTCATCTGCTTGATGTAGCTATAGTCGTCCAGGGTGAAGTCGCCGCGCGTGTAGTTGTTCATCACCACGGGCACCTTGCCGTCGGCCTTGATCTTCGAAATGATTCTCTGCAAGTTCGTCGAGAACTGGTTCAGCGTCTGCTGCTTGTTCGACGATTCGTGAATGCCCTCGTTACCCATCGACAGTCCGATGATGACATATTTCGCATGGTCGCGCGTCATGTCATCATAGCGGTTGAGCAGCGCCTGCGTGGTGTTACCGCCGATGCTGATACCCGAGACGTAGAAGGCATTCTCCGACTCGCCCTTCGTCAGACGTTCCTTCAGCTGTTCGCCATAGAGGTAGGCGTAGCCTTTGTTGCCCGTAGCCCCCTGTCCGTTGCAGACGCTCGATCCGAAGGCCGATATGCGGTTGTCGTCCGTGGGTGCCTCAAACGACCATGCTTTTGTCGAGAGGTTGAACGTGGCGGTGTACTTGCCGCCGTTGATGCGGATGTTGGCTGACTTGTAGCTCTGTTCCGGGCACTCGAAGTAGACATACTTGTCGCTGAAGAGGAACACGTTCGAGTCGTCGAGCGTCACCTCTCCCTGATAGATGTTATTACCCTGTGCCTGCAGCTGTGTGGTCACCTTCACGATGTTACCTTTGAGGAACACGTCCTGTGCCAGTGCACAGAATGTAAAGATGTACAAGTGCAGGAATGCACAGATGGTCAAAGTCCGTTTCATACAGTAAACTTCGTTTTTAGTTATTATTACTTACTGCGTGCAAAGTTACAAATAATAATTGTGACTGCCAAGGAAATAGTGCAAAATCTTCACACTTTTTAGTATATGTGCAATAATAGGGGGGGTATGAAAAAAAATTATGGGATAATGTATTGTTATTCGGGAAATATGTAGTAACTTTGCACGCGATATCAGGTTATGTCCAATTATATATATTAGAAAGGTAAAAAGATTATGATGCTGACAATGACACCCAGGATTACGGTCGTAGATCGCTCTGTACCGAAAGGCAGGGCGACAACCGGTGTGACGTCAGCAGCAGTAGCGATGTCTACCCGCCTCCGAGAAAAAGAGTGTAATCAGACACCATTGTACACTAACATAACCACTACCCCCACAATTACCTATAGCTATGGCGCAGCAGCAAGACATACGAGCAAGCCCCGACAAGGGGGCCATCCATCGCCTACCGAGTGATGGAGGATGCAGCTGCGTTCTACCTGGCCCGCGGTGACTACCAGGCAGCCAGGGAGCATGTAGACCGGCTGGCCGGCGACATGATATTCTATGACGACGTGCACGAAGCCTACAAGGCCGCATTGGCGCATATCTACGAGGCAGAGCATGCCGGACGCCACCGCCATGCACGCAGTGAGGGCGGCAAGGTGCCCGCGGAGCTGACCACGCCCAAGGCCAAGGAGCTGTTGGAGCGCGCCAGGCAGGCGGGCTATCTGGACGACGAGTACATGACGCTGCTCTCGCGTACCGAGTCGGCCATACTGGCCAATGCCCTGGCTGCATGTCTGGGCATCAGGCCCAAATGGAAGACATTCGGAGAATACTGGGATCTCGACAACATGCGCAGCGACTATAACAAAGGCTTGGACATGGTGAAAGCAGGTGCTTTCATCAGCGAACTGAAGAAAATGCTGCCTGAATGGAAGGTGAAAACCGACCAACCGTAACACCTACGCGTAGGCGAAACGTAACGGACTGATATCTCAAAAAACCACTAATTTTGCACCCAAAATCATTTCACAACAAAAACGAGTGCAAAGTTATGGATAAGCAAAAAGAGAAAAAAGAAATCAAGGAGAAAAAGGAGAACTGGCGCGAGTACTGGGCCACAGTAGACGACATTGAGCGATTTCTGGACGACCACATCCTGCTGCGCCGCAATGTGGTGACGGGACGCGTGGAGTGCCGCATACCCGAGAGCGACTATTTCCAGCACGACGGCGCGGCAGGGATGACCACCGACTGGGTGCCCCTCACCGACCACATCGTCAACGAGCTGTGGCGACTGCTCTCGAAGACCAAGAAGGTGAAGAAACCCGACATATACAACGTCATAGAGTCCAACTACACACCCTGCTACCACCCCTTCCGCTACTACCTCGAGCACCTGCCCCACTGGGACGGCCAGGACTACATACTGGCCATGTCGGTGTCGGTCACCGTGAAGGGCGAGACCGAGGAGCAGGCACTCTTTGCCGACTACCTGAAGAAGTGGCTCGTGGGCATGGTGGCCGGATGGGTAGACCCCGACGTGGTCAACAACGTCATACTGGTGCTCATCGGCGAGCAGGGGTCCTACAAGACCACCTGGTTCAGCCGCCTGCTGCCCCCGCAGCTGCAGCAGTACTTCCGCGTGAAGACCAACTCGAGCCGCATGACCAAGGACGACCTGCTGGTGCTCTCAGACTATGGACTCGTGTGCTACGAGGAGCTGGAGACCATGCGCCCCTCGGAGCTCAACCAGCTGAAGGCCGCCGTCACCATGCCCTCCGTCGACGAGCGCCGGCCCTACGACCGCTACACCGAGCACCGGCAGCACGTAGCATCCTTCTGCGGCACGGGCAACAGCGTGCAGTTCCTCTCTGACCCCACGGGCAACCGCCGCTGGCTGCCCTTCGAGGTGCAGTCCATCGACCCCCCGCAGTCGCACCCCCTCAACTACGAGGGCATCTACAGCCAGGCCTACGCCCTTTACTGCCAGGGCTACCGCTACTGGTTCACCCGACAGGAGATGGAACGCCTCACGGAGCACAACCGTCAGTTCGAGACACCTCGGCTGGAGAAGGAGCTGGTGAATCTATACTTCCGCCAACCGGTGGGAGTAGAAGGCGGCGTGTTCATGAGCGTGGCACGTGCCATGCAGATAGTCAGCAGCAACATCTCACAGAAACTGTCAGCGGTTTATCTGGGACGTGCTTTCTGTGAACTGGGCTTCCAGCAAGTCAAGTCGGGTGGCCATCGAGGTTACATCGTCGAATGTCGCAGTGCCGAGGAGATGCAGCAGATACAGCGTCAAATGGCCAGCGAGGCACATACCGAGAGTGGACGGTAGGACAGTAGGACAGTAGATTACGTAAAAATCCTTCCTGCGTACATACGTGTGTACGCGTATGTGTACGTACGCAATAAAATTTTCAAAAAACTACTGTCCTACTGTCCACTGTCCAACAGTAAACAACTTATGAAGTAATCATTAAGCTATGAAAATGATAAATTTACAGACCCCACCCCTGCCCCTCCCCTTGAAGGGAGGGGAGTTCCTACGGAAACCCATGCGCGCTCTGAGCGCGACAGCCACTCCAATAAGCACGACAGTTGCTCCCCTCCCTTCACTGAGCGCGACAGCCCCTCCAATAAGCACGACAGCTGCTCCCCTCCCTTCACTGAGCGCGACAGCCCCTCCAATAAGCACGACAGCTGCTCCCCTCCCTTCACTGAGCGCGACAGCCACTCCCCTCCCTTCAAGGGGAGGGGTAGGGGTGGGGTCTGTAACTTTATCATTTTCAATGTAACATCATCACCACTATGACCAACAAAACCATCCCTACAAGCCCCGAAACACTGACCAGCCGCGACGCCGAGCGCCTGCTGGCCGCCGAGGTAGCCGCCGTCATACTCAGCAGCAGTGCCGACGAGCACCTGCACTGGACCGGCACCGCCATCGACCTGATGGAAGCCCTCTACACCGCCTACCTCACCTACACCCTGCGCGACGACGAGGGCAACTGCCTCTCCTTCCGCCAGATAGTCAGCCGTGCCTGCGCCGTGCTCCACACCCCCGTGCCCCACAACCCCTATGAGGTGGCCTGCCGCGCCCGCCGCCGCAAGGGACTGAAGTGCCTGCCCTTCCTCGACCGCTACCTCTGGCAGAAGCAGCACCACCCCCACTCTCAGCCCTTCCTCCGCCTTGTAGCCGGCGGCGAAACAGCCTCCTTCAGACCCTGACGGAGCCAATATTAGACCCTGACGGAGCCTGTTTGAAAACCCAATCCAGCCTCCCTCAGCCCCTGATCCAGCCTCCCTCAGCCCCTGATCCAGCCTCCCTCAAGTTCCAATCCAGCCTGCTGCAGGGTCTGAAACAGGCTGGATGTAGATTTTATCCAATGGCAACAATGTCACTGAATCGAGTCATCCACGCTCGTTTTCACCTAATCTAACCCTAAAGATTTTTTTTTCTTGCTTTTTCGGCAAAAAATATCAAAATTACTTGGATTAATTGGAAATAACACCTATCTTTGCACCCGTGAAACTGATTAATTGTTAGGATTATGGAAGAAAAGAAGTTCAAAAACAGGACGGAACGGCTGGAGTGGCTTGATGCCCAGAAGGGTTGGGGGCCGCTGACTGAAGAGGAAAAGGCAATCTTAGACGATGCCGTAAGAATGGTAACCAACCTCAATTCGAAGCCGAGGTATGCGGTATCTTATTGACACTCATATCTTCATCTGGTACCTCAAAGAGCGTGAGAACCTATCGCGCGACGTGATTGCTATCCTTGAGGACTACGAGAACCAGATTTACCTCAGTGCCGAGTCTCTGCGTGAGTTTGTGCTGTTGTGGAACAGCAAGCCGCACATCCGCAGATGGTGGAAGACTCCGTCTGACATGATAAGGGCTGTCGAGGAGGAAGCCCAGTTCCAGATTCTCTACCTCCACAAAGAGCACTATGACCGCTATGCCCGCCTCGAAATCAACGAAGCACAGGAGCATTACGACCCCAGCGACCACATCATCATCTCACATGCCCTTTGCAACGGCATCCCCCTCATCAGCGACGATGACAAGTTTCCTTTCTATCGTTCACAAGGCTTGGAACTGATAGAGAACTGATAAACCACTTAGAAACAGAAAAATATCCGCCGAGATTCTCTACCGATGAGAGCCTCGGCGGTTTTTATATGTCCGGCGATCTCATCTGTCAACACGAATAAAAATCATCCCCACATCTATCCCCCGATGACGTTTGCCCAGGTCGGAAAAAAGCTGTACCTTTGCAGTGAAGAAAGTGAAGAGTGAAAAGTGAAGAGTGAAGAATTCGGCTACCGCGGAGCTGTCTGACCTCGTTCCTCCTTACTCACTCCTCGTTCCTCGAAACAAAAGTATTAACCATTTAAAACACACACAGTGAGAAAGGAAACTGAATTATGATGTTGAACTACAGAAAGTATCAGAATCAGAACAAGAAGTCGAATGCCTTTGGCAAGTGGTACGCACGTGCCGTCATCCGTGAGAGCGTGGGCATCGAGGAGATGGCTACCAAGATGCAGGACAACTGCACCGTGAAGCGCGCCGATATCCTGGCCGTGCTCAGCGAACTGGGTCCCACCATGCGCGACCTGCTGCAGGACTCTAAGCGCGTCGTCATCCCCTACCTGGGGGCCTTCAAGATGGGCCTGAGCACCGAGGGGGCCGAGAGCGAGGATAAGTTCACGGCCAAGAACGTGAAGAGCGTCCGCGTGCTGTTCCAGCCCACCACCCGCATGACCCCCGAAGGCCGCCGCGTGAAGGACCTGACCGACAACTGCCGCGTGGTAGAGTATCAGACCGAGTTTGGCAAGACGGCCCAGGGCGGCTCTGCCGGCGACGACACCACGATCGAGAATCCTTAACCCCATCTTTAGTTGAACCTTAAAAAAATCTGATTACCATGAAAAACAACACTTGGAAATTCGTCGTTCAGACGCTTCTGGCCATTCTCTCGGCCATTGCAACGAGCTTAGGTGTCACATCGTGCATCTGTTGATTGGAAAAAGCCTCCAAAAGAGGCTTTTTTCTTAATGTAAAAATTAAATAATGTAATAATGTAAAAATTAAATAAATGGAAAACATCAAACTTCAAACTTCAAACTTCAAAGTTCAAACTTCAAAGTCTACCCGCGGCGTGCGCAACAATAATCCGCTGAACATCATCGTCAGCAAGTCACAGTGGGTAGGCAAGATTGCCGACCCGACGAAGAAGAAGGACAAGGTCTTCGAGGAATTCACCACCATGGCCTACGGACTCAGAGCTGCCATCCTGCTGCTGCGCAGCTACATCAGCAAGGGCTACGACACCGTACCCGCCATCATTCACCGCTGGTGCCCCGACCACACTGCCTGTGCCTACACCCGTACCGTCGTCTCGCGCATGGCCAGGGCACTGCCCGGCTTCGACTCCATGAAACCCGTCGCGCCGACCGACCGCGACACCCTGTACCAGTTGGTACGTGCCATGGCCTACGTGGAGAGCATCTGTGAGGTCAGCCGGCAGGAGTTCGATGAGGCGCTTTCTCTATGTGAGAAGTGAAGAAATTTGGGGTATGGGAGGGGAGTACCTGCGGAGCATAGACAATCACATTTCTACACGATAGCTTCCGCTCCCATACTCCTTCGGCTCGCTCTTGCCGGGCAACCAGACGGTGGCGGTGGCGCCACGGGGAATGGTGAAGTGCCACGTGCAGCGGTCGCCGTCGTAGCGCCAACTGCTCTTGATGGTGCCTGCCGGCGATCGGTATTCGGCCGTCAGATGACCCAGTCGGCGGTCGGGCACGGGACGCAGGATGATATGTCGGAAGCCAGGCTGACGCGGGTCGGCATTGATGCCTGCTGCCGTCTGCCACAGCCACTGGCACACGCAGCCGTAGGCATAGTGGTTGAACGAGTTCATGCCCTGCGGACCCATGCCGCGGTCGGCCATGTAGCTGTTCCACCGTTCCCAGATGGTGGTGGCCCCCTGGTCTACGGAGTAGAGCCATGAGGGGTTCTTACGCTGGAAGAGCAGGTCGTAGGCCACGTCGGTCAGCCCCACGTCTGTCAGTGTCTGCATCAGTATCGAGGTGCCGAGGAAACCTGTCTGCAGACAGCCGCCGTGGTCAGCAAAGTTCTGGCGCAGCCGGCTGATCATCCGCTCACGGGCGTCGCTGCTGACCAGTTGTAGTTTCAGGGCGAAGAGCGCGGGCGTCTGCATGGTGTTGAGGATGTCGTTCGTAAACAGGCCGTCGGCCGTGAAGAAGGTGGTCTTCAGATAGTCTTTTGCCTCGTCAGCCATGTTGCGGTAGCCGTTGGCATAGCGTCCTGTGGCCTCAGCCATGTCGGCCATCATCTCGGCATCCATGGCCCAGTAGCAGGCACTGAGGTAGTTCCAGTAGCTGATGGCATCGGGCAAGGGCTTGCCGTCCTTGAAGGCCCCGCCGCCGCAGCTCTCCAGCGGTTCGTAACTCAGCCAGTCGGCCCATTGGTAGTTGCCGTTCTCGCTGCTCAGTGCCTCGTGGTCGTATTTGACGGCAGCCACATGCTGGATGAACTTCTCCATGGCCTGCCAGTTCTCGTCGATAATCTCCGTGTCGGCAAACTGCTTCCACACCGTCCAGGGCACGATGATGCCTGCATCGGTCCAGCCCAGTCGGCACATCTCGTTGCCGTACTGTCCCAGGGGAGCCACGCCCGGGAAACCGCCCTGGGGGCTCTGCGTGTCGCGCATGTCGCGCATCCATTTATGGAAGAACCGGCGCGTGTCGGCGAAGTAGGTGCCCGTCTCGGTAAATACCTGTGTGTCGGCCGTCCATCCCAGTCGTTCGTTGCGCTGCGGACAGTCGGTGGGCACGGAGAGGTAGTTGGAGCGTTGTCCCCAAATAGTGTTCTCTATGAGCCTGTTCACCAGCTCATGGCCGGTGGTGATATGCCCAGTCTCCATATCCTTGGCTATCGACGTGACAGGCACCGACCGAATGCTGCGGATGGTGACGGGTGCCGTGGCCGTGATGGCGAGGAAACGGTAGCCGAAGAAGGTGGAGCGAGGGGTGAAGGTCTCGCCCTGACGATTGCCTGCAAAGGTGTAGTCCAGTCGCATGCCTGTCTTCGGTATGCGCAGGTTGTCGCGGTGAACACTGCCCTCCGGTCCGTCCATGCCACGGCTGCGGGCACCGTTGCCGTCGTTGAGCAGTTCGCCAGGCAAGCAGGTGAGCACCGTGCCGTTATCGCCTCTGAACGAGAAGTGAGGTACAGCTGCGCAGTTCTGTCCGAAGTCTACGACCAGTGTCTCACCGCGGTCCAGCTCTATCGTCTGTCCCGCCCGGTATTCGCGGTCAATGACCACCCGTCCGTAGGCCTCGTCGCTGGCGTTCTCCACCTTATTATAAATATAAGCCCTGACAGGACTGAGTGCCAGGTCCTCGCGCTGGTAGACCTCGGCGCCGTCGCTGGGCAGAATGTCACCCTGGAACTCCGTGTTCACTTCGGGTCGGCTCAGCTTCTCGGGCGTCAGGAATCCCAGCGGCTGACGGGCGTCGTAGGCCTCACCGTCGAAGATGGCGGCATGGGTGACGGGTCCCGCCGTGCCTGCCTGCCAGAGGTCAGGGTTGGTGACGTAGTCCCTGGTCGTGCCGTCGGCATACTCCAGTCGCAGCACACAGCGGAAGGCACACTTCTTGCCCAGCATGCCGTCGTGTCCCCAGGGCGTCACTATCTTGTCGGCCCACCAGCCCGGCGTCACCTGTGCGGCCAGCTGGTTCTGCTGTCCCGCCTTGCGTTTCAGCAGCGGCGTGATGTCGTAGGTGAACGAGCGGCGTGTCTTCAGCGGATGGGTGAAGCCAGGCTTCAGCACCTCGTCGCCCACCATACGTCCGTTGACATACAGTTCGTAGGTGCCCAGTGCCGTGGTCATCCACGTGGCCTTCTTCACACGGGCATCGTTGGTGACCGTCGTCGTAAACCAGCTGGCACCGTCGGCGGCCCGTCCGTTCTCATGGTCGTTGATCTGTCCGGTCACGACCTGAGCGTCTCTTGCCGACAGCCATTGTGACGTGCCCCAGGCATTGTCGTCGAGGGCTTGGGTGCGGTTCTGTGCTACGGTCTGCACCGTTGTCTGTGTGGTGCACAGCATAGCGAGGAGTAATAGTTTCTTCACGGTGTTCATATCAATTTCTATGGCTGTTTTAAGTTCGTGTTATCATTCAGTGCGGCAAAGATACGAAATTCTTTTCTGCCTCCCTGTCATTTTTGTACTAAAAAACGTTACTATCCTCATTATTTACCGTTTTTTTTCCTGACATTCATCAAACAGAGCTGCGGTAAGTACATAGGCAAGACTTACCGCAGCATTTGAAATAAAATCAACTACTAACTAAATAACTTTTAAACTATGCTTATTCATCAAACTTCGTCATCGTCCCAGACGCTGTAGGTGCGTGAGGCGGCATTGCTGGCATCGCCGTTGGTTTCGGGCGTGTCGAAGGTGACGGTGCGTCCCCTTGCCGAGAGGCCCATCAGGGGTTCTGACTGCAACAAATCAATCGCGATTTGCGGTTTCTGATATTGTTTTTTCATAATGTCCTCCTTCCATGATTACTTTCTGATATACTTCTTGCCCTGGCTGACGACGATGCCCTTGGCATTGCCGGTCTTGCGTCCGTCGAGGGTATAGGATGCTTCCGCTGTTCGGGGAGCGGGAGCAACGAGGTTGATGCCCGTCGTCGTACCGTCGTCGAAGACGATGCGGGCAGCAGCACCTGCAGGCACCTGGAAGTAGGCGCGCATGCCCTTCATGGTCTTGGTGGCATCGGCAGGAGAGGCCAGGTTGCCATTGGTCTGCAGGAAGAGGTTGGTGCCGTCGGTCTTCAGTTCAACGGGGCTGTAGGTGCCCGTGAACTTATAGCTGCCGTTACCTACGCTCTGCGCCTCGGTGTCGGTCATGGTGATGCCACTGAGGATGATGTCAGGACCAGTGGTCGTGGCAGGCTTGATGAGACAGGGCATGCCAGCCTCGATGGTGGTTGCCTCCTCGAAATACATCACGTCGCCCTCAACACTCTTCAGCTTCGTGATCTTGGTATCGCTGCCGAAGGCTTTAGTCACCTGTGTGGCCGTCATCGAGAAGGGCACGCAGAACGTGTTCCAGTAGTCGGCCGACAGTGTGCGGTTCAGTTTCACGGTGATATCGCTGGCAGGTGCCACGCTGCAGGTCATGTTCTCGTCGATGGTCTGGTCGGTGCCCAGATAGGTGAGGTGGAAGTTGTCGACCACTGTCCACTCGTTGGCCACGGCATCGCCTTCCTTGATGATGCCGAGCTTCAGAGTGCCGTCGGTCACCACGACCTCGATTTCCTCGTTCACATAGCCACAATAGCGGTTGACCACCACCGATGCCAGCACGTCAGAGCCATGGTTCATAAAGGTGTATTCTCCTATATCATACGTCTTCTGGACAGTTAGCGGATAGGTGCCGTCGCCAGAGGTATGACCCTGGCACATGGGCTCGTCGAAGGGCGACATGAGGGCTTTCCTCTCATTGTTGGCAAAATAGAAGACACGCTGCTCATTGGAACCATTTTTTATTAAATCAGCCACTGCATCGTAGAATCCACCGAGATAGAAGCCCTGGAGGTTGAAGTGGTAGATGCCGTTGGGCAGACCGGTGAGTTGGATGGAGAGTTCTTTTCCATCGGGAATGCCTTGACTGGGAGTAGAGTTCTGCATGATGCTGTTGCCCATACGCCAGTTGCCGTCAGCCTCACCTTTGAGCGTGAATCCGTCATTGGTCCACAGAGTAGCGCGCTCGTTGTTTTTGGCAAAATCGGCATTAGGCACCAGCCAGGAGGCATCCTGTGGTGTGGTTCTTGAAGCATCGGCCACCATCTTTGCCAGTCGTTCCTCCTTGCTGACTATCTGCCATGTGTTCAGCAGCGTCGGTGTGCTGATGTTTGAGTTAGTGGGAAGCTCCAGATAGAAGCGCTGCCCGTTGTCTAAAGGTTGTGTGAAAAGATTGTTGGCTGAATAGCTATGCGCATATTTCACGGCCCTCAGATAAGTGCTGCCACAGTGGATGGTGTAGCCATTAGAAACGGAGGCATCGCCAGCTTCGAATATCCATACTCTGTTAGCTGCCTTTTCACTGTCGAAATAGGTTTGGGGCTCGGAGTTCAGGGAGTTTCTTCCAAAGCCGCCGCCCAGGAAGTAACCTTCGCCGCTGGCCACCATATTAATATCAAGGCCGCGTGTGCCCAGGTTGCCTAAGGGCTGGAAGAAGTTGCACTTGCTGTCGTTGTTCTGCAGCCATAGTCCGCTCTGCACGTTGTAGAGATAGAACACACCCTCCTGAGGCGTTGTACCGGTATAAGGCGATGTCTGAGCCGTCATACCCAGCGAGGCCATCATGGCCCCCACTAAAAGAATCATTTTTTTCATAACTAATGTTGTTTTTTAAAATATGTTTTATTTCAATGTTTCCTGTTCGCGCTCGGGGTTGTAGTAGCCGCTGACTTGACTGAGGAATTTCTTCTTCAACCGCCGTAGCAGGGCAGGCTTCCTGCGTGCAAGGTCAGTATGCTGCGTGGGGTCGGTCTGCAGGTCGTAGAGGGCCCAGTCGCTGACCACACCCAGCTCGTTGCCTGTCTCGTTGGTCTCAGGGCCACGATAGGGCGGCACCAGTGCATACTGACGCCAGCGGTAGGCCAGTCGTCCGCTGGCTTCCACCACGAGGTCGTCGCGGTGCTTCATGCGCTGTCCGAGGAAGGTGTCGAGCATGTCCTTCGAGTCGAGCGAGTCGGGGACGGGCTGGTTGATAAGCCGTCCGAACGATGCCAGCAGGTCCTGCTGTGAGACGAGCACCGGACTGTTGACATGACGTGTGTGCCCTTTCCAATAGACGAAGAAAGGAACGCGTGTGCCGGCATCGAAGAGGCTGTACTTGCCCCCTCGCAGCGAGCCGTTGGGGTCGTGCATGAAACGGGTATCGCGCGAGCCGTCCTCATAGCCGTCGTCGAGCACCGGTCCGTTGTCGGAGGTGAAGACGATGAGCGTGTTATCCAGCAAATGGCTCTCTTCCAGCTTCTTGATAATCTGTCCCACGCACCAGTCGGCCTCGACCACCACGTCGCCTCGGGGACCGAGTTGCGTGGAGCCTGCAAAGCGTGGATCAGCCGTGCGGGGCACATGAGGCTGGTGCAGGCCGTAGTAGAGGAAGAAGGGCTCGTTCAGTCTGCTTACCGAGTCAATGAACCAGCAGGAACGGTCAAGGAAATACTGGGCCATCTCGTCGTCCTTCCACCGTGCCCGCTCGCCCCCTTTCATATAGCCGATGCGGGGGATGCCGTTGACGACGGTATTCTGGTGACCGTGGCTCCACTGCATCTTCACCAGCTCGGGGTTGGTCAGCGCCGTGGGTTCGCCAGGGAAAGGCGTGTCGTAGTCCACGTAGATAGGGTCGTTGGCATCGCGTCCCACCACGTCGCCGTTCTCCACATAGACCGTCGGCACACGATCGACGGTGGCAGCGATGATGCACGAGTAGTCAAAACCTATCTCGCGTGCCCCCGGGGCTATGTGGCTGTTCCAGTCAATCTTGCCGATGCCCATGCCGAGGTGCCATTTGCCCACGGCTGCCGTGGCATAGCCTGCCTGCTGGAACATGCGGGGCATGGTGAACTGCTGGGGCGAGATGATCAGCGGCGCATCGCCAGGCAGAATCTTTGCATTCGCGTTTTTCCAGGGGTACATGCCGGTAAACAGTCCGTAGCGCGACGGTGTAGACGTTGCCGACGTGGCGTGACCGTCGCTCAGGCACACCCCTTCGTGAGCCAGCCGGTCGATGTTGGGCGTATGGATAGTCGTGTTGCCGTAGGCGCTGACGTCGCCCCATCCCAGGTCGTCGGCCACGATGACGATGACGTTGGGCTTCTCCTGCTGTGCCAGTGCGGGCACTGCTGCCGCGAGTGCCGCCAGCACCGTTGTGGTGTTCTTTCTCATAGGCTTATTCTGTAGATGACGAATGCGTTGCCGGGCAGGGTAATCTTATCACCCTTGCTGACAGTAGTTGTCGTAGTGACTGTGCTGACAGCATGGGGCTTCAGCGGTGTCACCCGCTGTTCGGGTGTGGCAGTGAGGGTCAGAACTTCCGTCTGACGATTCTTGAAGTTCTTGTCGGTTTTCAGTTCAAAGGCCTGAGGCTGTTCGCTCAGATTGATGATCTTCACCACCATCTGCTTGCGCTGCAGGTCACGTCCTGCGGTGACGAAGAGCGTCTGCTCGCCTTCGCTGTTGGCCACGTCGAATACCTGATCCACAGGATTGTCGCGCATCATCTTGCACAGATAGTAGTTGAACGTGCGTGCGCTCACCGTGCTGCTGTTGAGTATCAGCGGCTGCATGTCGTTGCGGTCTATGGATTCCCAGTTACGCATCAGAGGTCGGTCGGCCATAATGGGGTTCAGGTCGCCATTGCGCTCCAATCCCATCTTGAAGATACCCTCGGCCAGAATGCTGCCAGGATAACGGCCCGACGGTCCGCCAACGCCGTTGCTCTGTATGCCCAGCTCGCCGATGAAGATATCGATGCCCTGCCGCTTGTAAACGTCGTACTTATGGAAGTTCTGCACGGCCCAGGGGATGTCCTTGTAGTAGTGCTCGTCGTAGATTTCCAGCTCGCTCTTGTCGATAAACTCGTCCATGAAGCGCTCTTTCTCACCCTCAGTACCCAAAGGACTGTTGGCGATGAAGCGCAGCTGTGGGTAGCGCTGCTTCACGGCTGAGTATATCTGGTGGTACTTCTCGTAATAGACAGGACCGAAGTCTTCGTTGCCTATCTCGATATATTTCAGAGGGAAAGGTGCCGGATGTCCGTTCTTGGCACGTTCGGCCCCCCAGCGGCTATCGGTTGGGCCTATGGCGTATTCTATGGCGTCGAGCAGGTCGTTGATGTAATAGTTTACGTCGGTCTCCTTGTGGAAGAAATTCCGCTGGTCGTCGCGGTGTACCCATTCCGTGCAGGCCATGCCCGTCGGGGTGACATACATGGCATCGCAGCCCATGTATTCGCACAGCTCATAGAACTCATGGTAGCCCAGTCCGTCGGTACGGTAGTGAGGCTCCCACTTGCACCACTGTCCTGGCCTCTGGGCTATGTCGCCGATGGTCTTCTTCCAGTGGTACATCGTCTCCTCGTTCACGCCATGCACGATGCAACCGCCAGGGAACCGCAGGAAGTGGGGACGGTAGTCGATGAGGTTCTGCAGCACGTCGGCACGGAACACCGAGCGTCCGCCGTCGTAGGTGTCCGACGGGAACATCGACACCATGTCTAACTGGAAGCGTCCGCGTTGCGAGGGGATGATGGTGAGCATGCCGGCAGCAATATTCTTTGTCGGCACGAGTTCACAATCGTATTTCGTCCATTGTCCTTTCCCGATGGTGAACGACTTGGCTTCCGACACGGCCCGTCCATCCTCGTCGGAGAGTCGGAAGGCGACGGTACCCTCGTAGCCCTCGGTACGGGCATAGAACGACAGGCGGCAGGCCACGCCCTGCTTGAAGGCCATGCCGTTGTAGCCCCGGTTGTGGATGGCGGCACGCCCCAGGTCGTTGCTGATGACATTGACAGCCATCGAGTGCGGGTTCTGGTCGTTCAGCGGGTGTCGGTCGGTGCAGGTGATGCGTATGGGACTGTTGGACAGCGGTGTGGTGACCCATCCCACCAGCGGGTCTATCTGATAGACGCGCTTGTTGGGGTGCCCGGGATTGGGCACGTCCTTATACTGTCCGTTCTCGATGACAAGTCCCCCAGGGAGATTGGCTTCCTCGAAACCACGGTTGCGTACCATCTCGGCATAGAGTCCGCCCTCGCCGATATTTCCTATCTCTTCGTAGTGCCAGCCATAGATCATGCGCGACACCTTCTTTGCCTTTGCCGTGGTGATGGTCACACTATGGTTCTGGGCCTGGATGCCTGTGGCCATAAGTGCTGTCAGCACTACAGCGGTAAAACATTTGTTTGTCTTCATATTATTGTGTTTTTTTTGTTACTCTCTTATAGTCGATGGCGAAGCGTCCCTTCCTGAACTTCATAGGTACGATGCCGGGTCGGCATGTCTGCTTGTACTCCTTGGCCTGAGCGCCTCGTGGATTGAAGAAGATGGTAGCCCACCACTGCCCCTGCTTGTCGCGGAACAGGTTGTTATGCCCACCGCCGGTGATGGCGTTATAGCGCGGGGAATAGGGTCCGTAGATATTGTCGGCCGATGCGATGATGCAGTCATAGCTGTAGCGGGTGCGGTTGTCATCTACTGCGGGGCAGTAGGTGGCCGTGCCGTCGTCGAGACGGTGCGACCATATAGCCTGCACCAGGTGATAGCGGCCCCCTTCCTTGCAGATGAACGCCCCTTCGATGTAGGGTTCAGGGCTATAGGCCGTCTCCTGAATCCTGCGCAGCGGTTCGTCCAGCCCCGACATGTCGGCTTTCATTCTGGCTATATAGTGGTTGTGGCCTACGAAATAGACCGTGCCGTCTTCATCTTCAAAGAGTGAGCCGTCGATATTATCGAACAGCGGCCCTTCCTCGTTGTCCTTGATGTTCACATAGGGACCTTCGGGTCCGCCCGATGTGCTCCTGAGTACGAACGAGCCTTTCCCGCCCGTCTTCGAGTCGTTCATGCAGGCCACGATGAACCAGCATTTCTGACTTTTCAGGTAGTGCAGTTCGGGAGCCCAGACAGCCCTGAAACGGTTGTCCATAATGTCGCCGTTCAGCGAGCGTTTAGGATAGCGTTCGTCCTCGCCAAACACCTTGGCTTCACGCTGCCAGGTGCCATCGTGGTCGAGCGACCACACCCGTCCTATCGGTGTCCACTCCTTCATGTCCTTCGAGCGGAACACGTAGATGCCATCGTTCCAGTCCCAGCAGTGGGTACGTCCTGGGAACACCCTCTCAGGGTCGGCTGTAGTACCTGTGAGGTAGTAGTAGCCGTCGGGGCCCAGCGTCATCCATGTGTCGCGCATCCAGTAGTCCATCACGGGTTCCGTGGCCAGTGGCAGGCGCGTATGGCGGTCGGCGGTGCGTGCCTGTCCGTAGGGGGCGTTGTCGATGGTCGGTGCCGAGGCCGCAGGCCATGCCATGAGCATGGCGGCCAGCATGCCAGTCTTGAAGAATAGCGTTGTCTTTTTGCTTGTCATTTTATAATGGTTTTTTTTCCGTCAACGATGAATAACCCTTTTCTTTTCGCCGTACGCTGCCCTGCCAGATTGTAGGTCAGTGCCCTCTTGTGCCAGGTGGGGACAGTCATCACGCTCTCCACCTTCGTGGCATCGCCGACGACCACGCTGCCCTTGGCCGAACCGCCGTCGGCAGCATAGGCAGTGATGGTAACTGCCCCCTCGGCATGGCGGGTGATGATGCCGTTGTCATCGACTGAGATAACATTGGGGTTGCTGCTTACCCAGCACAATGCGGTGTTTGTAGCATCGGCAGGCAGGATGGTGGCCTTCAGCTGCAGGCTCGCACCTACAGCGCACCCCGTCTCAGCTATGCTGATGTTCTCCACCCTGATACCCCCTGTCTGGTAGCAGAGCATGTTGTTGAAGTGTGCGGCCAGGCCCTTCGTAGCCAGTGCGGCTACCGACGGCTGCCAGTTGCCCTGTACCGTAGCCATGAGCTGTCCGTCAACCATGATCCTCACGCCGTCGCGCTCACGCCGGGCCCTCATGTGATAGCCCGCTGCCAAGTCTTCCTGCACATAGATGCAGAACGGACGTGCATATGTTCCCGACTTGGGTGTCAGGTACAGTCTTACTGCCGAGGTCTTCACCGGTGCGAATGTGTAGGTATTCATCACGCCCAGCTTCGGTTCGCCTTGCAGCGTTGCCTCCACTTGCTTCCACGAACTGCCTTCCCTTGCCATCACAATCACTTTTGTGGGCAGGTCGAATGTCTGGTTCAGGTAGGGATAGGGTCCTTCCAGCCACAGCACGTCGATACCCGACACCTCCGTCTCATTCCGCAGTTCGTAGATGTACGAGTTGGTGGGATAGGCCGTTGATGTCGAGAACGAATACTGCCGCATGGTCTTATGCTTCAATGGAACCGTCTGCTGGCTGGTGACTATGCCCTGTTCACACGACGTGATGTCCAGTGCCTTCTTGCCGTAATTGATGGTGGCACGCACATAGTTCTGCCCATCGGCATAGACAGGATAGAAGCCTGCCTCGCCAGCCGTAGCCAGGCCGTCGGTAGTCATATAGGCAGAGAACTCATAATTCCATGCCGGGTCGCCCTTCAGTGCGAGGGCCTCGACAGCTTCAGATGACTGTTGCGACAGTCCGCCTTCATCCACTATCCACGTGCCACTCTGAGCTATCCACCCCAGGATATGACTGTTCCATTCGTCCCAGCCAGTGGTATATTGTATGGCATCAAAACTCACTGTCGGCGACGAGGCCACCAGTCCTACTGTTCCAGCGCCGCTGTGTCCTATCACGGCATCACCGTCAATGGTCAGGTTGAATTCGTCGAGCATCACGTGCAGACGATCCACGTTCTTGTACATGGTCAGCGTGTGCCAGGGCTCGGCATAGTCGGCCACCAACGGGTGGTCTTCCAGGAAGCGGAACTTGGCGGGCAGGGGCTTCTCAGCCGTGGTGACTGTTCCATCCAGGCAGTTGGTCAGTCGCCACTTGCCTTCACGTCCTATCTCCACGCGCACCCAGTTCTGTTCATCCTTATAGTAGGCATAGGCACCTCCCCAGTCGTTGCTGCCCTTCAAGCGCAGCGGCACTTCGAAGCGGTAGTTGGCCTCAGCAGGTTTCCGCAGCAGCAGCTCGCCGCCCTCGGCAGCCGTTGGCGCCATCACCTTATCGACCACCTTCCATTCCGATCCGCCCAAGAAGCGGAACGGATAGTACAGTGCATAGTCGAGATAGTTGATTATGGTGGGCTGTGCCGGTGCAGGATGGTAGCCTGCCGTTCCTTTTACTGTTAACTCTACCACGGGCTCCTGGCCGTAGAAGTGTATGCGGTCGATACTCTGTTTCTGCTGACCTTCGATGTACGACTTATAGACCATCCACCGCTCAAAACCGTTGGGACCGGCAGTGAAGTTGGGCTGTGCCGGACCTATCATCACGGGATACATATCCTCATCGCCCGTGTCGTAGAAACCGAAGTCTATGAGCTGCTGGCTGGTATTCGATGTGTTGGAGCTCACACCTGCCACTGCCACGATATTCTCTCCCTTCTTCAGCCACGACGGGTCTATCATACGTACGGAATAGGTATTGTTGGATGAAGTCACCTTGAAGTTGTGACCGTTGATATAGAAGGTCGCCGTACCGTTCACCCATAGTTTCATGCCCATGTGCGAGGGTACCTCATCCAGCGTGAACGTACGCCGAATGTAGATATTACTGGTCTTCCAGAAAGTCTTGCGGGCACGCACCCTGGCATTGGTCATCGTCGTTCCGGAATACAAATCAAACTCCTGATAGCCGAATCCGCCCTGACCTTGCTTCCATGACGAGTCGTCATAGTCGGCGGATGTCCAGCTGCCAGATGGCTGGCTCGTGGTGTACCGTGCATCCCAACCGCCATGCTCGGCTGTAGGGGCGATGGGCTTATAGTCAATGAGCTGCTGTTCGGTATTGCGGGTGAGCACCGGATGGGGCAGCTTCTTCGAGTTATTGAAGTTCATGGGCTGGTCGCTGATGGCGCACCCCACCTGGTACATGCCCGAGCGCGGTCCCATGCGGTTCACGGCATAGAAGATATAGTATTTGTCGTGGTAGCGCGCCAACTCGGGACCCTCGAAGTTGATATGATTCAGGCTGGTGGGGTGACCCCGTTGGTGAGTCATCTGCACCCTGCCCTCGGTGATGTCCCAGCGTGAGAAAGGCGAGTTCATGCGGAATGCCCACACTTCGGGCCCGTCGATATTGCTGGCAGCTCGCGTCATGGGATGCGGGTCGGCAGGGTTGCGCTTCTTCACCCAGTAAATCTCACCGTCTTCGTCCTGAAACACCTGCACATCAATGCCGTAGTCATCAAAGGGTTCCGTCAGCGGATGCTCCTTATAGTTGCCCTGCGGTTCGTCGCAATAACAATGGCCTATACCGTTGAAGTAGCTGTGCCACACCCCGTTACGGTAAATCAGGTCGCCCGCACCCACCTGTTTGTAAGTCGATGCCTGCGTCCACTGCGGGTCGTTCAGCCATGTGGCACCATCGGTAGTCACAGCTTTCACAGGATTGGACCATGATACCATGTCCTTCGACCTGTAGATAATACCCTTCGTTTCTTCGCCCATGGCATAGAAATAGCCACGATGACGTTCTACGCAGCCGTCACGCATGTTATGCACGGGATTGACAAAGCCCTGCTGGGCCGTCGCGGTCAGTATTGTCATGCCAGCCGCGACCACTGGCCATAGAATTGTTCGCAAGTTCATGGTGCTGATAATTATTAAAACTTTTCGCTTGCAAAGTTACAATAATGATACCCTATACATGGGGTAAAAATGTTCTTAATACAGGGAATATTGTTAGGGAGTGGACGGAAAAGTTACTTTTCGTCCGTATCTTCATTTCTTTTTGCCTGTTGCTGGGCCACGAACTCACGTGGAAGCTGTCCCGTTGACTTCTTGAAACACTTGGCAAAGTAGTTGGGGTCTGAGAATCCCGTGGCATAGGCAGTGTCGGTGGGCGTATGTCCAGCAAGGAGCAGCTCCTTCGCTTTCCTGACACGCGTCTCACGGATGTATTCTCCGATGGACATATTAATCAGGCTCTTGAGCTTCACATGCAGCTTCGTACGACTCACACCCACTCCCATGCACACGTCGTTCACACAGAAGTCGCTGTTACCGATATTCTCCTCAACCATCTTACGGATATCGCGCAGCAGTTTCTCGTCATAACGGTTGTTGGCCATCACGCTGATGTCGAGGGTTGCCGACTCGTTGAACAGTCGGCGGTTTTTATCGCGCGTCTTCAGCGTGTTTTTCACCTGCAACAGCAGAACAGCGGGGTCGAAGGGTTTCTCTATGTAGGCATCGGCTCCCAGCTCATAGCCCTCGCGTGTAGCCTGGGTGCCGCCCTTGGCCGTCAGCAGTATGACGGGGATGTGGGCAGTGAGTAAATCGCTCTTCACGGCACGACACAGCTCGGTACCGCTGAGACGAGGCATCATCACATCACTGACGATGATATCTGGCAGATGGGCGGCCCTTATCTGGTCGAGAGCCTGCTGCCCGTCATTGGCAGTGAACAACTGGAATTCCCCTTCAAAGATGCTGGTGAGGAACCGTAGCATGTCAGGGTTGTCCTCGACCAAGAGCACGGTGCTGAGCCCCTCATCAGTGTGCTGAGGCTCTACATCGCCAACAGCCGTTGCCACCACAGCTTTTTCGTCGTCGGCATCCTTCAGTGCGGAGGCGGCAGGTTGCATCTGCAACGTAGCGGTGAATGTGGACCCACGCCCAGGTTCCGATTCCACTGTTATCATTCCTCCATGGGCTTCAACCAGACGTTTGGTCACGGCGAGGCCTACGCCCCACCCCTGCGACTTGTTACCGTCGGCATTGGCCTGGTAGAATTTCTCGAAGATATGGCTCATAGTTTCCTCATCCATGCCTATGCCTGTATCACTGACACTGATGCATAGTTCGCCATGAGGGCTCAGTGTGGCCGAAAGCTCTACAGTGCCGCCCTGGGGTGTGAACTTAAAGGCATTGGAGAGCAGATTGGCTACGATTTTCTCTACTGCCTCGGGCGAATAGGAACCTTCTGTCTCCCAGTCCTCTATCTCAACGTTGTAAACCATACCCTTCTCGTCGGCAAGGGGCTGGAAACGGCTCGACACATCGTTGACAAGGGCAAGGGGATTGCCATACACCATCTTCAGCCGTTGGTGGATGTCGCGCATTCCTCCTGCCTCGACCAGCTCGTCGAGCAGCGACTGCATGGTGCCGGCGCCTTTCAGAATGGTTTCAATGTTCTCTTTTGACTTTCCGCTTTTCACTTCATGGAGCAGCTTGCGGGCAGGGGCAATAATGAGCGAGAGAGGTGTCTTGAACTCGTGCGAGATATCGGTGAAGAAAGCCTGCTTCATCTGGTCCAGCTTTTCCAGTTTCTCCTTTTCGATACGCATCTCATAGGCCATGCGCTTTTCATGCTGTCGGCGGCGATAGTGTCGCCACAGCCACCAGAGGAAGGCGCCAAGGAGCAGGGCGTAGGCCGTGTAAGCCCACCATGTAGCATAGAAAGGCGGACGGATGATGATAGTGATAGAGCGCACGTTACTATCAGAGAAGACGCCGCGTGTAGAAGAGGCACGGACTGAAAAGACATAACGCCCCGAGGGGAGGTGCGAATAGTATAGCTTGCGCTGGGTGCCTACATATTGCCATTCGCTGCCCAGGCCTTCCATCTTCACTTCATAGACTATTCCCTGCGTATGGGCTGGCTGTATGGCAGCAAAGGCAATGCCGATGGTGGCGGCCTCATCGTGACTGAGCGTCATGCAATCGAGCGCATCTATGTCGCACTCCTTGTCTGCGGCCAGTGTCAGTGGCAGCAACTGTACTGGTGGAAAGGTGGGCTCGGACATCACTTGCTCTGGCCGGAAGGACACGAGTCCGTCAACCGCTCCGAACCAGAGCGTGCCCTGTGAGTCACAGAGCGCGGAGGTGTAGTTGAAATGGCCTGTGGGCAGGTCGTCGCCTCCGCTGAGCATGGTTGCCGTCCGACTTTCGGGATCGAGCCGATAGATGCTCTTACCAGCCGTTATCCACAGGCTCCCGTCAGCCGACTCGGTGAGGCCGTAGATGCACAGTTCGGCCAGCACGCCGCTACGTATCATGGACTCGAAGGAGGCGTTCTCCTTTTTGAGAAAGAGTCCACCGTTGTTGGTACCCACCCAGAGCTGTCCGCTACGTGTGACGAGCAGAGTGGTGATGTAGTCGTCGGTAAGCTGTCCCTGGGCTGTTCCTGCCATGTAGTGGTGGGTTGTTCCCGTCGTCTTGTCGTAGCTGATGAGTCCGTTGTATCGCGTGCCAACCCATACGATGCCGTCCTTGTCGCTGTCTAGGTGGAAGACGAAGGCATGGTCGAGGAGCTGCTGGTGTATGGGTTCTATTTGCTGCGATGCGTTGTCGTAATGATAGAGTCCGTTGGTGGTTCCTATCCACAGGTCGCTGTCGCGGTCGGTGCAGAGGGCAAAGATGTTGTTCTCTGCCAGTGGTGAGTTGTGCCTGTCGTAGGTATAGGCATCATGGGTGTCAAGATTGTAGCGTGTCAGTCCGCCCATGAACGTTCCTATCCATAGGTTGCGGTGGTTGTCGATGAGCAGCGAGTGGATGTTGTCCGACGACATGCCACTGATGTTGACGCGGCTGATAATGTCGGTGGTGCGGTCTAAAAGGTTGAGCCCGCCGTCCTCGGTGGCTATCCACAGCCGTTGGGGGGACTCTTCGGCCATTTGCCTCACGGCTTTTCCGCCCAGTTGCCCGGGCTGGTTGCCCGGGGCGTAGTACTTGATGCGTGCCGATGCACTGCTATAGAGATTGACGCCTCCGAAGTAGGTCCCTATCCATACGTTGTCGTCATTGTCGCACAGTATGGAATAGACGGCGTTGTCGCTCAGCGAGAAGGGGTTGGCATAGTCTTGGCTGAGGGATTCGGTGTGTCCGTCAGGACTGATGATGACAAGGCCGCGCTCGGTGCCCACCCAGATGCGGCCCTGGCGATCGGCATCTATGGCCCGCACGACGTTGTTGGTCATGGGTGTACCCGTCTCGTAGTGGCTGACGGCTCCTGTGGTCTGATTGTAGCTTATCACGTCGCGTCCGTTCTTTCCTGCCCATATATGGTCGTCGGCATCGCAGTAGAGTGCGGTGACGAAGTCGGTATCGAGTCGCTCCTCGGCATTCCTGAGCGACACCTCGGTCAGCCGGCTCTTGCCTTGCGGCCTGTAGGCATGCAGTCCCTGGCGCCCTCCTACCCATAGCAGTCCGTTGCGGTCGGCAGCCAGCACATTAGTTCCTTTGATGACTGTCTGCCCGTCGGGCATCGTGACTGCTGCGAGCTGCTGTCGGCCGATGTCGATGACGTAGAGCATCCCAGAAGCGCAATAGATGTTGCCGTCGGCATGCTGTACGATGGAAAGGACCTGACCGTTCATGCCGCCATAGCGCAGGAAGTCGTTGCTTTCGGTACGGTAGCGGCACACGCCCTTGTCGGTGCCTATCCAGATGCGGCCCTGACGGTCCTGACAGAGTGAGCGGATGAAATTGTCGGGCAGCGACGTGCTGTCGTTGATGCTGCGCAGGAATGGCTGGAAGTCGTAGCCGTTGTAACGGTAAAGTCCGTTGCGGGTGCCAAACCAGATGAGCCCGCGGTGGTCTTGCAGGATGCAGGTGATATGGCTTTGTAGCAGTCCGTTGCCCGTGGTGAGGTGGGTAAACTGTATGGGCTGATTGTAGGCTGGACGCGGAACTAAGGGTTGGGCACAAACAGCCACTGAGGCTATGGTTATCAGGAGGAGCAGTCGTCGCATAGGGCAATAGTTGTTTAGTTTTGAATGCAAAAATAGTCATGCCATGGCACTAAAGGCCACGGCATGACAAAGATTTGTGTTTATTTAACAGTCACTTCCACCACTACCTGGCTCTCGCATCTGCATTCGGGACGGTCTGCCAGTTGGTTGGTCAGTGTGTAGGTGACGGTCTGGGAGAAATCCACCTCCGACATGCCCGAAGTCTGCGGTTGGCCATCGATGCTCACACTTAGGGCATCAGCCGAACTGAAGACTGGCTTCAGGCGGGTCAGGTCGGTGCCTGAGGGCAGTGTCACGCTGACAAAGGTCTTGTCGTAGCTATAGGCTGAATAGGTCGTCGTACCTGCGACACCATCAATGGAGAACGTCTCGAACACAGGATAGCTGAGCGTATAGACCTGATAGGTCTTTACCAGACCGGAGGCTGCTGTGACGCCAATGGTCGGTGAGGCGGTGAGGTCGTACTTCGTCTTGTCGGAATAGGGCTCACCGCTGATGTCGATAGTGGCATTGGGCGACATGGCCGTAATGCCCAGACGCTGTGCATTGGCCTTGACGGCAACATCGCGGTTGTTGACCCTCACCTTGTAGGGCATGGCCACCAGCACGAAGTCGTCGCCTATCTCGGCTGCCATTTCCTTGTTGTAAAGATCCTTCTGCAGGATGACCGACCTGAGCTGGTTGTTATCATCGGTCACGGTGATGGTGACCTTGGCAACAGCCATCTTGCTCTCGCGCCCTTCCTTGTCGTAGTTGGTGGCTACGATAGTGGCGGTATAGACACCTGCAGTGGGATAGGCATAAGTGGCTACGCCCTTGCTCATGACAAGACCAGTGCTGCCCTGGTTGACCAGGTCCCAGTCGTGGCCTGCATCACCCGGGAACACCACTGCCTGAACGGCATTGCTGCCTGTAAAGGCGAAAGTGACGGTCTGGTTAATGCCTACGTCGGTGGCCGAAACAGTGAAGTCGGCTGTGGGCATCAGCACCTCCTCGTCGCTGCAGGCAGCAAACAGGGCGGCGACAAGTGTCAAACAGACGATATTTAGATATTTCTTCATAGATGTGTAAATGTTAGTAACCTGGATTTTGTTCAACGACACCATTGGTGACATCGACCTCGGTCTGAGGGATGGGGAACAGTTCGTGTACGCCCTCGATGTAGTTCTTTCCACGTCCCCACACCTGCTCGGAAGCCAGGTTGTGTAGGATGGTGGCAGCACGTCCCTGACGCACGATGTCAAAATAGCGGTCCCACAGATGGCAGAGCTCTATGCGACGCTCGGTCCATATCTGTGAACGCATCTCGAGATAGGTGCCGGCAGTGTAGAGCGTGGAGACATTGGTGATCTCGTTGGCTACTGCCTTCACTCTGTTCAGCTGGGTGAGGGCCTCCTCGCGGCGGCCCACCTCGTTGAGGGCCTCGGCATACATCAGCACCACATCAGAGTAGATGATGACACGGCGGTTCTTGGCATTGTCATTCTCGTCCAGCGGACGCTCGTTCTTGGGCGTGTACCATTTCATGCACCCATAGCGTGTGGCGGGCACCTCCAGACGTTCGTTGTCGAAGGTGGCACTGGCATGGAGCAGGATGATAACATCGCGGCGCGGGTCGTTGGCCACGGCATTGCGGAACGAGGTGGAGGCCCAGAGGCGGTTCCAGAACAGGTCGTTCATGATGCCCATACCCTCGTTGTCGTCGTCGCTCTTGCCTGTGGCACTCTCCTTGAACACGATCTCGAAGACGGAGCGCGAGCAGAACTCGCCCATCTGGTAGTAGAGGTCGCGGTAGTGGAGCGTGGAGCCGTCGTAGCTGGACTTCGACACCAGCGAATAGATGTTGGCCAGGGCAGGCAGGGCGGTGTCCTCGGTGGTATAGACCTCGCCTGAGAGCAGTTTCTCGCGTGGCTTGAACCACAGTCGGCGCATCAGCTGGTCCCACGTCTCGTCGTACTGGTCGAGGTGCAGGATGTCACGGTAGGTGAGCGTCTGTCCGGTGATGAAGTAGTCGCCGAGCAGGGCTATCTCCTCCCACTTGTCGGAAAGCTTGCCTGGCGTAGCCTCGTACATGAGCACCTTCATGAGCAGGGCCACACAGGCTCCGCAGCCCACCTTGCCGCTGGAGGCATCGGTATATTTGGCGTCGAGCATGCAGGCAGCCTCGCGCAGATCGCGCTCTATGTAGGCATAGACCTCTTCCTTGCTGGAGCGGGGGATGGTCAGGCGGTTGATGTCCTCAGTCTCAGGACGGATGGGCACGCCGCCGAAGGTGCGTACGAGCTCGAAGTAGAAGTAGGCACGCAGGAACTTGGCCTGACCGAGGATGGCCCGCACCGTGGTGTAGTTGCTGGCATCGTCGCTGGAGAACTTCACACTGTTGATATGTGAGATGAGCTGGTTGGCACGGTTGATGCCACGATACATGATCTGATAGCGACGCAACAGCCAATCGTTGGAGGTATCGAAGCGGAAGTTCACCAGTTCGGCTATCTGCGACGTGCCGTTCTCGTCGGTACCTACGACGTCGTCGCCGCAGGCCTCGCCGAAGATCCATGCGCAGTTGGTAAACTGGTTGCTCTGCAGCACGTCATAGACGGCATTGAGGCCCTCCTGCAACTCGTACTTCGTCTTGTAGAAGCTATCGGGGGTAGATGCTCCCTGCACCTCCTTCTCGAGGAAGTCGCTACAGGCGGTGAACAGCAGTGCTGCCACTACAATGTAAAAATTACAAAATATAAATGGTTTTATCCTTTTCATAATCGTCGAGTCATTTACATTATTGGTATTTAAAATTTTTACATTTCTCAGAACGTCAGGTTCAGACCGAAGGTGAAGTTGCGTGCCTGAGGATAGTTACCGTGATCGACTCCCATGTAGAGATTGTTGGACTCCGAACCGCTGTTGCGGCCTACCTCGGGATCCAGTCCGTTGTACTTGGTGAAGGTCAGCAGGTTGTAGGCCGAGATGTAGGCCTGCAGCCCCTGCAGATGGAGTTTGCTGACCAGATGCTGTGGTACGTTGTAGCTGAGTCGCACATCCTTCAGACGCATGTAGGAGCCGTTCTTGACATAGAAGTCGCTGGCACGGTAGTTCTTGGAGTTGTCGGCCTGACGCAGGTCGGGAACAGTGGCCGATGGGTTGGCGGGCCAGAAGGAGCGGTTGGCCACATAGTCGCCAGCCCAGTGGTTCTGACGCAGCTCGGTATAGACATTGCCTGTGCCGTGATTGGAGTTCAGGTAGTACTCCATGACATTGAAGATGTCGTTGCCCACCTGTCCCTGCAGGAACACGCTGAGTTCCAAGTCCTTGTAGCCGAAAGTCATGGGCACGCCGAAGGTGAAGTCGGGATGGGGTGAACCCAGATAGGTGCGGTCTTCGGAGTCAATCTTTCCGTCGTTGTTCAGGTCCTTGAAACGGAAGTCGCCAGGCTTGGTGACACCGTCGTTCTGGGCAGAGTGCTCAATCTCGTCCATATTCTGGAAGATGCCGTCGGTGACATAGCCGAAGAAACAGGCGATGGGCCGGCCCACCTCGGTCTTGGTGACATAGTTCAGGATGCTGTTCTCACTGAGGTAGGCACCATAGACGGGCTCGTTGCCAGTGCCCAGGGACACCACTTTGTTCTTATTGAACGAGATGTTGAAGCCCACCTCGTAACGGAAGTCCTTGCCCACCCGGTCTTTCCAGGCCATCTGAATCTCGAGTCCCTTGTTATCTACCGAACCGGCATTGACCATAGGTGCCGTCACCAGTCCTGCGGCATTGGTGACAGGAACATTCAGCAGCATGTCGTCGGTGCGCTTGGTATAGAGCTCGAAGCTGGCCGTCAGCCGGTTGTCGAGGAAGCCGAGGTCAAGACCGATGTTGTACGACTTGGTCTTCTCCCACTTGATATGGTCGTTGCCCATCGAGGTGGCAGCGACACCCGACTGGGTGACGTGGGCGCCGGTGCCGTAGGAATAGTTCAGGTCGTTGTTCAGTATGGTGTAGCGGGCATAGTCGCCAATGCGGTTGTTACCCAGAATACCCCATCCCAGGCGCAGCTTACCGTTGCTGAGCCACTTGAGCGACTCCATGAAGGGCTCGTTGAAGAAGCGCCATCCTACGGATGCTGAGGGGAAATAGCCCCAGCGCTCGTTCTTGTGGAACTTCGACGAGGCGTCGGCACGGAAGTTGACCTGTAGCAGATAGGTGTCGTTGAAGCTGTAGTTCACACGTCCCAGGAATCCCAGGGCCGACCACTCGGTGAGTCCTCCCGACGTGCGGTCGCCGAAGAAGGCGGCCGAGAGGTAGCGCAGGTTCTCCTCGTTCGACGAGGTGCCCTGCTTCGAGGCCGAGATATTCTCAATGCTCTGCTGCTCGGCTGTCTGACCGGCAGTGATGCCGATATTGTGTGCTCCTGTCTTCATCTGGAATGTCAGCAGGTTGTTGACTTCCCACTTGTTGGTCTTTCTCGACACGCGATTCACCGATGTCATATCGTCGGGAATGACAAATTCCTCCTCCAGCTTGTTGACCTCGCCAAAGCCATAGGTGTTGTAGAAGTTGGCGTAGTCGGAGAACTTGAACTGGTAGGTGAGGTACTTGTTGATGTTGGCCGTCAGGTCGATGTTGGCATCGATGCGGTTGGACTTGGCCTGGTTGTGGTTCCTGGCCAGCTGTGCCAGCGGATGGTCCTCAGTCCAGTAGCCCTTGGTATTGTACGTGCAGACGAGGGGACTCTGGTTGAGGGCCCGCTTCAGCACCGAGTTCTGACCTTCGCTGATGAGCGAGCGGTCGTCGGAGGTGTAGAGCAGCGAGGTGCGCAGCGACAGCCAGCGCGTCAGCTTGTTGGTGAGGTTCATGCGGAGCGAGACACGCTCGTAGTCGGAGGTACGCACCACACCGTTCTCGCCGTAGTAGTTGCCGCTGACCATGAACTTGGTCTTGTCGGTGCCGCCACTGACTGAGAGGTTGTACTGGTGCTTGAAGCCAGTGCGGGTGACGGCCTTCCACCAGCTGTCGGGGCTGTTGGCCGAGATGGAGTCCAGACGGTGCTTCTTGCCTTCGTCAAAATAATAGTTGCCCTCGGCGTCCTTGCTGTAGTAGAGCTGGCCGTCGGAGGAGTAATTGCTCAGACCGGTATTGTAGTCGCGCATCAGTGCAAAGTCCTCCACACCCATGACCTTAATCTCCTTCCAAGGGTTGGAGATGCCCCAGTAGGTGTCGAGGGTGATCTTCATCTTGCCCGACTGTCCGCCCTTGGTAGTGATGAGCACTACACCATTGGCGCTTCGGGCACCATAGATAGAACTGGAGGCGGCATCCTTCAGCACCTCGACGTTCTGGATATCGTAGGGGTTCAGGTGGTCGATGTTGTTCACAATGAATCCATCGACGACATACAGCGGGTCAGAGTCGTTGACAGTGCCTGTACCACGGATCTTGATGGTGGTACTGCCGCCAGGGGCACCGGTGTTGGTCATCACCTGCACGCCGGCAGCACGGCCTGCCAGAGCCTGCACGGTATTGGCAACAGGGGCTGCGGTGAGGTCCTTGGCACTGACGGTAGAGATGGCACCGGTGACGTCGCTCTTGCGCTGCACACCATAGCCGATGACCACCACGTCGGACAGCTCCTGCGATGTCTCCTTGAGGACAATACGCATGTTGGCCGAGGCCTTCACGCTCTGCGTGGCATAGCCCATGTAGCTCACCTTCAGGGGTGTACCAACACTGACGTTGAGGGTGAACTCACCGTCAATGTTGGTAATGGCTCCAGTATGACCTTTCTCGGTCACCACAGTAACACCCATCAGGGGTTCCTGTGTCGCCTCATCGACCACAACACCTTTCAGGCCCTGTCCCATTGCTATCATGGCAATGCATAGCAACGAGCATAAGCTGAGAAGTCTTTTCATAACGTAATCTTTACAGTGACTTCACGACCTGACTGTGTGGCAACCTTGACAACATAGACACCATTGAGCATGCCGATGGTGGGAACAACCACCTCTGTACCTACGTGCTTGACATTGGCAAGCGTACGGCCTGAGAGGTCACAGATCTGATAGCCCTTCACGCCTTCCGAGGCCTTCAGGGTGAGCGAGCCGGCATTGCGCTTGATGGTAACATCCGACTTGCCGTTGTCCTTGACAGCATGGATAGCCGTGGCAAGACCGTTATAGACATTCGACATACCATCGAAGTCGAGCTCCATGGAGGGCATATCCTTATCGGGATCGAAGTTGGGCTTGCGATAGTGGTACTTAAACAGGCGCGGATAGGCCACGGAGGTGAACACGAGGTCGTTGTTGAAGTTGCGCAGCGTGTGCACATAGTCGATGCCCTCGGCCAGATCCATCACCAGCACAGGCATCTCGTCGGCTTTGTTGTCCAGACGGAACAGCTCCCAGGTCTGTGTACCGGCAGGTACTTGGTTCTGTCCGCGGAAATACATCGAACCGCCGCAGACGGTGCCCTCCCACTGTGCACCGGCACCCGTGCCCGGATTCAGGTCGCTGTGCATGCCCGAGCCTTCGGGAGTACCGTCGGTATAGAAAAGCTCCAGACCACGGCAGAAGTCGTACGAGGTGTTTACTCCCCACTGGCCCTTACCCCATACATAGCCGTCGAAGACGCAGTAGGGGAACACGTCGGGCGTACCACTATTGGTACCAGTGGCGTTGGGTACCTTGTTGATGTCGAGCACCAGCGAGGTGCCTTCCTTGGTGCCGTCGGTACGAATCAGCTCTATACCATACGAGTTGTCGGGCGACATACCACGATAATAGACATAGTCGCCCATGACGCAGGTGGTGAACACACCGTCACCGTTCTTGATGCCATTGGCATTCTCGCCCTCGGTGAAGTCACCGATGCAGCGCGTACCCTCCAACGTGCCGTCGGAGTACCACGGCTCGGAACCGTATTCAGCCGACACAGCCTTGAAGAAAAGCCACTGGTTGTTCACGTTCGTCATCCAGTCGATCTGGGCACTGTTGGTCTTGCCCGTGTTCTCATCGACGACGGTCGTATTGATATCGCCCAGCATGATAGTGCCTGCCTCGGTACCGTCGGTCACCCACAGCGTCTCGGTGAACTCACCGTCCTTCGTGTCGCCCTTGAAGAACACCTTGCGACCTACGCGGCAGAAGTGGTACTGGTCGTTAGTCGTGTGCGTGCCAGGATATTTCACCCAGCAGTCCTTCAGCAGCTTAGTGCCCTCAGGGGTACCGTCACTCACCCACAGCCAGCGCTGTTCCTCGTCACCGTAGGTCATACTCTCGAAGTCGATGGCACCGAAGATGAACTGTGTCTCGTTCACCTGCGTGAAACCGGCAGGGTTGGAGTCGCCAATCTCGTTGATGTCCTTCAGCATGTAGGTGCCGGCCTCTGTGCCGTCCGATATCCACAGCTCACAGCCGTCCTCGTCGTTGCCCGTGGCCTGGAACACCACTTTGTCGTTGAAACGGGTGATGTACTGCACGTTCGAGCTGACGGCGCCAGGGTAGATGTCTTTCACCATCTTCGTGCCGGCAGGCGTTCCGTCCGACACCCATAGTTCTTCGCCGTGAGTATCTTCCTTGGCAGTGAAGAATACCTTCCATCCAGCTTGTGCACTGCCGGAAATGACAATATTCTTCGACTTGTCAAAGGAACGGTCGGTCATTGTGGTTACTGTCACACCCTCAGGTGTAAGCATCTCCATGCCCTCGGGCAACGTCTGGGCTTTCGTGCCGACACTAGCGGCAATACCCATTGCTAAAAGTAAAAATGTCTTTCTCATAATTAAAATGTTTTTTAGTTAATACTATACAGTTAGTCTGGTAATATTTCCTTCGCAGCCCCTTAGCCTAGGGGTCATTGACTTTTCCGCTGCAAAGATAGGCATATTCTCTAGATGTCCTCAGCAATATTGTTCTGAAAAAAAGGAAAAACAGACCGAACTGAAAAACATTACTAATCCTTATAGTTAAAAGCGCATTTACTCCGAGAGAGTGGTCTTCTTCCTGGGAGTAAGTGATACACTCTCTTTGAGCACCCGTCATCAGATAGGTTTGACACAAGAAACGTCACACGTCCCAGACGTTGTAGGTGCGCGCGGCGGCATTGCTGGCATCGCCGTTGGTTTCGGGCGTGTCGAAGGTGACGGTACGGAACACATTTTTACCGCCATTTTTGGACAAATGGACGGGGTGGGTGGTTGAGGAAATGACACAAAGAGAAAAGGCCCCTCTTCGCAGAGGAGCCTTCGCTTGCTAACGATTCTTTTAACTAAAAACCTTGCTAACTAACTAATATCCTTAAAAACAACTAATACTTGTGTGATTATGCTGTTCCCTCGTCTATGATTACGAGTGCAAAGGTAGGCTTTTTTTGCGTCACCGGCAGGCAAAATTGTTCAAAATATCAGCACAATTGTGCTAACGGTATTCCGAGGGGTTCACTCCCAGGTGCTTCTTGAAGGTCTTTGAGAAGTAGTTGGGGTCAGAGAAGCCCGTAGCGTAGGCCGTCTCGCTGACATTGTAGCCCTGACGCAGCATCTGGCACGCACGGTCGAGGCGCTTCTTGCGGATGAAGTCGCCCATGGACAGGCCTACCAGCGACTTCATCTTGGTGTGGAGCAGGCTGCGGCTGACCAGCAGCGCGCGGGTGATGTCGCCCACGGCAAAGTCGCTGTTGCCCAGGTTGTGGTCTACCAGCTCGTTGATCTGGCGGATGAACTGCTTGTCGAGCTCGCTGAGCGTGGTGGCGTCGATGTCCGACTGGTCGGTGGCTTGCTGCACCTGCGTCTGCCGTTTCTTCTGCAGCTGCATGATGTTCTTGATCTGCAGTGCGAGGGCTTCGGGTTCGAAGGGCTTGGCTACGTAGGCCTCGGCCCCGCTGCGGTAGCCTGCCACGACGTCGGCGGTGTCGCTCTTGGCGGTGAGCAGTATGACGGGTATGTGCGAGGTCTCCATCGATTGCTTCAGCGACTGGCACAGCTCAATGCCGTCCATCAGGGGCATCATCACGTCAGAGACGACCATGTCGGCAGCCTGTGAGCCGATGATGTCGAGGGCCTCGCGGCCGTTGGTCGCCGTGAGCACGTGGTATTCCTTAGAGAAATAGGTGCGCAGGTAGTCCAGCATGTCGGCATTGTCCTCGACGATGAGCAGCGTCTCAGCCTGACCTTCCGTAAGTGCGCTGTCGGTATCTCCGTCGGCCGTGGCATGGGGTGTGGTGATGAGCGAAGCCTCCTTGAACTCGTACTTCTCTACGGGCACGATGACCTTCTCGCCGGTGAGCAGGCTCTTCTCGGGGAAGGCGGCCTGATCCACACACAGGCGGCAGGTGAACGAGGAACCGTGGCCCAGCTCGCTGTCGACGGCCATGCTGCCTTTGTGCACCTCGGCCAGTCGCTTCACCAGCGAGAGTCCTATGCCCCATCCGCTGTTGTTCACGTTGTGCCCGCGCTTGGTCTGGTAGTAGCGGTTGAAGATGTTCTGCAGCTCCTCCTTGGCAATGCCTATGCCAGTGTCGGAAACCGAGAAGCACAGGTAGGTCAGGTGGTCTGCCTCCTCGATGCTGGCTTTGACGCTGACGCTGCCGCCCTGGGGGGTGAACTTCAGGGCGTTGGAGAGCAGATTGTTGAGAATGCGCTCTGCATAGTCGGGCGAGAACCACACCTCCTCGCCGTTGTCCTCGGTGACGACCGACAGTTGCAGTCCGGCATCGCGGGCAGCGTCAGCGAAGGCATGAACGCCGCGTTCGATGAACTCCAGCGGGTTGCCCTGCTGCACGTAGAAGGGGAACTGGTCGGTCTCTATCTTGTTGAAGGTCACCAGCTCGCCAATGAGCGACTCCATCTTACGGGTGTTCTTGATGGCCATGGACAGATGACCGCGGGCCTCGTCGCTGAGCTCCTGCTGGGCTATGCTGCGCAGTGGGGCTACGATGAGCGACAGCGGCGTCTTCAGCTCGTGGGAGACGGTGGTGAAGAAGTCAAACTTAGCGCGGTCCACCTCCTCGATCTTGGCTTTCTCCATGCGTGCCAGCTGCACCTCGTTGCGCGACTTCATGCGGCCATTGACGATGCGCCAGGCCAGATAGACCAGCAGGGCAAGGAGCAGGCCATAGACGAGGAAGGCCCATGTGCTGAGGTAGAATGGTGGCCGCACGATGATGGTGAGTATGCGCTGGGGCATGCTGTCCCAACCGTCATTGCTGGTGTTGGCACGCAGGTGGAGGCGGTAGGTGCCGGGACGCAGGTTGAAGCCGTTGAAGCGGCGCTCGCTGCCTACGTTGCGCCATCCGCGGTCGATGCCCTCGACCCACAGCTGGTACTCCACGGAACTGTTCTGTCCAGGCTCGATGACGTTGTAGTGGAGCGTGAAGGAACGTGCCTGGTCGTGACTCAGCGTGATGGTGTCGGTGTCGTCGATATGGCGGCTCAGCGGGCTGTCGTCGCCACGGGCTGTCACAGCCTGGCCGTTGATAGTCAGCTGCGAGAGGTGAACGGCGAGTGGCTGGCGCGTCTTGATGCTCTTGTCGGCGGTGCCGAGGGTGACCAGTCCGTTGACGGTGCCGAAGTGCATGAGCCCGTCGGCAGAGAGCAGTGCCGATGAGAAGTTGAACTGGTTGGTGGGCAGTCCGTCCTGGGTGGTGTATCGCTTCAGCGACTTCTGCCTGAGGTCGTAGCAGTAGAGTCCTCGCCCCGTAGTGATCCAGAGATGGTGGCTGTCGTCCTCGCACAGTGCGCAGATAGTGGCATTGCCCAGCTGTGCGTCGATGTCGAAGGGCAGGGGCTTGTCATGGTGAGCCTCCATGTATTGCAGTCCGCTGTTGTTGGTGCCTATCCAGAGTCTTCCGTCAGAGTCTTGACAGAGGCAGGTGATGTAGTTGTCTTTCAGTCCTGACGGCTGACGGGTCCAGTGGCGCGAGCTGCCTGTATTGGTGTCTATGCAGAAGAGTCCGGCATTCGACGTGCCCGCCCAGAGGCGTCCGTCGCCGTCGGCACAGAGACAGTAGACGAAGGTCGTGTTGAGTTGCTCGTCGGCCGTCTTCTCGAAGCGGTCGGCCGCGGGGTCGTAGCGTCGCAGTCCCTGCGTCGTGGCTATCCAGAGTCGGCCCCGGCTGTCGCGTGCGAAGTCGAAGATGGCATCCGACGGCAGTCCGTGGGTGAACAGGTAGCTGCGCATGGTGCCCGATGGCAGGTGGTAGCGGAAGAGGCCGCGGCGGAAGGTGCCTATCCACATCTCCTGCCCTGCCTTGTCGTAGTGGAGGGCGTGGACGTTGGTGCCCAGCGCGTCGGCATGGGCCGTGAAGGGAGCGAAGCGCCGCGTGCGGGTGTCATAGATGTTGATACCGGCATCTTCGGTGGCCAGCCAGATGGCGGGCGATGACTGTCCGTGGGTGGCTACCTCGGCCATCTGGCGCACCACCTTGCCGTGCAGCTGGCCGTCGGCATAGCTGGGTTCGGCCCATTCAAACTGTCGGCTGGCCTTCAGCAAGATGTCTACGCCACCGAAGTAGCTGCCTATCCACAGGTTGCCGTGGCGGTCGTTCATGATGCAGTAGATGGCATTGTCGCTGAGCATGGTGGGCGACTGGAAACGATGCTGCACGATGTCGGTGGTGCCGTCGGGGTGAATGACGGTGATGCCCTTTTCCGTACCCAGCCAGATGTTGTGGTCGTTGTCCTCGGTGATGGTACGTACGATGCCGTTGGACAGCTCCTGGGGCTGGTAGATACGTGTGACGCCGCTCTTGAGGTCGATGCGCATGACGCCCTGTCCGTTGCGTCCCAGCCACAGCATGCCCTGGTGGTCGAAGGTCATGGGTATGATGCCGTCGATGCCGGTGGTGAAGGCCTCGTAGTAGCGGGAATCCAGTCGTGTAATCTTGGTCAGCGAGGCATCGTAGGAATAGATGGAGGTGTTGCTGGCCACGTAGACCTGGTCGTCGGGGCTGACGGTCATAGACACGATGAAACCTATCTCGAGCGCAGGGTACTGTACGAAGGAGTCGCTCTCTTCGTCGTAGACGCTGAGGTTGTCGCCACCGCCTATGATGCGGCCCTGCGACGTCTCAACGAGGCTGAGCACGTGCTCCGTGCCGTCGTGATAGGTGGCAAAGTCGTCGGTGGCAGGGCGGTAGCGGCTGATGCCCAGTTCGGTACACACCCATATTCGTCCCTTGCGGTCGCAGTGTATCACCTTGACGAAGTTGTTGCTCAGCGAGTGGGGGTCCTCGTCGTCGTGGAAGTAGGTGTGCATCTCGTAGCCGTCGTAGCACACCAGTCCGTTGCGTGTTCCTATCCAGATGTTGCCTTTCCGGTCCTGCGCCATGGTCTCTACCTGCTGGTGGGGCAGTCCGTCCTGACTGCTGAGGTGGCGGAAGCGGTAGTTGGCCGAAGCACAGAATATAAAGATGTAGAGAAAAGTCAGTATGGACAGGAGTCGTTTCATCGCGATATGTATTTTTTGCCGTTAAGAATAAGCCCACCCCTGGCCCCTCCCCAAGAGAGGGGTGTGGAATGATTGACCTTGCGCCCCAGGAAATCAAAAGTCTCCCCTCCCTTGGGGAGGGGTAGGGGGTGGGCTGTGGAGTGGGCTTCTATCCCTGCCGCCACCTTCCCTGGTGTGGTAGGACGTATGATGGGGTCGGCAGTCATGCGCAGCGTGTTGCCCTGGAACTCCATGGTGCCGATGTACATGCGGCGGGGAGCTACCACCGACTCGGAGTGGTGGGCATGGAAGACGATGCGCAGGCGGCCTTCCTTGTCGGTGAACAGCGAGTGGTGGCCGGTGCCTACGAGATTCTCTACACGGCGCACTATCGGGTTGTTGGCATACTTCTGCCAACTGGGAGTGGCACCGCCTGTGGTGGACAGCGAACGGCTCATGGCGTAGCCTACGGCATAGTCCTGCGAGCGGTAGTCGTTGCCCGAATAGGTGAGGTAGTAGATGTTGTTGTTCTTCCAGATGAAAGGCCCTTCGGTGACACGTCCCAGCAGGTTCTCCCACGACTGGCTGACATTGATGCACTTGCGCAGGGTGCCCTCGACGGGGGTTGTGAGGTCGTCGGCGAGCTGGCACATCCAGATGCAGTTGCCGTCGGTGAAGCGTACGAAGAAACAATAGGCCTGTCCGTTGTCATCGAAGAACACGCTGGAGTCGATGCACTTCTCGTCGCCTAACAGCGGCTCCATCATGTAGCCGCCCACCTGCTTGAAGGGCCCTCGTGGTGACGAGGCCGTGGCTACGAACAGATGCTCGTTGGCCGAGAAGTACATGTAGTACTTGTCGTTCTTGTGATAGACCTCGGGTGCCCAGAACCGCTGCTGCTCGGTGGTGTTGTCTTTTTTCAGTGCCAGTGCGTCCAGCTTGGACCATCCCAGCAGGTCTTTCGATGTCCATACCTCTATGCCGTTGGCATCGTGGGTGCCGTAGGCGTAGTAGGTGTCGCCGTCGAGCAGGATGAAGGGGTCGGCCAGTGGCACGATACTGCGGTCCTGCGCCGAGGCGCAGAATGTAAAAATGTAAAAACTAAAAAATGTAATAATTGATAGGAGACGTTTCATCGTGTTACGTATTTTTTGCCGTTGTGGATTAGGATTTTCGAGGAGGGAGTAGCGAGGAGGGAGGAACGAGAATTGACTTTGTGCCCCAGGAGATCATAAGTCTCCCCTCCCCTTTGGGAGGGGTTGGGGGTAGGCTGTAGGGGGTAGGCTTCTATCCCCGTCTCTTCCGTCATCTCGCCCAGTCGCATCTCCATCCATGTGTAGGGGCGCATCTGGCTGGCATCGGGGATGGTCTCTGTGTAGACGGTGCCCGAGCGGTTGTCGGTGCACTCCAGGGTGAAGGCCAGGCGGCGGTCGGTGGGAGGATTGCTCAGTGCGAGGCTGCTCCAGGGTATGGCCACCTCTATGATGTAGTATGAGGAGCCCTGTGTGGCGGCACAGCGCAGGGGTAGTGTCGACTTGTCGGCGGTCTTCCACGAGCTGTTGCTGCCTTTCTGCAGCCGGTAGAAGGTGCCGTCGGGGCGCAGCATCAGCTTATAGCACCCCTCCTCAGGTGCCGAGGTTACCTGGCCCGACACGTCGAGCATCAGCGTCACACCGTCGGCGTTGGCACCACTGGCTACCTGCGTACGGTCACTGACACGGGTCACGAGGTAGAGCGAGTCGCGGTCGTAGGCCATGTCGGCCGTCACGCGCGTTCCCGTCTGCGTGCCTAACATAATCTGTGTGGCGGTGCGCGTCTTGTAGCCCTCGCCGGCCGTCAGCTTGCCGTCGACGGTGGGCTTGGCATAGGGAGCCGTCAGTTGGCGCACGGGGTAGCCCTTCATCATCTCGATGTTGCCGCCAATACCGCTGACGGCCACCACGATGCCCGTGTCGATGACGGCCAGCGAGTTCCATAGTCCCTGCTCCTCGCTGCCTATGCTGAAGGGCACTGACATGGCCTTGAAGTCGCGAGCCTGCTCGTTGCCTACGGCCACGCGCATCTGGTTCTTGCCGCCGCGCTCGTAGGCCGACTGGTAGCTCATCACCGTCTCGCCCCAGGGCAGCACCCGCAGGTAGGGAGCACCGCCGGTGGCCGTGGGACAGTAACTCAGGTTGAGCGTCTTCTCGCGGTTCTTGTCGCCGGCCGTTACCCAGTAGCCGTCATGCCAGTTGTTCTGGAGCGTCGTCCTCACCGTGGTGGGGAAGAAGTCGCCGTAGCCCCAGCCGTTGTCCTCGATGATGACGACTATCTCCGACTGATCTTTCAATAATACGGGCACGGGCATGCCGTCGCGGAAGCCCTGGCGGTAGCATATCTTGGCGGCCTTAGTCCACGACAGTCCGCCGTCGAACGAGCGGCACATGGATATCTGCTGGTCGTTGTTCGAGGTGTAGGGTCCCTCGTCGGCAAAGTAGAGCTGCAGCTCGCCCGAGGGCAGCTCCAGCATGGAGGGTTCCCAACAGCCGTCGGCAAAGGTGTGCAGGGCGTCGTTGACGAATATCTCGTCACTCCACGTCTGTCCGCCGTCGGTACTGCGCTTGCAGCGTATGCCGAACTTGCGTTCCTCGGAGTAGGGGGCCGTGGGCCGCGGGTTGTAGGCCACGATGATGGTGCCGTCGCTGAGCTGTATGAGGTCGGGCACGCACTCGCTGATGCCCGCGGGGTTGCTGACTATCTTCGTGGCCGAACCCCACGTAGAGCCTTTGTCCCGGCTGAAGGCAATCTTGATGCCGCCGCTCTCGCACACGGCCATCAAACGCCCGTCCTGCAACTCGATGATGCGGGCATAGCCGCCACCGTTGAACACCGTACGCCGCGAGGCCGTGTCCCAGAAGATGCGCGACCCGCTGTAACCGCTCACCTGTGCCGAGGCGCAGAGTGCCGACAGGCAGAAAAGCAAAGATACAATTTTTCTCATTATTCAAAACTTACTCTTGTGATAGCTACTACTCCAGTGTTGTGTGGATGAGTGCGAACCAGCGTATAGGAGGCGTCGCGACGGATGGTGCTGCCCGAGGCTACCTCCTTGCCGTCGGCCAGCAGCCGCACGTCGTCGTCGAGCGTGAACTCCAGCGTAGTGCCCGTGCCGCGGTATGTCAGCAGGTCCTGATAGTAGGCCGAGCGGGTGAGCACTGCCTCGCCGCCACCGATGGTCAGCGTCTTGAACTCAGGATAGATCATGCCGTAGAAACGGTAGACCTTCTCTGTGCCCGAACCTGACACCACCTTGATCTCGTGGTCGGCGTTCAGGGCGTAGTAGTTCTTCGATACGTACGGTTCGCCGTCTATGTAAACCTTGGCCGAGTCGCTGCCAGCCTCGATGGTGAGTCGCTGACGGGCAGCGTTCACCGTCATCTCGCGGCCGTTGTACAGCTGCTTCTCCGGCAGACACATCACCCAGTCGTCGCCCGTGGCCGTCGCCATATAGACATTGGGCGTCACCGTGGCATAGATGGCGTCTATCGTCGTCACGTCGTCGGTCACCACGATGTCCAGCCCCGTGGTGTCGGTCTTCAGCCCACCGCCCATGTAGGTGTCGTAGGTGGATGCCACGCAGACCACATGGAACGTACCCGGCACGGCGTAGGAGTAGGTCAGCACACCACGGTTCACTACCAGCCCCGTGTTGCTCGAGTCGCGCAGCTCGTACTGATGGTCCTTGTCGCCTGTATAGACTACCACCTGGTCGGCCACGCCCGTGAAGCGGATGGTCATCGACTCGTTCACCTCAAGGTGCTGTTTGTCCACCTCTACCTTGGCCTGGGGTGTGCGTGCCTCCTGGTTGTCGTTGGCACAGGCCACCGTCAGCAAGGCGCACACTGCCAATAATACGTGTCTCTTCATAAGAAATAACGTTGTTTTCATTCCTTTATTGCAATTGATTTTTCAATTTTCAATTTTCAATCTTCAATTTTCAATCTTCAATAGCCCGGGTTCTGTTCTACCACGCCGTTGGACATGTCTATCTCGTTCTGGGGGATAGGCATGTGCTCGTGTATACCCTCGCGGAAGTAGAGGCCACGGCTGTTGGGGCGTGAGCGGCCGAAGGTGTGCAGCACCGTGGCGGCCCGCTTCTGGCGCACCAGGTCGAAGTAGCGGTCCCACTCGAAGGCCAGTTCCATGCGGCGCTCCTGCCATATCTGGTCGCGTACGTAGCCGTAGCTGCCAGGCTGATAGAGCTTGGTGCTGCCGTTGATGGTGTTCACCTGAGCCTTGCAGAGGTTCAGTTTCTGCAGCGCTCCTTCGCGGTCGCCAGTCTCGTTGAGGGCCTCGGCCAGCATGAGCACCACTTCGACGTAGCGCATGATGCGACGGTTGCGCCCGTTGTCGCCGGCATACTGCGGACGGTCTTTCTTCGGCGTGTACCATTTCAGCGACACGTGGCGACCTTCGCCACCTTGCCATATCTCGCCGTCGGGGGTGTTGCCCTGGTGGTGGATGGTGAACTCCTTGCGGATGTCGTCGCCAAAGAGCGATGTCAGTATCTCGCTGGTTGCATACATCGTCGTAGTGCCTACGTCAAAGTGCTCTATGCCGGCACCCTCGTTGGTGTCGCCGCCAGTGCCGTCGGCACTCTCCTTGAACACCACCTCGAAGACCGAGCCGCGACAGAACTCACCATCGGCATACCACTGATAGACGTAGGCCCAGCGGTCGCCGCCGGAGAGCGGCTGTCCGTAGTAGTCGCGGTATTCCAGCGAGTAGACGTTGTTCATCGTTTCCAGTGGTGTGTCGGCCGTCTCGTAAGGGTCGGTGTCGGTGTTCAGTTGGCGGGGTTTGAACCACAGCCGCTGGCGCAGCGACTCCCAGTCCTCCTGACCGTCGTATTTCAGTATCTCACCCATCGTGAGCGTGCTGCCGTCTACCATATAGGCTCCGAGGCGTGTCATCTCGGTCCATTTCTCTGATGGTTGTCCTGGCACGGCCTGATACATCAGCACCTTCATCAGCAGGGCGATGGCAGCACCGCGTGTGGCCTTGCCTGTCTCCTGTGCACTGTAGACCGAAGGCAACATGACGGCAGCCTCGCGCAAATCCTTCTCTATGTAGGCATAGGTCTCAGCTTCGGTGCTGCGCGGCACCACCAGCTGCGTGGCCGTTTCCACCTCAGGGCGTATGGGCACGCCGCCGAAGGTCTTCACCAGGTTGAAATAGTAGAAGGCTCGCAGGAACTTGGCCTGTCCGTATATCCAGCGTATCTGCTGGTAGGCGGTGTAGGCCGTGGTCGATGTCTTCACACGGTTGATGTTGGCTATCACCTGGTTGGCACGGTGAATGCCTCGGTAGTTGACCTCCCAGCGCTGGCGGATCCAGGTGTTGGAGGTGTTGAAGCGGAACATGACGAGCTGCCCCATCTGCGAAGCCAGCCCCTCGTCAGTGCCCAGCACATTGTCGGCCATGGCCTCGCCGAAGCGCCACTCCTGGTTGTTGTAGGCATCGCTCTGCAGCACGTCGTAGACGGCATCCAGTGCCGACTGCATCTTGTAGGGCGTGTCGTAGTAGGTCTGGTCGGTGGCATTGCCTGTTATCTCCTTGTCCAGAAAGTCCGAACAAGAAGTGAGGGCTGCGCTCATAGCGCAGCATACGAGGCAAGTATAGATAGCGTTCTTTGTTTTCATTGTGTAGTCTTCCTTTCTTTATAAACCGAGTTTGACACCAAATGTAAACGAGCGGGCCTGCGGATAGTTGCCGAAGTCGACGCCCATGCTCAGGTTGTTGCCTTCGGTACCTGCCACGCGTCCCACTTCGGGGTCCAGCCCGTTATAGCCTGTCAGCGTCAGCAGGTTGTAGCCTGTCAGCGACAGCGTCAGGCTGCCGATGCCTATCCGCTGCAGCAGCTGCTGGGGCACGCTGTAGCTGAGCCGCACCTCCTTCATGCGCAGGTAGCTGCCGTCGTGGACGAAGAAGTCGCTGGCACGGAAGTTCTGGTTCTGGTCCGAAGCACGCAGGTCGGGCACGCTGGCACCCGTGTTCAGCGGGAAGTACTCGCGTCCCTCGATGAGCTGTCCCGACCAGTGCTGTGAGCGCAGGTCGCTGTAGACGTTGCCATTGGCGGCATTGTAGAGCACGTTGTCCATGACGTTGAATATCTTGTTGCCCGTCTGTCCTTGCATGAAGATGCTTAGGTCGAAGTCCTTGTAGCCTGCCGACAGGGGGATGCCGAAGACGAACTTGGGCAGCGGCGACCCCAGGTAGGTGCGGTCTTCGGCCGTGATGCGTCCGTCGCCGTTCAGGTCCTTGAAGCGGAAGTCGCCAGGCTTGGTGGTCTGTTCCCAGTAGTTCTTGCCGAAGTCGTACTGCGCGCTGGCACGTACCTCCTCATAGGTCTGGAAAATGCCGTCAGTGACGTAGCCGAAGAATGAGCCGATGGGTTGACCTACGGCCGTCTTCGTCACGGGGTCGTCGATGGCCAGTCCTGCCGTGGTGCCCCAGATGGGCTCATTGCCAGTGCCCAGCGAGGTGACCTCATTCTTAATCCACGACAGGTTGAAGCCTACCTCGTAGCGGAAATCGCTGCCTATGTGGTCGCGCCACCGCACGTCGTACTCGAAGCCCCAGTTCCTGACGGCACCGGCATTGGTCATGGGTGCCTGGTCGAGACCAGCCGAGATGACGGTGGGCACGCGCAGCAGCATGTCGGTGGTCTTGCGGTTGAAGTACTCGGCCGTCAGCATCAGGCGGTTGTTGAGCAGCGAGAAGTCGAGACCTACGTTGAACGACTGGCTCTTCTCCCACTTGATGTCGTCATTGCCCAAGACGGTGGCTGTAGAGCCTTCCCACAGGATGTGGTTGCCCAATCCATAGGGGTAGTTGTAGCCCGAGGTGAGGTAGGTGTAGCGGGCCAGTTCGTCAATGCGGTTGTTACCCAGCAGACCCCAGCCTACGCGAAGTTTGGCCAGTGACAGCCACCGTTGGTCGCGCAACCAGGGCAGGTTGGAGAACTTCCAACCGAGTGAGACCGAGGGGAAAATGCCCCAGCGGTTGTTCTTCGAGAACTTCGACGAGCCGTCGGCACGGATGTTGGCTTGCAGCAGGTAGGTGTCGTCGAAAGAGTAGTTGACGCGGCCTATCCATCCCACGCTGGTCCACTGGCGGTCCAAGCCATAGGTCTTGTCGCCGGTGTAGGCCGAGCTCAGATAGTGGAACACGTCCTCGTTGCTGGGTGTTCCGCGGCGGCTGGACTGCTGGTAGCTGGTCTTCATGCCCTCGAGCACCTGTCCGCCGAGCAGCGTCAGGCTGTGCTTGCCGGCGTTGAGCATGTAGGTCAGCAGGTTGTCCACCTCCCACTTGCCCGTGTTCATCTGATATTTATAGACCTCGGTCAGCGATGTGGGCATGGTGAAGTCTTCGTTGAGTCCCCACACCTCTGTGAAGTTGTCGTTGGTCTGTCGGGTATTGTAGTACGACACTTTCAGCTGGTAGGTCAGTCCCTTCAGGAGCTTGGCGTCCAGACTGAGGTTCATGTCGGTGCGTTGCGAGTGCGACGAGTCGTTGTTGCGGTCGAGCACTGCCAGCGGATTGTTGCTGTACCAGTAGCCCTTGGCATTGTGCAGGTAGGTCATGGGACTCTCGGCGAGGGCTTGCTTCAGGATGCTGGCCGAGCCCTCGGGCACACCGTTGCGGCCGTCGCTGGTGAAGGCGGCGTTGGCAGTCATGGTCAGCCACTTGGCTATCTGGGTCTTCACGTTCAGTCGGGCATTGAAACGCTGGTAGTCGCTGGTGCGCACGATACCTTTCTCGTTGTAGTAGCTGGCACTGGCCAGATACTGCGTCTTGTCCGTACCACCCGATACGCTGACGGCATGCTGCTGCTTGATGCCCGTGCGGGTGACGGCATCCCAGTAGTTGCCTGCCGAGTTGTGGCGTATGGTGTCCAGTTCGAAGGCCTTGGCGGGGTCGTACACCAGGTTGCCGTCGGCATCGGGCGACATGTAGAGCTGCCCTTGGTAGGAGTAGCGGTTGTTGTTGGTCAGGTAGTCGTTCACCAGGGCATAGTCTTCAGGACCCATGACGTCGATCTTCTTCCAGGGATTGGAGAATCCGATGTAGCCGTCGTAGGTGACGTGGGTCTTTCCCTCCTTGCCGCTCTTGGTCGTGATGGCCACCACGCCGTTGGCAGCGCGCGAACCGTAGATGGCACTCGATGCGGCGTCCTTGAATATCTCCACGTTGTCGATGTCGTTGGGGTTCAGGTAGTCTATGTCGTCGACGACAAAACCGTCGACCACATAGAGCGGGTCGGCATCGTTCACCGTGCCCGTACCGCGTATCTTGATGGTGGTCTTACCGCCAGGGGCGCCTGTGTTCTGGATGATGTTCACACCGGCGGCACGTCCCTGCAGGGCCTGCAGTGCCGACGATACGGGCATGTCGTTGATGTCCTTGCCTGCCACCGACGCTATGGAACCGGTGATGTCGCTCTTCTTCTGAACGCCATAGCCGATGACCACCAGTTCGTCGAGCACCTGCGTATCGCTCTGCAGCTGCACGTTGATCTGTCGGCGTCCGCCTATGCGCTCCGACAGTTTCTTGTAGCCCATGTAGGTGAACTCGAGTGTGGCGTTCTGGTCGGCACTGACCGTATAGCGTCCGTCCAGGTCGGTGATGGTGCCACCCGTCTGGCCTGCCACCCTGACGGTGACGCCTATCAGGGGATCGCCTGTATCCTTGTCGGTCACGACACCAGAAACACTCAGTTGTTGTGCCCATGCGGACACAACAACGAGTGTAGTGATGATGAGTGCCGTGAGCCTTTTCTTTATCTCATGCATGCTCATAAGCTCATGTCTCTTTTACTTTACATAAAACTTCTTGCCGTTCTTGATGAGTAGTTGAGGAGTGCCATCGGCTACCTTCGACACTCTGCGTCCCTGTAGGTCGTAGAGCTGGTTGTCGTCCTCCTTGCTCTGGTAGTTGACGTCCTGTATGGCGGTCTTCTCGGCCTCGGTCATGAAGTCGGGTTCCAGGTAGCCCATGTCGCTCTGTCCGTCCCACCCTGGTTTGGTGTACTTGTAGGCATAGACACGCTTGGTGGCGTCGCTGGCAAAGACGATGGTGCCGCCCATGTTGCGCAGCGTGTTCACCAGGTCGCCCTTCTGCATGTCTATGTGTGTGCATACCACGGGCTCGGCATCCCACGCATCCAGACGGTAGAGGCTGGTGGCATAGCCGCTCTCCACGATGTTCTCTTCGTTCCACCAGTACATGGAACCGCCGGCTACGACCTGTTCCTTCACCCAGTTGCTCAGCGTGCCCGGACGCCAGTTGCCATACTGCAGCCACACCTTCTCGCCGTCGGTGACCCACAGCTCGCCGCCGTAGTGGTTCTCGTTGGCAGCGTCGAAACCGTGAGCGGCGCAGAACATATAGTAGCCGTCGAAGACGCAGCCGGGGTCTACAAACGAGTTGTTGTTTACCGAGGGAGCCTCGTCCCACACGTCGATGTAGACGTAGTCGCCCTTCTGCATATTGGAGCCGGCCAGTTCATAGCCGCCAGTAGCATCCCATCCGCGCCACCAGATGCGGTCCTTGTAGACCTCCCAGCTGGTGCCGAAGGTGCCGGCGTGGTATCCTATGCCGTTCTCGTTCTTGCCGGGATGGGTGTCCTTGATCATATAGGTGTGGTCGTCGCCCGACTCGTCGGGGCCGTTGGGCTTCAGTGCCTTGGTGCCGTCGGTGTACCAAGGCTCGCCACCGTAGTCGGGTGTCCAGGCCTGGAAGAAGCAGCCTTCGTTCTTATAGTTCTCCAGGTTGTCCAGTCCGCAGTTGCGGGTGTAGCCTTCAGCATAGCCCCACTCACCCTCGGGCCATCGCTCCCAGTTGACATCCATCACGCAGTAGGTGCCTTCCTCGGTGCCGTCGGTGACCCACAGCTCTTCACCGGTGCTGCCATCTATGTTGTCGGCCTTGAAGAACACGCGGCGTCCTACGCGCACATAGGCTGTGTGCAGAGTGGTGTTGTCCTGTCCGGGCCAGCGCATGTCGCACTTGGCCACACGCTTGGTGCCGGCAGCGGTGCCGTCGGTAATCCAGAGCCAGCGCTGCGGTCCGCGGTCAGGGTCGTACTCTGAGCTCTCTTCGTCGTAGGCGGCAAAGACGGCGCGCTTCTCATCAATCTGGATGAACGATACGGGTTTGGCGCCAAACATATAGTCGGTCAGCATCACCGTACCCTCGGCGGTGCCGTCGGTGACCCATGCCTGCACGTCCCAGTCGTCGGTATAGGCTGCAAAGAGCACCTTGTCGTTCAGGCGTCCCAGGTAGCTAGGGTCTGACGAGCCGTTGCCCGGCACAATGTCGGCCACGATGTGTGTACCCTCCTTGGTGCCGTCGGTGACCCACAACTCCTCGCCGTGGTCGGCATCGGTGGCAGCGAAGAAGGCCTTGTAACCCTTTTCGGGCGAGCCGGCGATGACGATGTTTTTCTGTTTGTCCTGCTTGCGTTCAGGATTTACGTTGGCAGTCACGCCCTCGGGCAGTACGTCAACGAGTTCGCCCTCATTCTGGGCTACAGCCTGGCCAGTGCAGAGCATCATGGTCATGGTCAATAGAGTCTTAACATGTTTCATAATTAAAGTGTTTTTTAGTTATAATTGATTCGTTCTGAAGTTATTTCGTTATTGTTTTTTTAGCCGTTTCTCTATCTTTCGAGAAGATGCGTCGTATGCGCTCCATGTCGAACTTCGTCTCGCGGTCGTAGGTGTAGATGCCGTTCTTCTCCAGTTCCACGTCGACTATCTGCGTGTAGCAGAAACCGGCAATGTGGGGGATGCTGAGTATGACGTCGACTTGCTTCTCCAGTCGGTCGTAGTATTCGTCCAGTGACTGCGGGTCCTTGCCGTAGCCCCAGAACTGTTCCTCGGGTGCCACCTCTTGCTGTGTCTGCATCTGCTTCACCCAGCGTATGCCGCCAAACTCGTCTATCATGTAGCACTCGCCCTGCCAGGCTCGGCTCTTGCCGGGAAACTGGGTGTAGACCGAGCCGTCGTCTTTCATGCGCAGCTGTTCGTAGAGTGCTGCCGGATCCTGTACATAGGTGTGCTCGGCATAGATGTCGGTAGGGCCGGTGTGGTAGCCGCCACTGACGGTGACCACGGGTCGGGTGGGGTCGAGTCGCCGTGTGGCGTGGTAGAGGTCGTTGGTCAGTCGGGCGCGCTGCTGGTCGTTGTCGGGCATCCACGTCTCGTTGAGTGGCGACCAGCATATCAGACAAGGCTCGTTGATGTCGCGTTCTACGCATTCCTCCCATTCAGTCAGCATGTTGCGTGCTGCCACGGGGTGGGTCCAGTCCATCTCCCACGACGGCGACTCGCCCCAGGTGAGGTAGCCCAGCTTGTCGGCCCAGTAGAAGTAGCGCTGGTCGAAGACCTTCTGGTGCAGACGGGCACCATTGAAGCCTGCCTGCAGGCCCAGCTCTATGTCACGGCGCAGCTGCTCATCGGTGGGTGCCGTCCACTGTCCGTCGGGGTAGTAGCCCTGGTCGAGTACTAATCGCAGGTAGTAGGGCTGGTTGTTCAGGTAGAAGCGTCCGCCGCGCACCTCGCTCTTGCGCATACCGGCATAGCTGCTGACGCGGTCTATGACCTTGCCCTTGGCATCGCTGACAACATATTCCACGTCGTAGAGGAAAGGCTCCTCGGGCGACCAGGTCTTCACCTTATCTATATGTGCGGGCACGACGCTGCTGTTCGAGGCGGCCACCTGTCGTCTGAACACCACGCGCTGACCGTCGCGCACCGTGATTTCTATCTGCTGGCCGTCCTCCACCTCGTAGAACTGGGGCTGGAACAGAAACTGCTGCTGGTCCAGGTCGGGTGTGATGCGTACCCGCTCCAGTGCGTTCATGGCCACAGGCTCCATCCATACGGTAGACCAGATGCCCGTGACGCGGGTGTAGAAACACTCGTACGAGTGGAGTCGGCGGCTCTGCTTGCCGCCGGGTTGCAGTCGCGAGCGTACATCGTCCTGCACGTAGACCACCAGATGGTGGCTGCCACCAGCCTTGACATGTCGGGTGACATCGACCGTGAATGACGCTGCACCACCATAGTGCTCGGCCACCTGACGGCCGTCAATGAATATCTGGGAGCGGTAGTCCACGCCACCGAAGTGTAGCAGGATGCGCTGTCCCTGCCACGACTGGGGGACAGTGAGCGTGCGGTGGTACCATATGGCAGGGATGAAGTCCTTATGACCCACACCCGACAGGGGACTCTCGGGGCAGAATGGCACGGTAATCTCTTGTGTGAAGCCTTCCGATTCGTAGAGCCGGTCTTCCATGCCGCTCTGTCCGAAGTCAAACTGGTAGGTCCACTGTCCGTTCAGACACTGCCACTCCGTGCGCTGAAACTGCATGCGGGGGTATTCGGAGCGGGGCAGTTCGGTCGTAGGGGTACCCAGCATGGGTGCTGCATAGAGGCATAAAGCTGTAATTAGCGAGCGTATCTGTATCATATTCTAACGATTGTTTTGAAAGTTGGTTTTGGGTTTTCTGCCTGCAAAGGTCGGTAAAATACGGTTTGGTATGCTGCAAAAATGTGTTTTCGTTCTGCACTTTTGTGTTTTTGTAGTAAAAAGGGCTGTAGAATAAAACCACGAATTACACGAATTAACGGATGAACGATTCGTAAAATTCGTGTAATTCGTGTAATTCGTGGTTGATGGCACTCTTACCAGAGGTCGAACTCATAGATGCGCGTGGCATCCATGCCGACGGACTGGGTGGAACCGACGACGTAGAGGCGCACGTAGCGCACGCTGACGGGCGGGAACGAGCGGACGACATCGTTCTGGCGGTTGCCGTCCAGTAGGTCGAGCGTCTGCCACTCCTCCTGGTCGTTGGTACGACCTTGCAGGATGCAGGTGCGGGTGATGTAGGCCGGCGTCTCGATGCCTGCATTGAGCAGGCGCCAGCGGCTGACGGGACGCACGCTGCCCAGGTCGAAGGTGATGTGGTTGGGCAGGTCGTTGGTGTCGCACCACTTGGTATTCTCGTCGCCGTCGCATATCATTGAGGGAAGTTCGGTATCGTTGGTGAAGCCCGAGTAGTCTATGATGTGGGCTTCCTTGAGCAGGCTCTGCGTCTCAGGACGGCTGTTGCCTGTCATCGTAGCGTTGGTGTAGGCCCAGTCGTTGCGGTTGGAGGTCTGGAAGAGCTTGCTGAGCGGCGTGGTCTCAGGCAGCTCGTCGACCAGCGTGGCAGCAAACAGCACCACGTGCTCGTCGTCGGGCAGTATGACCTCGCTGATGTCCTTCGGGATGTCGAGGCGCAGTTTGAACATATAGGTGTACTCGTAGGGTTCGTCCTGGTTAGCCGAGTGGCGGTGGGTACCTATGTAGGCCACTTGGGGCTGCTTCAGGTAGCCCTCGGTCTGGCCGTCGTGACCCCACTGGCCTACGAAGCCTGAGTAGAAGGGCACTTCGAGCTGCGTGCTGCCCTTGCCCATGCGGAACATAGCCGTGCGGTCGCCCTTGCTGCTGGCTGCCAGCATGTAGAGCGTGCGATCGTGGTCGGCACTGCCCAGTCGCAGTGTGTCGCCCTTGCAGGCCAGTCCGTTGAGTCCGTCCACCTCGCCAAACTTGAAGTTGATGCCGTCGACGGTCAGCTCATCGGGGCGCAGCTCGGCAGCATAGCTGTAGCCGCCCTCGAAGTTGGCCTCGCTGCGGAACTCGTTGAACGTGAAGCACTTCTTGTTGTAGGGCAATACAAGAGCAACGGCCCCCCCTACGGCCCCCGAGGGGGCTTCAATGGTATTTGTGCTGGGGTCTATAGTGTCCCCCTCGGGGGACGACAGGGGGGCCAGGGCTTTCAACTTCACCTTATACGTCTTCACGCTGAAGGGACGGATGTCTACCTGCAGCTGGTTGCCGGCGAAGGTGGCGGCCTGCAGGGTCTTCTCCGTACCATCGGCCTCTACGGCCTCGGTGATGGCCGATGCGAAGGTCAGGTGGGCCTGCTGCTCCTTCTGGCCGCTCAGCTCATAGACGCGCACGACGTACTCGTCGCTGACCTCGGCCCGCTTCAGCGTGCGTATCATCACGTTGGGGTTGTCGCTGCTGACGAACGAGAACTGGCGGCCCAGCTCGCCTTTGTGCTTCGATGTTTGGAAGGCGCGCAGCGGACTGTTGAGCATCGTGGCCTTCAGCGTGGCATCGACCATGTTGAGCGCTCCCTGATGGCCCACTATGCTGTAGGTGAACACGTGGTGACCCTTGTCCTGATGAGCCTGGTAGACATAGCCGCGATGGGGCTTGGGGGCATAGAGCAGCGACAGGCGCATGGTGTTGTCGTCGGGCTTGTCCCAGCCGTAGCGCGAGTCGTTGAGGAAGGTGACGCCATACTGGCCCGAACGGTCGGTCAGGTCGGTCCACTCGTGGCTGTACACCTCGTGGGCCTGCGGCGTGTTGTTGCCACGCTCCACCTTGCCCAGACCGATGTCGTAGGATGCCTTCTCGTTGCTGATGCTCAGCGGGAACTCGGCCTTCAGCAGAGCGTTCTCAGCCCGCCAGTCCACCACGTTCTCGAAGTCGATGCGGTCGGCCTGTGCACCCTCATAGAGACGTATGTACTGGCGTATGTCGGTCTGTCCGTATTTCTTGGTGATGCACAGCGTCTTGCGCAGTGGTCCGTCCTCGGTCACAGCCACCTCTACGCTGTCGTGTATGGGCAGCGGCTCCTTGTCGAGCGTGCGCTTGTGAATCTCCCATGCAGGCCATGTCTCCGACTTACAGTCGTCGAAGATGACCAGCCGTATGCGCTTGCCTGGGGCTACCAGTTCGCGTTTGGCCCGCTTGTCGTAGAGCGACTCGATGTCGCCGTTGGCATCCACGCGGAGGGAGTAGACTGAATTTTCAATAATTGATGATGGATGATGGATAATGGTTGATTTACGCTTTCCTGCTTCCTTGATGCTGTAGACGGCGAAGCCAGAGGCAGGGACGCTGGCCTCGAACATCAGATCGCAGTTGTCACTCTGAGATTTTACCTTTTTGCCGTTGCCATCGCTTATGATATAGTTATGGCTGTTGCCCCAGCTTAATTTTACAATACCCGTAACAGGGAACGACTCATTATTATATATTATAATAGGTATGCCTTTGACGTCGGTGTCCATCATCTTGGCCACGCCGCCCACACTGGTGCCGAGCACGTCGGCAAACTGCTTCAGCGACAGCAGCTCGTCGTTCCATGAGAACTCGTAGGCACGGGGGATGGAGGTGCCCGTCAGGTCGTCGTGGAACTGATGCCAGATGACGCGCTTCCACGTCTCCGTCATCTGCTCGATGGGGTAGCGGTAGGCACCGGCCCAGTCGGCCATCACGGCCGTACGCTCGGCAGCGTCGCCCAGGTGCTCGTTCTGTCGGTTGTACAGCTTCATGGCGGCCTGCGACGTATAGCAGGCATTGCCGTGCAGGTCCATCGTCAGCTCGCCGTCGTAGACAGGCAGGTCCTTGCGGCCGGCCAGGTCCTTGTACAGCTGGTCGCTGGTGGCGCTGATGATCTTCAGCGGCCCGTTGCCCTTCAGTCCCTTCTCCATGGCGCGTACCGAGTTGATGGTAGGCGAACCGCCGATGTCGCCCGTGCCGTAGTAGCGGTAGGCGATGCCCAGCGGACTCTCGTTGACCTCGCGCATCAGCATCTCGTTCTTCGACAGGTCCTCGTCGTCGAAGCGTTGACCGTAGCTGAAGCCGTGGGTCATGAATATCTCGCTGCCGTCGACGCCCTTCCATCGTCCTACGGTGAAGGGATAGCGTTTGCCGTCCTCATAGAAAGGTACGGTGCGCCACACCAGCTTCTGACTCGAGAAACCTATCAGGCCGCAGTGCTTGGCCAGCGTCGGCATGGTGTAAGGGAAACCGAAGCAGTCGGGCAGGA
>JAFUSV010000006.1 GCA_017467565.1 Prevotella sp.
TACGCAGCTTAATTACATTTGCCATATATTAAAATCTATAGATTATTGTTCGCGAGTGCAAAATTATAAAAAAAATGTCTTTTACATCTAAAATAATTCGTAAAAAACGCATCAATCAGAATAATTTGTTGTAATTTTGCCGAATAATTAAGAAAACACGGTTGATTTTGCAAACTTAGATTATCAGAATTGAAGAGGCTGAAACATATCATCAATGTGACCATCTGGAGTTTAATCGGGCTATACGTGCTATTGCTCGTAGCCATCCATCTGCCTGTCACTCAGCGCTATCTGGGCGGAGTGGTCGCCGATGCCATTGGCAAGAAACTGAACACCGAGGTGACGGTAGGACGGGTGGACCTGGGCTTCTTTAACCGCATCATTGTGGACGATGTCAAGATTAAGGACCAACAGGGCCTGCAGATGATACATGCCAACCGCATGACGGTGAAGATAGAGCTGCTGCCCTTGCTCGACGGCACCATCCGCATCTCTTCTGCCCAGCTGTTCGGCCTGCAAGGTAACTTCTACAAGGAGACGGCAGAGGCCACGCCCAACTACCAGTTTGCACTTGACGCCCTGCAGTCGAAAGAGAAGAAAGAACCCTCGAATCTGGATGTCCGCATCAACTCGGTCATCATTCGCCATTCGTCGCTACGCTATGACCAGAAGGATGCAGAACAGACTGCAAACCATTTCAATCTTAACCATCTGTATGTAAGCGATATAAGCGCATACGTAAAAATCAAGGCTTTAACTCGCGACACGCTCGATGTCAACATCAAGCGATTCACCTGCAAGGAGCAAAGCGGACTGCAGATAGACCACCTGGGACTCCACCTGACAGCAGGTCAAAAAGGTGCACAGGTCAGTGGGCTGCAGTTGCAGACGCCACGCACTCAACTGAACATTCCTCAGCTGACGGCAGTCTACGATAAGGACCGGCTGCAGGAAAGCCTGAAGTTCCAAGGCAACGTCAGCCATACGACGCTGGCACCTGCCGATTTCGCTCCCCTGCTCCCTACCCTCTCTTCGTTCAAGGGACAATATGCGCTAACGGCCGCTTTCAGCGGGACGACAAAGTCACTCAACATGCAGCAGCTCAGCATCCAGTCGGACGATAATACGTTGAGCCTCTCGGCCACCGGCTCTTATAATAAAGAGATGTGGCATGCACAGATAGCCCACCTGGCCTTGTCAGACGATGTGCTGGCCGATGTGAGGCAGGCCTACCCCGAAGTTCCCGAACTATTAGTCCGACTGGGCGATGTGACGATGAGCGGCCAGGTGGACGGAACTCCTGCAAGGACGGATGCTGCGGTGAACCTGAAGACAGCCATAGGACAGATAGACACGCAGCTGTCCATAGGCCAGAACAACAGACTGGAAGGCCATCTGGATACTGAAGGCATAGACCTGCGCCAGCTGCTGCAGAACGACCACTTAGGCATTCTGGCCACTCAACTCAGCGTGGACGGCACGCCTGATGATCTTAAGGCCGACGGAACAATATCGCGCTTCGACTATAATGACTATACCTATCAGAACATAGACTTCAACGGCAGCTACCAGCAGGGTGACATAGCCGGTATGCTGAAGATTAACGACCCCAACATACAGACCGACATTGAGGGCGAGCTGCATCTGGCTGACCGCAAGGCCGTCAGGCTGACAGGCAACATACAGAAGCTGAACCCGGGCCGTCTGAACCTCACAGACAAGTGGGGCAACACGACGTTCTCGGCCATCATCGATGCCGACTTCACGGCCAGCTCGCTCAACGATGCCGAAGGCAGCATAGACCTCGATGACTTCCACATGACGACGACCGACTCCGTGGGACGTGACTTCCATCTGGACAACCTCCACGTCAAGTCGGGCTATGAGGACGACATACACTTCGTCAAGTTCAACGGCGACTTTGGCGAGGCTCAGCTCACCGGCCAGTTTGACTGGGCCACGCTGCCACAGAGCTTCATCAACTACATCGGCTCGAAGTTGCCTACGCTGCCCAACCTCCCCAAGAGCCGCCAGAGCACCTCGAACAACTTCATGCTGACGATGCGACTGACTGACTCCGAATGGATACAGAAGATGTTCGGCGTACCGTTCGACTTCTCCCGGCAGCTGGAGCTCGAAGCCGTCATCGACGACCAGCAGCACACCATTGACATCAACGGCATCTTCCCTGCCTTCACCTATCAGGGCGATGAGTATCGCGACGGACATATCAAGATCACCACCGAGGACGACACCACCCATTGCAACCTGAACCTGACGAAGATGATGTCGAAAGGCCGGCAGCTGGAACTGCAGCTGACGGCACAGGCCGGCGACAACACCATTCGTACGGCTCTCAACTTCAACAACCACGACAGTAGCGGCGACCCAGCAAAGTCTATCAGCGGCTTCATCAACGCTATTGCCCAGCTGTATGCCAACGAGCAGCAGAAGCCCGAGGCACAGGTTCGTATCATGCCGTCGCACCTGATGATGCAGGGCACACAATGGAATCTGGAACCATGCGTCGTGCTGTTCTCGGACAAGCGGCTGACACTCGACCACTTCAACCTGCACCACCAGGACCAGCACCTCATAGCCGACGGCGTCGCCTCGGCCAGCAGCAACGACTCCATCAAGGTAGACCTGCAGGACATCGACGTGGCATATATCCTCGACCTGGTCAACTTCCATTCGGTTAAGTTCGGCGGACTGGCTACGGGCGAGGCCTATCTGACGGAGGTGTTCAGCGACAATTTCAACGCATGGGCAGAACTGACCGTCGACGACTTCACCTTTGTCGATGGTCCTATGGGCACGCTCTCGATGAATGCCTACTGGAATCAGGACATGAAGCGCATAGACCTGCATGCCCTGGCCGATGCCGGCAGCGATGCGCTGACACACATCAACGGCTACATATCGCCTACCGACAAGGAGATAGACCTCAGCATCGTAGCCGACGGGTCGCCTGTCACCTTCTGTCATACGTTCCTCAAGTCGTTCCTCAAGGAGCTCAGCGGACATGCCTACGGCGAGCTGCGGGTGGTAGGTCCCCTCAAGCACATCAACCTCGTCGGCGACATGGCCGTGCAGGGTGTGGCTACCGTTGGGGCACTTGGCACCACCTATACCCTGCGTGGCGACACCATCCACTTCACGCCCAACGAGATCAGCTTCGACGGCTTCCACATCTACGATATATACGACCATACGGCCCGTATCTTCGGAGGTGTTCACCACCGCGAACTGAAGAACTTCACCTTCGACATCGACATCGAGGCCGACCAGGTGCTGGCCTACGACTTCCCCGACTTCGGACAGTCCACCATCTGCGGCACCGTCTTTGCCACGGGTACGGCACAGATAAAGGGCCGGCCGGGCGAGGTCATCATCAACTGCGACGTGACACCCAACCGCAACTCATCCTTTGCCTATAATGCCGCCAACCCCGATGCCATCAGTCAGCAGCAGTTCATCACCTGGGGCGACCGCGACAACCGCGAGGTGTCACTGCTGTCGCCCATAGTACCCAAGATTCCCTCCGACCTGCGCATCAACTTCCGCATCAATGCCACACCTGATGCTACGCTCCGCGTGCTGATGGATGCCAACTCGGGCGACGGCATCACGCTGCAAGGCAACGGCGTCATCAATGCTTCCTTCTATAATAAAGGCCCCTTCCAGATGTTTGGCACATATACCGTAGAGCGGGGCACTTACGGCATGACCATACAGAACATCATCAAGAAGAACTTCAACTTCGAGGAGGGAGGCACCATCATCTTCGGCGGCAACCCCTTCGACGCTGCCCTCAACCTCAATGCCGTCTACACCGTCAACGGCGTCAGCCTGTCGGACCTGCAGCTTGGTAACTCTTTTACCAACAATACGGTACGTATCAACTGCTTAATGAACATTTTAGGTACGGCAGGAGCGCCGCGCGTAGAGTTCGACCTCGAGATGCCCACCGTCAATGCCGAGGAGCAACAGATGATACGCTCCATCATTGCCAGCGAGCAGGAGCTGAACCAGCAGGTTGTCTATCTGCTGGGCATAGGACGCTTCTACACCCAAGGTGCCAACAATGCCGGCACTCAGGAATATGGACAGACGGAACTCGCCATGCAGTCGTTCCTCTCGGGCACAGTCTCCACACAGATCAACGAGGTGCTCTCGCAGGTCATCAAGACCGACGACTGGAACTTCGGTGCCAACATCTCGACAGGCAACGAAGGATGGCACAATGCCGAGTACGAGGGACTGGTCAGCGGACGCATGCTCAACAACCGCCTGCTCATCAACGGACAGTTCGGCTATCGCGACAATGCCACACAGGCCACGCCGTCGTTCATCGGCGACTTTGACATACGCTACCTGCTCAACCCCAACGGCAACCTCGCCCTGAAGGTCTACAACCAGACCAACGACCGCTATTTCACCCGCTCGTCGCTCAACACCCAGGGCATCGGTCTCATCATGAAGAAGGACTTCAACGGCCTCGGCGACCTGTTCAGGAGGAAGAAGTAAGAAAAAGGCCTCCGTGCATCACTGCAGGGAGGAAGCCTACCCCCAACCCCTCCCAAGGGGGAGGGGCTTTTGAGCCCCCAAGTCTGGATACAAGAAAGCCTCCGAGCATCACTGCAGGGAGGTTTTCTTTGTTATGATTAGCATGTCATCTTAGCGACAATTCACAAAAACGATACGTTAAGTGTCCACAAGGCGAGTATCAGTAACCCGCGCACGAAGCCGTTGTAATCGTAGTGAGGATAGCGGTGAGGA
>JAFUSV010000060.1 GCA_017467565.1 Prevotella sp.
ACCTACGGCGTGGAGGTGGCACCGACGCAGAAAGCCCCCGTTATATATAACAATGTGGAACTCAGGCAGATTATGCAGTACATCGCCGACGGCTACGGCGTGAAGGTGGAGTTCAGGAACGAAGCCGCCCGCACCCTGCGCTTCTACCTGCAATGGGAGGCCGACGACACGCTGCAAGAGATCATCGACAAGATCAACCACTTCGAGAAGGTCCACCTGACCCTCACGGACGAAACCATCACTATTGATTAGTGAATAGTGAATAATGAATAGTGAATAGTTTATGAAACATCTTCACCTTATTATATTGTGCCTCGTCGCCATGAGCGTAAAGGCACAGCGACTCTCGCACGACTTCCAAAACACCTCGCTCAGCGAAGCACTCATCTGGATAGACAATGCCCAAGGCAACTACAAACTGAACTTCATCTTCGACGAATTGGAGGACTTCACCGTCACCACACAGTTGAAGAACGTCTCCGTCCGCGATGCCGTGCGCCAGGTCTGTGGCTTCTACCCCATGCACCTGACCTTCGATGCTCAGGACATCTACATCGAATGCGTGCAGAAGTCGGACACGAAACTCACTGGGCGCATCATCAACGAAAGTGGCCAGCCCGTTGCCTACGCCAGCATCTCGCTACTCTCTCTCGGCGACTCAACCTTCCTGACAGGCGGCGTGAGCAATGAGGCTGGCGACTTCGTGATACCCTGCAAAGAGCCCAAGGTCATCGCCCGCATCACCTGTATCGGCTATAAGACGATAGAGAGGACCCTTAACGTCGGCAAAGCCGGTACCATCCAGATGCCGACAGAGAAATACACCATCAAGGGCGTAGAGGTGAAAGGCACGCAACGGATGACAACCGCCACTGACCGCGGACTGCTGACGAAGATACAGGGCACACCCTTAGAGCAGTTCGGCTCCGTCAGCGATATGCTTAGCCATCTGCCCCTTGTCATGGCCGACGGGAGCGTGGCTGGTCACGGCAAACCGGAGATATACATCAACAACAAGAAGGTGCGCGACTCGCAAGAACTGGATCGCCTACGGGCTGACGATATCCTGTCGGCAGAGATTATCACCAACCCTGGTGCGGGATATGGTGCCGAGGTGACATCGGTGATTAAACTGAAGACCGTTCGCCGTCAGGGTGAAGGCTGGAGCGGTAACTTCTCTACAGCCTACCGTCAGGGCAAGGAACACTATGCCAACCTCAATGCAGCCCTGAACTACCGCCTGCGCAATGGCATGGACTTCTTTGTCCGCGGCTATCTGACGGACAATAACGCCCTTATCAACGCCACAGCCAACGACCAACTCCAAGCCTCCTCTACCTGGGACTACCAAAAAAGCGATACCTGGCGCAACTGCTCAAAGTACTACTTCGCCGACCTCGGCTGGAACTGGGAGATATCCGAGAATCATTCTCTCGGCCTGACCTACACCGCTAACAGTTTCATAGGTGATGCAGAGATGCGTATCACGAGCGACGAAGTAGTGCAGCGTGACGGTTTCACCGTTGACGAAGACAGCAATATTACGCTGACAAAACTACACCCTCGCCTGTCCCATGCCGTGAATGCCTACTATGTCGGCGAACTGGGCAAGTGGCAACTGAACTTCAGTGCCGACTACTACGGTGACCATTCCGACAAGGATATGGAGGGAGGTACCATCGGCGCAGCCGCCATCAGTAGTGAGACACGTACCAAGAACCGTCTCTTCGCAGAGAAACTCGTCGTCACAGCCCCTGTGCCAAAAGGTTCGCTGACGTTTGGAGAGGAGGCTTCGGACGTAAAACGCACAAGCAACTTCACCCAGAGCGGATTCTCTGCCGACAACAACGTGCGCCAAAAGACCCAGATGTGGTCGCTCTTTGCAGACTATGCCCTGAAGGCTGGCAAACTATCGCTGAACGCAGGACTGCGCTGGCAGCACGAATACAACGACTATGAGACCAACGGGCGCAAAGACAGTGAGCAGAGCCCAGACTACCACGTGCTCATCCCCCGCGCCTCACTTTCTTATCAGGGAGAGGTGTGGAAGCACAGCCTTGCCTATCAATGCTCTCGACGGAACCCGTCTTACAACCTGTTGTCATCGGCAGTCAACTACCGCAGCAAGTATGAGTACGACACGGGCAATCCTTACCTCCGTCCACAGACCACCCGCAAACTGTCGTGGACTTCTCAGTGGCGATGGCTCTATATGCAAGCCTTTTATACATACTTCAAGAATCCCTACACCTCGTTCCAAACGGCCTACGATGACATCAATCACCCTGGCGTCATGATTATGGACTACCGCAACTTGCCCAAGATGGAAAACTACGGTGTCATGTTCAACCTCTCACCAAAGGTCGGCGTCTGGCAAGCGGATTACATGATTTGTTTTGGCTTTAGCAAGCAGGACTTGGAGCCTATAGGCATCACCCACTTCTGGAACGATCTTATCTGTCAATTCGACTTTGACAACACCTTCACGCTACCCCACGACTGGCTGTTGAACATCGAGGCAGACCTGACTCCCTATCACAGGACCGGCCCTTCCCTGAGGAAAACCACAGGCGGAATCAACCTCCGGCTTAACCGCCAGTTCCTGAAGGATAAGAGCCTCAACGTAGCACTTTCTGTTAAGGATATCCTGCACACCCGCTATACCGAGATGACAGCTTACAGCGGCATCAACATCCGTACGCAGTTCCGCCAATACAACGACACTCGCCGCATCGGCATCGACCTCTCCTGGAAGTTCAACGCCACCAAGAGTCGCTACAAGGGCAGCCACGCCGGACAAAGCGAGCGCAATCGTCTGTAGAGTATAGAAAATACTTATTCCGAATTCATTCCAACATCCATTTCCAGCATGGGACCACCTCAATGGTTCCATGCTTGTCTGTCAACTGGTCTTCCTCGTCGTAGGTATTGTTTTATAAAATCGTATTTAATAAAATGTTGCATTTTTATAAAGTGTGATTTAATAAAACAAGGAAATCATCAAGAAATTCGGAATTAAAGCATTATTTCTGGCATACTTGCAATTTTATGCTACCTTTGCACAAAAAATGAAGCCGAGAGGGTTGGGAAATCGGAGGCTTAGGGGTATTATAAGCAAAAACGAGTACGCAAGCATGACAGACAAGGAAACGATCAGGCTGCTCTTCGAAAGCCACTACGACAGGATGTATCTCTTGGCGCGGATACTGCTGTACGACGACGAGGAGAGCAGGGACGCGGTGGGCGACGTGTTCGCACGCATCGCCGACGGCAGCATCGACGTA
>JAFUSV010000061.1 GCA_017467565.1 Prevotella sp.
CGCATCGACAACTACGAATACCTGAAGCCCCAGAACCTGAAATTCTTCCAGGGTATCGGTATCGACTCCATGGTATACCCCGAGGTGCTTGCTGCTCATGACATCATCAACGGTCTGAAGATGTCGTGGGTACGCCAGCGATGGGACGTCCACGACGGGGCTCTCGTCTTGCTGGGCATCAAGCTACGCGAGGGTTGCGAGATACTGGACCAGCCGTTGAAGGACCTCTGCGGTCCTGACGATCCCTACCATGTGGTGGCCATCAAACGTAAGGATGAGACCATCATACCCGGCGGTCTCGACACCCTACAGTTGAACGACCTCGCCTACTTCATGACCACGAAGGAGTATATCCCCTATATCCGTAAGATAGTAGGCAAGGAGCACTATACCGACGTGAAGAACGTCATCATCATGGGTGGTGGAAAGACGGCTGTGCGTGCTGCCTTGGAGACGCCCGACTATATGAATGTCAAGATTATCGAGAAGTCGGCAGAGCGCTGCGAGAAGCTGAACCAGCTGCTTGCCGACAACGACACAATGGTCATCCACGGCGACGGACGCGACCTTGGACTGCTGGAGGATGAGGGTATCAGGAACACGCAGGCTTTTGTCGCCCTGACGGGTAATGCCGAAACCAATATCCTGGCCTGCCTGACAGCCAAGAAGCTTGGCGTGCGCAAGACGGTGGCTATGGTCGAGAATCTTGATTACGTGTCGATGGCCGAAAGTCTTGACATCGGTACCATCATCAACAAGAAGACCGTCGCCGCCAGCCATATCTACCAGATGATACTCGATGCCGACGTCAGCAACCTGCGTTCGCTGATGCTTGTCGACAGCGAGGTGGCAGAGTTTGTGGCTGCCGAGGGCTCCAGGGTGGTCAAACGCATGGTGAAGGACCTTGGCCTGCCCTTCGGTGTCACCATCGGCGGACTGGTACGTGCCGGTCAGGGAATGTTGGTCAACGGCAACTCCCAGATACAGCCCGGCGACTCCGTCATGGTGTTCTGCCATGAGCAGAATCTGAACCACATCGAGAAGTATTTCAAGAAGTCCATCCTCTTCTAATCCAACAGTCAATCTCTATAACACAAGCTGTCAATGGTCAACTTCCGCATCATCAGTAAAATCATCGGATCGCTGCTTTTCGTGGAGTCGTTTTTCATGAGCTGGTGTCTCATCATCGCCTTTACCCAACACGAAGACGACGTACCGGCATTCCTGGTGTCGATGCTGCTGACATTTGGATTTGGCTTCCTGTTCCTCTTTCTCGGACGCCATTCTGAAAACACACTGAGCCGTCGCGATGCCTATGTGGTGGTCACCGCCGCCTGGGTCATCTTCTCGTTCTTCGGTATGTTCCCCTTCCTGATACACGGTTCTATCACCAACCTCACCGATGCGTTCTTCGAGACGATGTCGGGCTTCACCACCACCGGCGCAACGATCATCGACGATGTGGAGGTGTTGCCCCACGGTATCCTGTTCTGGCGTTCACTGACCCAATGGATAGGCGGTCTGGGTATCGTGTTCTTCACCATCGCCATCCTGCCGTCGCGGGTAGGAGGAAGTGTGACGGTGGTTGCGGCCGAGGCCACGGGCCCCATCAAGGCGAAGATGCATCCGAGGCTGACAACCACGGCCAAGTGGATATGGAGCATCTACCTGCTGCTGACGTTAGGCTGTGGCGTCGCCTTCTGGCTGGCCGGTATGAACTGGTTTGAAGCCATGAACTACTCGATGACGACGACGGCAACCGGCGGCTTTGCCATTCACAATGAGAGTACGGAGTTCTTCCACTCGCCGACAATCGACTACATCTCCATCGCCTTCCAGTTCATGTCGGGTATCAACTTCACGTTGTTGTATGTTTGCATCATCAAGATGAGACTGAAGGCACTTCTCACAAACTCGGAGTTCAAGCTATACATCAGCGTGGTCGTTGGAGCCACGCTCTGGATCACGTATCTGCTGTTATCACGTATGGACTACGATCTGGAGCGCGCCTTCCGCTGTGCGCTGTTCCAAGTCGTGTCGTTCATCACGACGACAGGAATGTTCAACGACGACGCTGGCACCTGGCCCCATATCACCTGGGTCATCTTAGGTGTTGTGATGTACCTCGGCGCATGTGCCGGCAGCACCAGCGGCGGATTCAAGTGCATCAGAGGCGTGATGCTGCTGAAAGTGATACGTAACAACTTTCGCCAGATCCTGCATCCCAATGCCGTCCTTCCCGTCAAGATAAACGGCATAAACATCCCTCAGTCGAAGCTCGTAGCGCTCTTCGCGTTCTTCACACTGACCATGCTCATGGTGCTCTTTACAGCCACAATCATGATTGTATCGGGCATCGACAATACGAACGCCATCACCATCGCATTAAGCTGTGTGAGCAACGTGGGACCCACACTGGGTACGCAGATTGGGCCGGTGATGTCGTGGTCGGAACTTCCTGAATTCATCAAATGGATTCTTTGTCCGCTGATGCTCATGGGACGTCTGGAGATTATGACCGTACTCGTGCTTTTCACCCGTGCTTTCTGGAAGGAGAACTAAACGATGATTTACAAACTCAACGACCTCCAACGACATCAGCTGTCACAGCTCGTGCACAGCCAGAAGGCTGCTTTCTTAGGACACGACAGCTACCGCCGCTTCGGCGCCCGATTCCCCTTGCACATCAAGTTCACCCACAGTCTCAACCCTCAGGTTTTCATGCCCGGTCAAGGAGCTTTCTGCTATGTCCATCGTCCTGTCATGGGCAACGGCCTTGTCTTTGCTGAAATCAGCGTACCGCCAGCTGAGGACCTGTCGACAACAGCCCTCACCACCGCCGTCTACGATCTGAACGACCCGATGACCATCGACTATAGCGGTCTCGATGCCTTCGTGGTCCTTATCGGCCTTGAAGGCTCCTGCAGTCTGACCGACAACAACGGCACCACAATCTCCTTCCAAGAAGGCGAGACCATGCTCATCTCTGCCATTACAAAAACCATCAAGACCGAGGGCACCATCAAGTTCCTTGAGGTCTACATGTAATCGTAAGCGAACGGGGTCTTTGCAGGCAAAGCGGCATAGCTGAGCGCAAGTACTGAATGAAGACGCTTTCAGTGTCATTTCAACCGTACCAGTTCGATTTCTTCTGTTTTTCTTGCACATAAAAAAAATAATTCGTATCTTTGTCGCCGAGAAACAGCACATTAGGAATAATGCCCCTCTAAGTGGCAGTTCCGACATAGCTGTTTAAAGAGGAGCATTATGTTTCGTCTTGTGTTCTGAAATCTGGTAAATTTCAAAGAATGCATACAAGATAGCATAACGGCTTTCTCACGCTGTACAGCGTGAGACTGTTGTTTTACCACATCTTTATGCACAGGTTTACCAGAGCCTCAGAACAGGGATGTAAAACGCACAGTCTTACGCTCTGCGTTTTTATCTCATAAAAAGTCCAGTCAACAAAGGAAGGATTATATTTAACCACAATTTACAAAAACAGACATTTATGAAAAGGAATTACTTGTTATCAGGAATTACGCCACTTATGCTTGGCTGTATGCTACTGGCAGGCTGTACATCAAAAGACGTCGACCTGTACGACGTTGATGCCATTGCCTTGAATGAGGCTAACAAACAGCACGTCAATTTCTGTGAAGCTTTTATCACTGAGTTTGGAACGCCGGCAGCTGACATCGACTGGGGTTTTTCAACGACTAACACGACACGCAGCCTCTATGGAGGGACCCGTGCCGCAGAACTAAACAACGAGGCCATCTTCGAACTCTCAGGTGCCGACATCGAAGCCCTGTCGGAGGAAGCTCAGTGCACTTACCTCAAGCAACTTGACGCAGAACTAATTAACATGCCTGTCGACAAACTGAAAGCTTTCGGTTTCAAGCGCATCATCGCAGAAGACCTGGCCGTCACCGCCAACAGCGATTTCGACTACAATGACATCGTGTTTGACGCACGCCGGGTAGAGCCAGCCAATGGAACCGGATTTGCAACATTCTTCATCATTGCACGCGCCACAGGTGCCCATAAAAACATCTATGTAGGTAGCACAGAAGATGAAGGCCGCTTTGAGATACACGAACTGGTTGGTGTTCCGCAAAAGACTTTCGTCAACACTGTCGACAAAGAGCAGCCCAAAGTACACGGTGCTTATTGGGACAAAGATCACGACCCCGTGTTCACCATACTGAAAGTAAAGCAGACCGGAACCGTAGAGCCGACGCTTATCGACATTCAGATTTATGTCGATGACATCATACTGCCCCTGACAGCCAGACGCGGCGAACCTGCAGAGAAAATCTGTGTTGACACTGATTTCAGCTGGGTAAAAGAGAAGACAAAGATGCGTTTGTGGTATCCCACCTTCGAGCACTATGTGACAAATAACCTGACGGCAGAGAAATCGTGGTGGCATCCCACCTATTGGAGCGACGAAGAGCCAAACGTAAACCCCAACACAGGCATCCCTAACGATGCTGACGCAATCTCCAACCCCACTCTAGGCGAGACAACTACCACAGTACCCAACTTCCAGGCTTCTGTTGACGAAATAGGCGGCGAAAAGGTGATACGCCTTGATATCACAGGCATCAAAAACGAAAATGGAAATCAGTGGCTCAATCTTATTGGCACCGACAGCAACCAACAGAACACCTGGGTAGAGGTCGACGGACAGCCCAAGGGCATTTCAATAGAAAACAACGTAGAGGCAGGCATCAACAAGAACATCAAAATTGATGTCATCTTCACAGTCGACAACTCTGGCAGTATGGGACAGGAGGCCGACGCCATAGCACGTGATATCACGACTTGGGCCAACCAGCTCGCAAAGGCAGGACTGAATGTCCGCTTCGGCATCGTAGGCTATGACGGTGGTATCACCGGTGCCATTAACCTAACAACGGTATCAGAACTCAGTTCATACCTCAGCCAAGGGAGCGGCGTAAACCGTACACGCCACTTCGGCGGTGCCAATGCCGAAACACTACAGTCAAAGGTGGGCTCTTACAAGACAGGCAGTAGCAGTGCAGGAGAGTGTAGTGGTGCTGCCGTGCTCTTTGCCAACGACCTATTCTCTTTCC
>JAFUSV010000062.1 GCA_017467565.1 Prevotella sp.
ACTACTACACCTTCATCTGGGGTATGGCAGGCGAGAACCTCTACTATAACGACAAGGACGAGATTCCTGTCAATCAGTTGAAGTAGCAGCCCACCCCCTACCCCTCCCCAAGGGAGGGGAGTCTTTATAGGCTATGGGATGATGTTTCTCAATAACAAATGACTAATAACTATAACAACAAAAAAGGAGACCCCGAAGTAACTAAACGCCCCTCCCTTGGGGAGGGGTTGGGGGTAGGCTTATGACACCAATAACAACTACCAAAATGTCCAACTTCCGTTGGATTATCTGTGGACTGCTATTCCTGGCAACCACTATCAACTACATGGACCGACAGGTCCTCTCACTGACGTGGAAAGACTTCATCGCCGTTGACTTCCACTGGACTGACAAGCACTACGGTCTCATCACGGCCGTATTCTCTATCTTCTATGCCGTGGCCAACCTCTTTGCCGGTAAGTTCATCGACTGGATGGGCACAAAGAAAGGTTATCTCATCGCCATCTTCGTCTGGTCGCTGGGTGCCTGTCTGCATGCCTTCTGCGGATGGGGTGCCATCGCCCTCGCCGGTGCCAGCGTGACGGCTCTGACCACCATCTCGGTGTGGCTCTTCCTGTCGTGCCGCCTGATACTGGCCGTCGGTGAAGCAGGCAACTTCCCTGCTGCCATCAAGGTGACAGCCGAGTATTTCCCGAAGAAAGACCGTGCCTTCGCTACCTCTATCTTTAACAGCGGTGCCTCCGTCGGTGCACTGGCAGCTCCTGCCACCATTCCCCTCTTGGCACGTGCCTGGGGCTGGGAGATGGCCTTCATCATCATCGGTGCCCTGGGCTTCCTGTGGATGGGCCTGTGGTCTTGGCTCTATGACAAACCCGCCAAGAACAAGCGCGTGAACCAGGCCGAGCTGAACTACATAGAGCAGGACCGCGACATTGCCGACGTGCAGGATCGCGACAACGTGAAGGAGGAGAAGACTATACCCCTGCTGAAGTGCTTCAAGTACAAGCAGACGTGGTCGTTTGTCATCGGCAAGCTGATGACCGACGGTGTGTGGTGGTTCTTCCTGTTCTGGGCTCCCGCCTACTTCTCTGACCAGTACGGCTACACCAGCGACTCACCCATGGGCATCGCCCTCATCTTCACGCTCTATGCCATCGTCACCGTGCTCTCCATCGGTGGTGGCTACCTGCCTACCTATTTCGTTGAGAAGAAAGGCATGAACCCCTACCTGGGCCGCATGCGTGCCATGCTCATCTTTGCCTGCTTCCCCCTGCTGGGTCTCTTTGCCCAGCCTCTGGGTGCCTACAGCCCCTGGTGGCCCGCTATCCTCATCGGTCTGCTGGGTGCCGGTCATCAGGCATGGTCAGCCAACCTCTTCTCTACCATCGGCGACATGTTCCCCAAGTCGACCATCGGCACCATCACGGGTATCGGCTCCATGGCAGGCGGTCTAGGCTCGTTTGCCATCAACCTGAGCTCTGGCCAGTTCTTCGACTGGGCAGCCGACAAGGGCAGCGCCTTCACTTTCTTCGGATTCGAGGGTAAGCCTGCTGCCTACATGATTGTCTTCTGCTTCTGTGCCGTGGCCTACCTCATTGGCTGGTGCATCATGAAGTCGCTCGTGCCAAAGTACAAGCCCATCACGGACTGACAGTTGAGAATTGATAATTGATAATTGATAATTATGATGAAGTACAGACTATCACTTTTTGCGCTGGTTTGCGTTAGCGTGCTGCTCTGTAGCTGTAAGGAGGCCAGCAAGAGCAGGCTGAATGCTGCTGTCGACGACTTCAACAAGAACTGCCCTGCCATGATGAATCAGTTCGTCATGATTCAGAAGGTGGAGTATGCTGATGACGTCGTGTCGATGTATGTCGTCATGGACGATAAAATCAGCAATATCAATGTTCTCAGGGAGAACAAAGAACTGGTGAAAGAAAACATACTGAACACCTTCAGCCGTGGCAACGAGAACGTCAAGAAGTTTCTTGAGACCGTCACTGAAGCCGGGGCCGACCTGAAAGGTATCTACAGCAGCAGCGCCGACGGCGACAACTCGTTCTCGGTACTCATCACCTGCGATGAGCTGAAGGAAGCACTCGAGAGCGATGGCCAAGCCGAGGCGATGGACGTAGACAAAATCATTCAGGTCACCAACCTGAACATGCCTATTCAACTGAACGAATACGTCACTCTGGTCGGAATGGTCAAGGATGGCGACTGCGTCTACTATGACTACGACGTGGCCGGTGCGATATTCGACAAAGTAACCGAAGACTTGGAGTTCAGCAAAATGGAGACGTTCAACAACCTGCGTAACATGTCGCCCGGTGACAAGGAACAAATGAGACCTATCTATACCAGCGGTATGAACCTTGGCTACAGGTACCACAACGTCGACACTGATGCCACTGAGGAGTTTGTCTTCGCCAATAGCGAGCTCGAGGGCCTGTTTTAATAAGTACAGAGCAAGAAAAATAGGAGTTATCCCAGTCAGGATAACTCCAATTTTTTCATTTCTGATGTTTCAATCCTGGAAATAGACGCGCTTCACGCGGTTGCTGACACCCGTCAGCACCTCGTAGGGAATGGTCTGCAGCACATCGCTCAGCACGGTGACAGGCAGTTCCTTACCGAATATCTCGACGGTATCGCCCTCCTGACAAGGAATGTCGGTCACGTCGATGAGAGCCACATCCATACAGATATTGCCTACATATTCTGCCTTCTGACCGTTCACCAGACAGTAGCAGTGGCGGTTGCCCAGGCGGCGGTTGAGTCCGTCGGCATAGCCGATAGGTATGGCAGCGATGATGCTGTCGCGTGTCAGCACGCCCTTACGGCTGTAACCCACGGTCTCCTCCTTCGGCACATGGCGCAACTGCAGGATAGTGGTCTTCAGCGTTGAGACCGTAGACAACGCGTCGTTTGTGCGCGGGTCTACACCATAGAGACCTATGCCGAGGCGCACCATGTCGAGTTGTCGCTCGGGGAAGTGCTCGATGCCTGCCGAATTGTCAATATGACGCAGAATCCTGTGCGAGAACGCTGCCTGTATCTTCAGGCTGGCAGCATCAAACCGTTCAAACTGCAGGCGCGAGAAGTTATCGAAGTCATCGCTGTCAGAGCCTACGAAGTGCGAGAAGACCGAACGGGGAATGACGGCCGACTGGTGCTTGAGGATATCTATCAGACGGTCTACCTCACTGGAGGTTCCAAATCCCAGTCGATGCATACCCGTATCGAGCTTGATATGCACAGGCCACCCCGTGATACCCTGATGGCGTGCAGCACGGATGAGGGCATCGAGCAGTCGGAAAGAGTAGACCTCCGGCTCCAAGTCATAGTCAAAGAGCGTCTGGAACGACGACATCTCCGGATTCATCACGATGATATTCTGTGTGATGCCGGCCTTGCGCAACTCCACGCCCTCGTCGGCTACGGCCACTGCCAGATAGTCCACACGGTGATCCTGCAACGTCTTGGCTATCTCGACGGCACCGGCGCCGTAGGCATCGGCCTTGATCATGCATACCATCTTGGTCTCGGGTTTCAGGAATGAACGGAAGTGGTTGAGGTTGTTCACCACGGCATTGAGGTCTACCTCCAGGATGGTCTCATGCACCTTCTGTTCCAGCAACTCGCTGATATGTTCGAAGCCGAAGTTACGCGCTCCCTTCAGCAAGACGACCTCGTCGTGAAGCGAGCGGAACACCCCGCTCTGCAGGAAATGTTCCACATCGGGGAAGAACCATTTCTGTCCCACGGCTATCCTGTCGGCCTGAGCCATCAGGTCGGTTCCTATACCGATGAAGCGGTCGATGCCACGCTTCACGATTAACTCTGACACCTGCCCGTAGAGGTCAGGCATCATCTCGCCGCTCTGATAGATGTCGCTGAGCACCAAGGTGCGACGACGGCCGGCAGTGTCAGGACGACGCTGCATGAAGTCGAGGGCGATGTCGAGCGACTGAATATCACTGTTGTACGAGTCGTTGATCAGCGTCAGTCCTCGCTGTCCTTCCTTCACCTCCAGTCGCATGGCGATAGGTTCCAGCTTAGGCATACGTGCGGCAATATCGTCAGGCGTCAACCCCAGATAGAGTGCCGTAGCCGCACAGGTAATGGAGTTCTCTACCGATGCCTCATCGATAAAAGGTATCTCGTACTCGCCTCGCGTACCTTTATATATATAGGTGACATGAGACTTGAGACAGGAGGGTTGGGATTTATCTATTGTAATGTCTTTGACAAAGAAGGCGGCCTTCTGGTCGTAGCGGCTCCAGCCGATACGCTCACCCTGATAGCCAGAGCGGCGCATACAGCGACTCACGACATCATCATCGGAAGGATAGATGACGGCCTTCGTGTCACGGAAGAGCTGCAACTTCTCCACGCACTTCTCATCCATAGAACGGAAGTTCTCCTGATGGGCTACCCCCAGCGATGTAAACACGCCGATGGTAGGCTGGATGATGTCATGCAGGGCCAGCATCTCACCCGGCTCGCTGATGCCTGCCTCGAACAGGGCAATCTTGGAATTTTCGTTCAGCAGCCATACCGACAGGGGTACGCCTATCTGTGAATTGTAGCTCTTGGGCGAACGTGTGATCTTCTGCGAAGGCATCAAGAGCTGGTAGAGCCACTCCTTGACCCACGTCTTGCCATTGCTGCCCGTGATGCCTACCACGGGGATGGAGAACTCGTCGCGATGACGCTCGGCCAAGCGCTGCAAGGCAGCCAGCGGCGACGGTACTACGAGGAAATTGGCTCCCTCCAAACTACCCCAGCCTGAGGATGACTCCTTCGAGGAATAACTGGCGCTCTCCACCACAAAATTCCTCACACCCCGACGGTAGAGCTCTTCTATATACTTATGCCCGTCATTGCGCTTCGTACGCAGGGCAAAAAACAACGTCTGTTCAGGAAAGCACAGCGAACGACTGTCGGTCAGCAACCAACCTATCGTCGCCTCTGTGTCACCATAGCGGCGTGCCCCTATCAGGGTCGTCACCTTTTCTATTGTGTATGTCATTTCTTATTTTACGATAACTTTCTTTCCTTGATGGATATAGATGCCATGGGCCACGGCCTGCGGGTCTATCACCCGGCCCTGCAAATCGACGAAACGAGCTGCGTCAGCACCCTGTCGCAGAGGCTCGGTGATAGCATTGGTGACATGAGGTACGAGCGTCACATTGTCGAAGCCGATAATCTTTTCCGTACCATTATAGTTGTGCATGGCTGAGAGACTGATAGTGGTAGAGGCACTACCATCACTCACAAAAGGGAGGCTCACCTTCTGCCAAGCCTCCATATTTTCTAAAGAAGGAGCTGTCACCGTGGGGCCGTCCTGCGTCACGACTGAAATGATGGCATCGCCGCCACGTCCGCTCTTCCACAGGTCGGCCGTCAGCGTATATTCACCCTCGGGCAGCAGCAGTTCCTGCTGCAGGTTGATGGTCGAGGTGCCCCAGTTCTGGCGCACCCAGTAGGTCTGCTTGCCGGCCGTAGGCAGTGCCGTGCGCGATGCAAAGAAGTTACTGAAATAGAGGTCACCGGCCTTCAGGGCAGTCAGGTCGTTCTCATTGCGGCTGGTGTATGCTATCGTCCAACCTTCGGGCACATAGATAGCACGGTCACTGGCGACGCCGCTGCCCTGCATGGGGGCATAGCTGCCCTCGAAATCACCATTCTGCAGCGACGTGGGCAGGTTCTTGTTGTGCTGCGACCTTATCTCTTCCTGCGCCAGTTTCATCAATGACTGAACGGTCAAGGGTGAAGCACAAGCATAATAATCACTTAGAAACAGGCATTGATGGTTGTAGGGTATCAGGTGACCCTGACTGTCATCTTCGCCGTAGGTATTCAGTGCGCCTGCAGGCAAGTTTTCCGTCTCAATGACCTGATCTACCAGACCGTTTCGATAAACAGTAAGCACATGACCGTCATAGGTCAGGGAGATGACGACAGTCTTCATCTTCGTAGGATGATTATCGCCACTGGTACCTGTGCTGTTGTAGGCCCAGTTGTCACTGGTCAGCATGCGGTTCTGACTCTTGTAAACCACACCGTTGATACTCATCTGAGGATACTGGTCAGCAGCATTGATGCTATAGACCAGTCCGCCATCATCCTTCGCGTAATGGTTGACGGTAAAGAGGGTTCCCTCATATTTCTCAGCATTCAACTCAAAGGCCATGGTGACGGTCTTATTCACCCCAAGACAGATACAGTCTGTACGCAAGCCGTCCTCATCTTGTGTCAGTTCCTCCTCCCATGCATAGTCAGCCATGATGCGCGTAGGATAACCCTGAGGGTAGCCTTGCTTCACCATCCAGTAGTAATAGTCGCCTTGCATCCATACCAGGCGCAACGGACTGTTCTTCGAACCTGGAATGACATAGGGACGGACGTTGTTCTTGGGCGAATCCTTGGTTATCTGCTCCGAGCCAGCCACCTTGCCTTCGTCATCGATGGTATATTTCCATATCTCGTAGACACCGTCCTTGTTATACTGGCCGTCCTTCGTGGGAATCGACAGGTAGAGGTCATTGATGTTGTCGGGGTCTATGGCCATACCGCCGCTATAACAGAGCTCGGTGCTGTTCCAGTTCTGATGGAACGCATGGCCGCCATACTGCACCCAGGTGTTGCGCCAGGCCGAACCCGTCCAGCGGGCATACCAATAGACGTGGGTGGTCTTGGCATTGTCTATGTGAGGATAGGCGATGACGGGGTTCTCGTCCTTGTCGAGCGTAATCTGCCACACCCAGTTGCGTATATTAGCCGTCTTATCGACGATAGTAGCGGGATAGCTGTTGGCATAGCTGTCGGTCTTGTTCACATTGAACACACCATTATTTATCACAGAAAGCTGCTTGCCGTTCAGGTCGCGCAGGATAGGGCCGTTGCCATTGTTGATGTCGATGACATTGAAATAGAGCCAGTCGGGCATCTCGTTATCGGGATGACCCGTGGTGTAGCTCACGTAGATCTTGTCCTTGCCGTTCGACTGGTACTTGGCATAGGGACGTGCACCTGTAGACTGCACAATCTGTTTCGGACCGAAGTCAAACTTGCAGTTGCCATCGGCATCGGGCATGGTGAGGCGGGCTATCGTGGGATGCCAGTTGATGCCACGCCAGCACAGGTAGATATGGTCAGGATCGTCACTCAGGATAAAGGGCGACGGATAAGTCGTATTGTTGGCCGTCGTCAGATATTTCTCCTCACCCAACGACGTGATGTCGCAGGGCTTCGTCGAGATGCGATACCATATCTTCGGTTCATCGGTATGGCGGGTGTAGAAAATCATCACCCGCTCATCGGGCAGCACGATGAACGTAGGGTTATTGTGATCGTCGGGCTGGAAGCACGAGCGTACCAGCACGTCGGTCTTGCGGTGCTGCAGCCAGTCGTACTGCGTAGCCTTCACATTGCCGTGCACATCTATATAACCTATATAAGTCATATTGGCCGTGCCGGCAGTATTTTCATAATGGACGGCACGAGGATCGGCAAACCAACACCAGGCACCCTCATCAGATACCACACTCTGAGCCATGGTTATAGCAGAGAGGTTCATCAAAACAAAACCTAATAAAAACTTCTTCATTGACATAGTATGATTAATTTTGCGCAAAGGTACAAAATAATTCAGAAAACAGAGCAACCTTAGGGATTTTTTTTGCTGATAGTTAAACATTCCTAAATAATGAAGGCAAAAGAGTGGCGAGCAAACATTTTTTTGTAATATTGCAAAGAATTTGAACTTAAACATACTGGCTTATGAAACATCTTGTACTTACATTAGTGGCTGCCGCCACACTGTGCACACCTGCTGTAGCACAAAACAAAGTGAAGAATATCTATGCGTCGACCAACACGCTCAACGTCGAGATGCTGGCACAGACCGACCAGACCGTACAACTGAACCGTCACCTCTTTGCTGGCTATAACACGCTCTGCCTGCCTATGAGCATGGGAGCCGACCAGCTGAAGGATCTGCGCGTTGAGCGCATGGTTGGCATTGCCCAGGATGGCGATGTGCTGAATATTTTCTTCATGGACTGCACGAACGAGGGCATCGAGGCAGGTCTTCCCTACCTGATCTACTCACCCACTTCGCAGTATCTGCGCGTCAAGAACACGGATGCCATGAACATCAGCAACGAACTGAAGACGGTCCGCATGAGCGATAATGCCGGTAACACCGTAGCTTTCAGCAGCAACTGGGAGTCGGTGATGAAGAATGGCCGCTATGGCATCCCCGCTCAGCAGGACGTTACTCCGCTGCAGAGCATCCTGATTCGCACTGAAGCTGACAAGGCTTTCCTGCCCACACGTTGCGGCTTCAACTGGGAGCAGCAGGCTGCCACCGCCACTAAACTGGAGATCAAGCACATCAAGAGCATGGCCGAAATGGGCACAACGGGTATCAACTCGCCCTCTACAGGCAACGCACTGGTTGACGTGTACGACCTGAAAGGCAACGTCGTGAAACGTCAGGTCAGCGTTGGCGAGGCTATGAACTCTCTGTCACGCGGCATCTATGTCATTGGCGGTGAAAAAGTAACCATCCAATAAAAAACAACTTTTATTATTTGGTAATCTCCTTAAAATAATGTAATTTTGCAGCAAATTTCGAAATTACATTATTTTTTGGAGATTATGATTTTTTTCTTTCAGACTCAAAACAAGAGCGTGATAGCCACTGAGGTGGACCATCAGCTCAACAATGACGATGTAAAAAAACTGTGCTGGCTCTATGGTGATGCCGATATGCTGGACGCGCTGACGCTCGACGGCTACTACGTTGGCCCACGCCGCGAAATGGTGACGCCATGGTCTACAAATGCCGTGGAAATCACACAGAACATGAACATCCAAGGCATACATCGTATTGAGGAGTATTTCCCCGTAGAAACGAAAGACGCTGACTACGACCCCATGCTTCAGCGCATGTATGAAGGACTAAATCAGGATATCTTCACTGTCAACATCCAGCCGGAGCCTATCAAGTACGTGGACAATCTGGAAGCCTACAACGAGCAGGAAGGACTGGCACTCTCGCCGGAAGAAATTGACTATCTGCACCAACTGGAAAAACAGAATGGCCGTCCACTGACTGACTCTGAGATTTTCGGTTTCGCCCAGATCAATTCTGAGCACTGCCGCCACAAGATATTCGGGGGTACGTTTATCATCGACGGCAAGGAGATGGAGTCGTCGCTCTTTCAGATGATCAAGAAGACGACACAGGAGAATCCCAACCAGATATTGTCTGCCTATAAAGATAATGTAGCCTTTGCGCAGGGACCTGTCATCGAACAGTTTGCACCTGCCGACCAGTCTACTGCCGACTGGTTCCGTGTCAAGGACATCGAGAGTGTCATCTCCCTGAAAGCCGAGACACACAACTTCCCCACCACCGTAGAACCTTTCAATGGTGCTGCCACAGGTACTGGCGGCGAGATACGCGACCGTATGGGTGGCGGTACCGGCTCATGGCCCATCGCCGGCACGGCGGTCTACATGACGGCCTACCCGAGACTAAGTGAAGAGGGAAAAGTGAAAAATGAAAAATTGGCTACCACCATAAGAGACTGGGAGGATATCCTTCCTGTACGTCAGTGGCTCTATCAGTCACCTGAGCAGATTCTCATCAAGGCCTCGAATGGTGCCAGCGACTTCGGCAATAAGTTTGGACAGCCCCTCATCTGCGGTTCCGTATTGACCTTCGAGCACCAGGAAAAAGTGGGAAGCGGTTCACCCGCTTCCACCAAATACGCTTACGACAAAGTCATCATGCTGGCCGGCGGTGTAGGCTACGGCACCAAGCGCGACTGTCTGAAGAAGGAGCCTCAGCCAGGCAACAAGGTGGTAGTCGTTGGCGGCGATAACTACCGCATCGGTCTTGGCGGCGGTTCGGTATCTTCTGTCGACACTGGCCGCTATAGCAATGGCATTGAGCTGAATGCCATCCAGCGTGCCAACCCCGAAATGCAGAAACGTGCCTACAACCTGGTGCGTGCACTCTGTGAGGAAGACGTCAACCCCGTCGTATCTATCCATGACCACGGCAGTGCAGGCCACCTGAACTGCCTGTCGGAACTGGTAGAGGAATGTGGCGGTCGCATAGACATGACCAAGCTGCCCATCGGTGACCAGACGCTCTCTTCGAAAGAAATCATTGCCAACGAGAGTCAGGAACGTATGGGACTGCTCATTGACGAGAAGCACATAGAACATGTACGCCGTATAGCTGAGCGCGAACGTGCTCCGATGTATGTGGTAGGCGAGACCACTGGCGATGCCCACTTCTCGTTTGTACAGGGTGACGGCGTGAAGCCTTTCGACCTTGACGTGGCCCAGATGTTCGGCCATTCGCCAAAGACCATCATGCGCGACAACACCGTGGAGCGCCACTATAACAATGTAGAATATGTAGAGAATCCTGAGCTCCTCCCCTACCTCGAGCGTGTCCTCCAACTGGAGGCCGTAGCCTGCAAAGACTGGCTGACAAACAAGGTAGACCGCTCGGTGACAGGTAAGATAGCACGCCAGCAATGTCAGGGCGAGATACAGTTGCCGCTGAGCGACTGTGGTGTGGTGGCCCTCGACTACCGCGGCGTGAAAGGCATCGCCACAGCTATCGGCCATGCACCCCAGGCAGGCCTGGCCTCACCCGAGGCCGGCAGTGTGCTGTCGGTGGCCGAGGCTCTGACCAACATTATATGGGCACCACTGGCCGAGGGGCTTGATTCTGTCTCGCTCAGTGCCAACTGGATGTGGCCCTGCCGTTCACAGGAGGGCGAGGATGCCCGTCTCTATACAGCCGTGAAGGCTCTGAGTGACTTCTGCTGCGAACTGCACATCAACGTTCCTACTGGCAAGGACTCACTGTCACTCTCGCAGCAGTATCCCAACGGCGAGAAAATCATTTCGCCGGGAACGGTCATCGTCAGCGCAGGCGGCGAGGTTTCCGACATCAAGAAAGTGGTGTCGCCCGTTCTGGTCAATGACAAGCATGCTTCCATCTATCATATCGACTTCTCCTTCGACGAGCAGCGCCTCGGCGGTTCCGCCTTTGCGCAGAGTCTCGGAAAGGTTGGCGACGATGTACCTACGGTGAAGAACGCCGAGTATTTTGCCGATGCCTTCAACACCATTCAGGAACTGATTCGTCGCGGATGGATCATGGCAGGACACGATATTTCAGCCGGCGGTCTTATCACCTGTCTGCTGGAGATGTGCTTTGCCAACACCAAGGGCGGCATGCACATCAACCTGCATGACCTCTGTGCTCACGGCGACTATGTGAAGACGCTGTTTGCCGAGAACCCCGGCGTGGTTATCGAGGTGAGCGACGAACACAAGATTGAGTTCAAGAAATTCATGGAAGAACAGGGTATCGGCTACGCCAAGATAGGATACCCCGTGGAAGACAGCCGTTCCATCGAGATTCTCTGTCCTGCTGGCAGCGACACGAAGACCCTCACCCTCGATATCGACCACCTGCGCGATGTATGGTATAAGACCAGTTACCTGCTGGACCGCAAGCAAAGTTTCAACGGCAAGGCCAAGGAGCGCTACGAGAACTACAAGCAGCAGCCGCTGGAGATGAAGTTCCCACGTGGCTTCAAGGGTACTCTGGCTCAGTACGGTCTGAATCCCGACCGTCAGGTAGATAGCGATACTATCGCTACAAACGGAACTCCCAAAGCTGCCATCATCCGTGAGAAAGGTACCAACGGCGAGCGCGAAATGGCATATTCGCTCTATCTGGCAGGCTTCGACGTGAAGGATGTCATGATGACCGACCTCATCAGTGGTCGCGAGACTCTCGACGAGGTGCAGATGATCATCTTCTGCGGCGGTTTCTCCAACAGCGACGTACTCGGTTCCGCCAAGGGATGGGCAGGTGCCTTCCTCTATAACCCGAAGGCCAAGGAGGCCCTCGACCGGTTCTATGCCCGTCCTGACACCCTCTCACTGGGCATCTGTAACGGTTGCCAGCTGATGGTGGAGTTAGGCCTGACAGGAGCTAAAGGTGCCAAGATGCTGCACAACGACAGCCATAAGTTCGAGAGTGAGTTTATCACGCTGCAGATACCTGAAAACAAGAGCGTCATGTTTGGTTCACTGAGCGGTTCGAAACTCGGCATCTGGGTAGCTCACGGAGAAGGTAAGTTCTCACTGCCCGGACAAGAGAGTGACTACAACATCATTGCGAAATACAACTACCACGGCTATCCTGCCAACCCCAACGGCTCTGACTACGATGTGGCTGGCATCTGCTCGGCCGATGGTCGTCACCTGGCCATGATGCCCCACTTGGAGCGTGCCATCTTCCCTTGGCAGAACGCTTGGTATCCGCGCAAGGATGACGAGGTGACGCCGTGGATAGAGGCTTTCGTGAATGCAAGGAAATGGATAGAGGCTCATGTTTAAGACCTTCTTCAAGATTGGCATGTTCACCTTCGGAGGTGGATATGCCATGATACCCATGATAGAGGAAGAGGTGGTGAACAAGCACCACTGGGTCAGCCGTGAGGAGTTTCTCGACCTCATTGCCATCGCACAAAGCTGTCCTGGTGTCTTTGCTATCAACATCAGCACCTTCATTGGCTACAAACTGAAAAAGCGGCGCGGAGCCATCACATGTGCACTGGGCACTGCCCTACCCTCTTTTCTGATTATCCTGGCCATCGCCATGTTCTTCCATCAGTTTGAAGACAACCCTGTCGTAGCTGCCATCTTCCGCGGCATACGTCCTGCTGTGGTGGCCCTGATAGCCGTACCTACCTTCAACCTGGCCAAGAGTGCCAAGATTTCATGGGTCAACTGCTGGATTCCCATCGGCGGTGCCCTGCTCATCTGGCTCATGGGTGTGTCGCCGATGCTCATCATACTGGCGGCAGCCATCGGTGGGTATGTGTATGGATCACTGATTAAGCCGACAGAATAAGCCCACCCCAACCCCTCCCCAAGGGAGGGGCTTAATAATAAAGAAGATTATGATATATTTATACCTCTTCGTCACGTTCTTCCAGATCGGACTCTTTGGGTTCGGTGGTGGCTACGGCATGCTGTCACTGATTCAGACTGAGGTGGTGCACCACTGGGGATGGATAACAACATCACAGTTTACCGATATTGTGGCTATCAGCCAGATGACGCCTGGTCCCATCGGCATCAACTCCGCAACATACTGCGGCTATACCGCCTGTCACAATGCAGGCATGTCAGCAGGCATGTCCGTGCTGGGCTCCTGTGTGGCTACCTTTGCCCTCGTGCTGCCCTCGCTTATCCTGATGATTCTCATCGCACGCCTGTTCCTTAAATATATGAAGGCCCCTGCCGTACAGAATATCTTCAACGGACTGCGCCCGGCAGTCGTCGGTCTGTTAGCTGCCGCCACCTTGTTGCTGTGCACAAAAGAGAATTTCTCCACACCGTCAGAGAATCCCTGGCAGTTCTGGATCAGCGTCTTCCTGTTCTTAGCTACCTTCGTCGGTACTAAGGTATTCAAGATCAACCCCATCAAGATGATAGTCATGGCAGGCTTTGCCGGACTGCTACTGTTGTACTGACAATTAAAAGAATAAAAAATAAAACAATAAAAAAATTAAGCGATTAATCGATTAAACGATTAAACGAATAAACGATAAAAAAACTACCTACCAACATGAAACAGCTACTCCTTATCCTGACTGTCATGGCGACATTCCATGTCGCCCAAGCCCAGACGCCCAACCAGCGTCACCGTTTTCACCGCCGCATGGCCTTTGTCACCGACACGGTGATGGCCCACGACCCCGTGATGGCCTACGAACGTGGCACCTACTACCTGCTCTCTACAGGCATGGGCCTGCAGTGGGCCACGTCGAAAGACCGCAAGACGTGGGTGGTACAGTCATCCCCCTTCATCGAAAAGATTCCTGCTTGGACACAAGACTCCGTGCCTGGCTTCCGCAACCACGTCTGGGCTCCCGACATCATCCGCTGGCACGACCGCTGGTGGCTGGCCTACAGCTGTTCCACCTTCGGCAAGAACACATCGGCCATCGGACTGATGACTGCCGACCACCTCAACGGTGAATGGAAGGACGAAGGCTGTCTGGTGGCTTCAAAAGGCAAGCGCGACAACTGGAATGCCATCGACCCCGCCTTCGTCGTCGATGACGATGACCAGATGTGGCTCACATGGGGCTCCTTCTGGGATGGCATACAGATAGCACCATTAAGTGAGAAGTCTGCAGTTAGCAGCAAGACCATCGCCCGCCGTATAGCCTTGAAGGACACGCTGAAGGCCGACCCTAACCCCACCTCCAAATATGCAGGCCGCAATGCCATCGAAGCCCCGTTCATACTGAAGCATGGCGGATGGTACTACCTGTTCGTGTCGTGGGACTACTGCTGCCGCGGCTCCAAGAGCAACTACCGCGTGGCCGTAGGACGCTCTAAGAAAGTGGACGGTCCCTACCTTGACCGCGAGGGCAAGGATATGGCCAATGGCGGCGGCACCCTGTTCCTGGAAGGCGACAAGGTGGACTACGAGGCCGCAGGCCATAGTGCCGCCTACGACCTGCCTACCGGCGAAACAATCTTCATCTGCCACGGTTACAGCACGCATCATCACGGACAGGCCATCCTCATCCAGCGCGAAATAGAATGGTCAGAGGACGGATGGCCGTCTGTTAAATGATTCTAATTCCATTAGACAAATGAGGTTTTTCTGCATCATATCTGTAACTTTGCATCCGAAAATGAATTAAAACCAAGCATGATTATGAAAAAGAACGCATTAGTAATTCTCGCACTGGCTGGCCTCGTGCTGAGCAGTTGCGGAAGCAAGAAGGAACTGTTAAGCTGCCGTGATGAGAACGGCCTGCTCACCAAACAACTGCAGTCAGCCAAGGAAGACCTGGCAGGCAAGAATGCCCGCATCGGAGCCTTGGAAGACCAGGTTGACGCTCAGAAGAAAGCGCTGGAGGAGCAGAAGAAAGCATACGCCAAGTTACAGGAGTCGCTGGACAAGAGTCTTGCAAACACGTCGCAGAACAATGTCTCTCTCGAGAAGCTGGTCGACCAGATCAATGAGTCCAATCAGTACATCCGTCACCTGGTGGAGGTGAAGTCGAAGAGCGACTCGCTGAACATGGTGCTGACCAACAACCTGACACGCTCGCTGTCGAAGGAAGAACTGAAGGAAGTCGACGTACAGGTGTTGAAGGGCGTCGTCTACATCTCGCTGGCCGACAACATGCTCTACAAGAGCGGTTCCTACGAGATTAACGAACGTGCCTCAGAGACGCTGTCGAAGATTGCCAAGATTATCACCGACTACAAGGACTACGACGTGCTGATAGAGGGTAACACCGACAATGTGCCCATCTCGCGTGAGAATATCCGCAACAACTGGGACCTCTCCTGCCTGCGTGCCTCGTCTGTGGTTCAGGCCTTGCAGAACCAGTACGGCGTAGACCCGAAGCGCCTCACTGCCGGTGGACGTGGTGAGTACAACCCCTTGGAGAGCAACAACACCGAAGTGGGCAAGCAACGCAACCGCCGCACACAGATTATCATCACACCGAAGCTCGACGAGTTCATGGAACTTATCGGCGAGGCTCCTGAGACCAACGACTGATAGTTCTGACTACCACGAATTATACGAATTATACGAATTAATACAAAGACACGGAGCTTTTCGGCTCCGTGTCTTTATGTTTGATGAAGTCTACCTCATGTAAACCTTCCTGCCACTGACGATATTCAGTCCTTTCTGCAGGGAAGAGATGCGCTGCCCCTGGAGGTTGTAGATGTCAGGCTTTTCCTGATTCCTCCTTCCGTCCACAACCTCAATGCCATCTGTCTGTGAATCAAATTCACCCGTAAACACCTCATTGCTGTTCTCCACCGTGACGGTGTAATGGCCTTTTGGATAAGCAGAAATATCGATGTCGAGGGCTACGATGTTGCCTGCATCGATGGTCTTCTCATAGATAGCCCTACCAGACATATCGGTAATAGAGACCAAATAGGCTTGGTCAAGTGGATTGAGGTTGATACCTAAACGCTGGTCGCTATACTCACCATAGAGCGACGTCGTCTCAGAAGCTTCTGCCAATCTGTGAATCGGAGCTTTTGGCCTCGTCTTGATAGTGTGGGTAAAGTCGAAGCGGCGCTTTTCGGCTATCAAAGCTTCAGGAGTGGCCACGTCCACATATTCATCGTTGAGGTAGATGACCTCATCGCCGACGGTACATGACATCAAAAACAGCCCATGATACACTTCTCCGTAATAGACATTTACTGTCGGGCCATCAATGGATCCTATACCTTCCAGCCAAGTAGTATTGGGAATTGTGTCTCCAGCAGCAAGCATCCAAACGTCTCTATATACGCCCTTGAACCCATTTATGCCTCCTGTCTGCCTCGGCCCTATCATGTATGATTGACTATTTATCAGAAGGATATCATTGGCATCAACAGAGAAATCGTAAATTTTCTTAAACCGTTTGCTGTTCGTATCGTATATGAATACTTTCTTGTCCTCTTCGTACCATGCACCCACATTGCTTAGCAATGGATATTGCGAAATAACAGCATAATCGGGATGCTCCGGGTTGACATACCGCTGGCACATCATCTGCTTGCAGGTCTTACCGTCGATGATGGTGTCACCATCGAAGTAATAGTATTCAACCAGCTGTACAGGATTCGAGCCGACGCCTCCTACCTTCCACACCTTACCGTCCTCAATCATTGGGCGATAAGCGATGTTGACATCCTGTTGGATGTTGAAATCATCGGCAGTAAAAATACACTCACCATCCTCAAAGCAGGAGACGAAATAAGTATAGTCACTTGTAGTCACCAACGGAGGCTCATGTGAAGGAATCTGGTCTTCAATGCCACTACTTGCCGACCCGACACCTTCAACCCAGATATCGTGCCATACTCCATCGCCGCCGTATTCTATCGTCGTCAAAGACTCACCCTCTTCCGAATATTTCTGCAGACAGGTGTATCGGCGGAACTGACGGTTATTGACCTCTATGGTATCAACACCATATACCATCCAATTGGTGTTACCTTCCTGACACTTGGATTTCCAAGTAAACACTCTTCCAAAATCTTTGCGGTCGAATTCAAAGAAGGAATTCAAACAAGGCGTACCGTCGGAGTTCTTGCCAAAGTCCGAATCTTTACACACTCTTCGTCCTGTTTCATAAAGAAGACACACAAGCCTTTCGGTCTTCTCGTCCTGATACCACAATTTCTTATAAGTGGTACGCCTGATGACGGTATCGCCTCTTACTACATAGGAATAAGGCTCACGGTGTTCTCCGTTTTCGTCCAAATAATAGTGTATGTAGTTCCACCGTTTTCCTTCGATTCCCATCTTGTGATATCCTTCGGCTGTCATGTCACGTTCCACTGTCTGATAGAGCTTTTCACCATTCACTTCACAGGCTTTCAGGCTACTGTAGTTTCCACATAAGGGAAGCATCGCAAAGAAATCATTAGTGGCTCCCACACCCTCAACCCAACCAAAGTCATAATCATCACTTGGTTCATCATCCCCAAAAAGATCAATAGGACGCAGGACATAGATTCTGATAGGAATACCACCATTATCTACTTTCCGAATGTCTATCACGACCATCTCTCCCGCATTCACGTGAATCGTATCACCCACTTCACAGTCGAAGTCGTATAACAATACGGCCCCAGCATTCCCCGGGAAGAAACAATACACTTTCTTGTTTTCCTCGTACAGAGCAGCCTTATACCTTGCGATACTATCATTTTCACTGGTGGAATACAACTTCAGGCATTTCTTCCCTGCTATCAATGTATCTCCTTTCAAATCATACCAATAAAAGTAATCATACTCAGCAGGACGCAACGGCATGAAGTTGTCGTACGTCCAGTGTTTGCCTTCCTCTACCAAGGGGCGGTAGTCGCCAGCATTCTCTTGTGCCTGCATCGCAAGTGATGTCAGCATACACGCGATAAATAATAATGTACGTCTCATAGCTATCTGTTTTTTTAATTCTCAACTCTCAATTCTCTTCAGTATCTGTTCCAGTGTGACGTCAGGATTGCTTTCTCCGAACACGTCCTTCTTCAGCTTCAGCTTACGATGCTGTACGGCAGAGATGGTGATGCAGTAGATGTTGCCGATGGCACGGTTGCTGATACCGAGACGGGTGAGGATGCACAGTCGGATGTCGTCTTCCTGCATATTGGGGTATAGCTCACGTATTCTGGCAAAGCGGTTGCTGTCAATGGCGTTGAGCGTCCGCTCGATCTCTGTCCATTCGTGCGGCTTAAGGGTGATGAGGGCATCGCCGCTTTGATTGAGTTTCTGCATCACCTCCGTCCGTTCGAGGATAAAGTTCTGCAGGAACGTAACCACCTCGTTAGCCTTCTCCAGTTTCGACTGCTCGAAAGCCCGCTGCTGACGCAGCATGCGGATGCGATAGCGCAGTGCCATCACCACGGCAACGAGGATAATGACTGCTGCTATAATGACAATAAGGAGCGTGCGGCGATACAACCGAGAGCGATAGTCGAGCTGCTGGTTCTCCTTTTCCTGCCTCAACGACTGCTGATAGTACTGGTCTTTCTGCTCCATCGCCTTAAAATAGAAACTCTCTATTTGCTCGAAGGCTTCGTCAATATCGTCCTCCAACTGTGTGGCACCCATCCGCCGGAGCGCTATGATGGCGAGATTGCTCTGCACGATATAAGCCAGATGGACATCAGTGCCAGGTTCTATCTGGCGGTAGGCCGTCTCAGCCGAATCGAGCATATTGAGGCTGAGGTAACTGCGGGCCAGCACCTGCAAGGCACCTGGACGCAGGTCGTCTGTTGCCAACGAGTCTGCCTCTCGGGCATAATTGACAGCCTGACGATAGTCTTCCCTTGCCCAGGCAATATTTGCGAGGCTGGTCAGCGTCTGGCACATCATATCAGGCATCTGCCTATGCTTTGCGATGTCGTAAGCACGGTTGACGTAGTCGAGCGCTTCGTCGTACGACCCCTCATTGATGTAAGCCACCTGTGCTGCGTATGTGCCTGCATAGTCAAGCAGGATGACATAGTTGTGCTCATCGTCGGGATGCTGCTCATAGATAGCCAGAGCTTTCATCATCAACCGCAAGGCCTCTTCAGGGTTGCCCTGCGACAACATCTCAGCCTGTCGCTGGTACGCTATATATTTGGTGTGCCAGTCCCCTGACACTTCAGCCTCATCAAGACAGTTTGCTGCTATCTGCTCATCCGTACTCTGTTGTTGGCGGCTGCATGCCCCCAACAGAATACTGATAACAAGTATGTACAGTGTCTTTATATCCATAGCTACCTTTTTTCGTTATTTCCCGGCTGCAAAGTTACGACTTTTTTTCTATAGTAGTATCGTTAGCCCATGGAAAATAGCTCAAAAAGGCAAAAGCAGAAAACACTAACAATCAACGTATTACAACGTCGAGCGCTTCACACCCCATGGAAAATGTTGACGGCACCTATGGAATAGCACAAAAAAATCACTGTATCTCTCCTATGTTCAGAAGTACGACATCTGTTGTACTGCAAATCTCTGCGGCCAGCTCATTAAGTTTATGAAAACGTGCGAAATCGCTATCCTCACCCAGTCCCCATGGTGACAGAATCAACAGGTTCCCCCTCGCACAGGCTTCGAACCTATGACGTTCCGGTTTCCAATACCGCCCAATGGGTTCTTTCTGCAGATGAATAACGGGCAGGCACTCTTCGATAGCTGCATTTATAACGAGGCTCTCCCCCTTTGATATGCCGGGCGAAACCAACACCACACCCATGCGTGCCTCTGACAACTGACGTTCCCGATCATGTCTGTATCCCTCCGTCTGCTCTGTAGGGAGTCCCGTCGCCTTGTCCTTACGGTGATAGAACACCTGTTCCTTCTCTGCACGCTTCAACAGAAAGAGCGCACCGAACGCAGCATATTCATGGCTACCGATACGGAGGTGCAGACGCCGTTCCATCAGTTTTGGCAATTGTCGCCGCATCAGGGCCCTGAGAGGGTTATCACTCATATACCGCTTGATGGTCTCGAGCATGCCTGGCCGCTTGATGATCCGGTCGTGATAGCCGGCCTCGAAAAGCGAAGCCCGCTTACTCGTACAAGGGACCGTGCCCGATGGCACGGGAACCCCCGCTTCCGCAGTGCCCGCCGCCGCAGTGCCTGCGCTTTTTAGCGCGGTCATCTCCGCGGTCCCCTGTTTCCACCACGCCCTGCTGCACCCGCCCTTGAAACTGCGAATGATATCGCCCAGTTTCTTTCCTTCCGGCAAAGGCTCGGCCACATAGACAAGCAGGTGCAGATGGTCTGGCATCATAGCCACCTTCCACACCTCTATCTGTGGATAGAAGCGGTGAATCTTTGGCAATTCCTCTTCAAGGATGGTACTACCAAGGGGACTAAGAACGATATGGGGAAAATCTGCAGCATCGCGCTGCGCCCTGATATTTCCCTCAAGATACCCAAACAACGGATGCCGCCCTTCAATGCAGAGCGTGACCATATACAACCCGCAACCACCGTAGTCCTGCCAATCGGCACGGCGGTGCTGGTTATGCTGAATGTCATGAGGATGCAGTCCTCTTCTTATCAGTTCCTCTTTCGATGTCGGCATTATTCGTTCTCATTATTATCGAAGACAAAATTACTGCTTTTCCCTGACACAGCCAAACCTTTCTCCCACTTTCTGCTTTCGAATTTTGAAAAGTAACAAGGCTGTTTGCTACCCGTATCTATGCTACTTAGCATCCGCAAGTATGGCACTTGCTATGACTAAACAGCAGGTTTGCAGTAAGGAAACTACCAGTTTGCAGTAAGGAAACTATAGGCTTGGAGGCTTCAAACGAGACGAATGGAGGCTTTTTTCACCAACTTATCACTTTTTCATCCATCGAATCTCCTGAAACATCGATGTACAGGGCATTTCAGGTATCAAGGCTCGCTGCAACTTGTCACTCAACTTGTCACTCAACTTGTCACTGTACTTGTCACTCACCAACGAAGTGCAATCATGGCACTTGCGAAATTCGTTGAAATTCGTTTCTAAGAAAAAAACGTCAACACCTCAGTCGTACAACGATGTAGCACATTCTCTCCGACGAAGTAGCACACTCTCTCCCACGAAGTAGCACACTCTCTCCCACGAAGTAGCACACTCTCTCAAAAGGGGTCTTGGGTGAGGTGTTGAGTGAGGTGTTGGGTGAGGTGTTGGAGCAACACCTCACCATGCGCAGGCCCTTTGTGCATCGGGGTTTCAGGCAATTATGGTGAGGTGTTGATGTTTTTTTGCAAAAAACTGCAGCGCACGATTTTCTTTACTTTTTCACTACGAGCGGAGCGGGGCCGTCGAGAGTGGGTGTGACGGGAATGATGCGGCCCTGCTTGTCGAAGGTGAGGCGGTCGATGCACACCTCGCGGTGGATGCCCGGCTCGTGGTGGAGGAAATGCTTGTTGATGCGGTGATAGACGATGTACCACTCGTCGCGGCCAGGAATCTGAAGCACGGAGTTGTGGGCCGTGCCATAGATACCGTCCTCTGGACGCTGACTGATGACCATGTAGTGGTCCTGGTCGATAGTGATGGGGCCGAGTGGCGACTTGCTGGTGCCGTAGCACACGTGGTAGTTGGGAGAGCCTGTGTCGTCGACGCTCCACATGAAGTAATAGGTGCCCTTGCGGTAGAAGACGTAGGCACCCTCGCGGAAGGCCCACGTCTGGAGGGTGCCACCTTTTGGCGTCATGTGTGTGATGGTCTCCTTCTTCACTGACATCATGTCGTCATTGAGCTCGGCACCCGCCATGAAGCCGTTGCCCCAGTAGAGGTAGTACTTGCCGCTCTTGGGGTCGCGGAACACATCGACGTCGATGGCCTGCCCGCCACGAGCCTCCTTGGGACGGTCGGCATCGGTAATGATGGGTGCACCGCTGTCAACGAAGGGACCTGTGGGGCTGTCGCTCACAGCCACGCCTATCTCCTTGCGGTTAGACTGGGGGTTGTGGGCAGAGAAGTAGAAGTAGTATTGGAGCCCACCCCCACCCCCTCCCCAAGGGAGGGACATTTGATTAGCGGAAGAACCTTTTCGTCTCCCCTCCCTTAGGGAGGGGTTGGGGGTAGGCCTTTCTATGATACATGGCGCCCACGCATTGCCCGTGGCCCAGGAGACCTGGTCGCCCTTGACGTCGAGCATCTTGCCCTCGTCGGTCCAGTCGATAAGGTTGGTCGACGAGAAGACACTGAAGTCATGGCCGCCCCAGCCGGGCGTGCCGTCGGTGGTGCTGTAGATGTAGTATTTCTTGGTCTTAGTGGAATAGAGCACCTCGGGGTCGGCATGGAAGCCCGTGAGGATAGGCTGACGGTGGTTGCCGAAAGACTGCAGCAGACGTTCCTTCTCGGCCCGTGTGATGGGGATGATGGTGCCATGACGAGGGGTGAACTTACCCTTGGTCTCCGTGTTCTGCACGAACTGGAAGGTCTTCAGGTCGTCAGACTTACAGAACTGATAGTGACCATTGCCGTAGCAGTCGTACATGATGATCCACGACTTGCCGTCGATGGCCTTGCATACGCCAACGCCTTCTACGGCCTCCTTGGTCTGCTCCACGTTGCCGTCAATCATCTGCCAGCGGTCGGTCAGGTTCTTAGCCACAGCCTGATAGATGCCACGGCCCGACTCCTGCTTATAGAAGAGGTGGTAGAGCTGGTCGGCCTCGTTGAAGACGATGTCGCCGTCAATGGTGGCATTGCCGGCATCGAAGAGCCACTGGGGCTCGCCCTCCAGGTCGGTGAAGTCCTCGTTGGCATACTGATAGTATATCTTGTCGTACGAATTGCGGTCGCTGGTGCGCAGCGAGTAGAACACCATGTACTTGCCCTTCTGATGGTCGTAGATGGTCTCGGGTGCCCACACACGTATGACGTTCTTCCAAGTCTTGGTATAGCGCGTGGGGAAGTTGATGGCTGAGTGCTGCCAGTGGATGAGGTCGGTAGACTTGAGCAGCACCATGCCGCGGTTGCTCGACCATCCTAATGACGAGCGCATGTCGGTAGCTACCATGTAGAAGGTCTTGCCGTCCTCGCAGCGCAGGATGTGGGGGTCGCGGACGCACTGAGTGAAGGCGATGGTGTCGCTCTCTATGACGGGCATGCCGTCGTTGAGTGGCGTGAAGTTGTAGCCGTCGTCACTCAGGGCATAGCATATCTGCTCGTCCTTAGGGTCATTACTATTAAAATAGGTGAAGAGGTAGGCCACCATCTCATTGGGGTCTTGCGACTGCTGGGCCGCAACAGGGCATGTACACAAGACGCTCAGGAGTGAAGCGAATAGTTTTTTTGTCATAGTCATGATGTTATGGTTTCCTTGTTTGTTTTGCTTGCAAAGGTACGAAGAAGTGAGCAGAAAACCAAATTTCTTTGTGCTATTCTTTGGCTATTAGATATTTTATTAGTATTTTTGCAGAAAATATCTTCACAAACATGAAAAAAACAATTCTGACAATGGCAGTCCTTCTGATGTCTGTACTGCACGTTGATGCACAAAACCCGCAGAAGGGGGACTATGGCTACCTGTACTGCCACATGAGCGGCAACGGCCAGTGGACGGCCTACGCCGTCAGCCGCGACGGCTATCACTATGAAGACATCATCGACGGCGGGCCCATCATGGACCCCAAGGAACATGCACGCATAGAGGGCGGACAGCGCGATGCCTACATCTGCCGCGCATGGAACGGCAAGGGCTACGTCATGGTGACCACCGACATGAACAACACGATGACCAAGGCACTGGGCAAGGAGAACGAATGGGACAACTACGGCATAGACCTGCTGCGCAGCGACGACCTCATACACTGGGAGAGCGTCACGTTCGACTTCCGCAAAGGTACTGGCATTTTCACCGACCCTGACGCTTCGTCTGTTTATAAGGACTGGAGCACTATCAACCGTGTGTGGGCCCCGCAGATATTCTGGGATCCCGACTACCAGTGGGCGAACGGCGAGCGAGGTGGCTACATGATATACTACTCCATGTGGAACCGCGCCGAGGAGCAGTACGACCGCATGTACTACTCGTATGCCGACAAGACGTTCACCCAGCTGACACAGCCCCGCCTGCTCTTCGACTGGGGCTATGCCACCATCGATGCCGACATCAACCTGCTGAGCGACGGCCTCTACCACATGCTCATCAAGAAGGAGGGCGGCAAGCCCGGCATCTACACCGCCACCAGCCAGCATCTCACCAGCGGATGGGGCGAGCCCGTGGAGGACGACTATGTGTCGTTCGAGGGTAAGAAGAAGTGCGAGGGCAGCAGCGCCTTCCAGCTGATAGGCGACAAGACCTGGCGGGTGGCCTACATCCAGTACAGCGACCGTCCCAGGCACTACCGCATCTGCAAGGCCGACGAGAACCTACGAAACTTCCACGACCCCGTGGACATCGAGGGTGTCACCGCTCCACAGCACGGCTCGTTCATGCGGCTCACCAAGAAAGAGTACAAACGGCTCCAGAAATGGTCGGACAAACAGATGAAGAAGAAATAAAAAAAGCCCTCACGAGGGCTTTTTTAATAAGGATCCCGTCCTGATTGTTGTACACAATCGAGGACGGGAGCCTTTCCTGGTATTAGAACTTAGAGTAGTTAAATTCTCAGATTTTGAATTACATAATAACTACTAATAACTAACTAATAATAATCTATTCTTACTAACTAACATCTTTCTTTAGTTCATAGTTCTTGCATCCCTTTTGGAGAGGATGTCAATAATCGTACTTGAAGTCGCTGCCGCTATCGTCTTCGTCATCGTCGAAAACGCTCTTGCGCGACAAGCCATCGTAGGCATTGCCTTCCACGTCATCGTAGGTCAGATGGATGTCTCCACCACCGCCCGAAGCAGTTATCATCAAGTTACTGCCCTCTATCACGATGACGGTAGTATCTGGTAGGATATATGCTTTCTTTTTCACCATAGTCATTTACAATTTCTTGATTACTGATACTATTGCCTTATTCCGTTTCGTCCCAGAAGTCGCCACGGGACATACCTTTATCGGCATTGCCATCGCCGCCGCTGGTCAGATTAACGACGCCTGAGGTTGTTATCATAAGGCTACCACCAAGTAGTTCGGCGATGAAGCACTCTGGCTTGCAATATGCTTTCTTGTTCATCATATTCATCTGTAATTTGATGGTTACCATTACAATTATTTGACCACGACCTTCTTGCCGTTAACGATATACAACCCTTTCGAGGTCGGCTTCTTGTCGAGCTTGCGACCATCGAGCGTGTTCCAAACGCCCTTTTCCGTGAACTCAATGAAATCGGTGGTCGTTATTTCCGTTGTCTCACCATCGTTGAAATCTAAAGTTAGGATGCGAGCGGCATTAGGAGTAGTATCTTCGATATAGGCACGGAAGCCTTTCAAAGTGCCACCATTCGACTTCTTGATTGTATTTCCGCTGGCAATGAAGTACTTGCCATCAATGGCCGTAGGTGTATAGATACCAGTGAAATTGAACGACGGGTCGTTGACCGTCTGCGGTCCCACCTGGATAGTGATGCCCGACAGCTCGATAGGTGTGTTCATGTCACGATCGTTTGCAGGATAAATCAAGTAGGGAGTCTTAGCCGACATTGTCGTAACCAGATCGAAATGCAGGTTGGTGCCTGTAGCTCTGGTGAATGCAGCCACTTTGGTACCATCTCCGAATACGCTGCTGATACCTGTTGCGTCCAGGTCGAATGGCAGACAGATAGAGTTCCAACTGCCAGCCACCAGTGTGCGGTACAGCTTCACATCCATGTCGGTCATATTCTCATTGGGCAGGGTATTGAGATCTGTCTCTGACAGTATGATTTTGGATTGTGGTACAAAGGCCGGGTGAGCGTTGGCACCATATATCATATTGGTAAAGGCTGCGCCGAGAGTGGCCTTCAACGTGGTACCCATGACTTCGGCACTCAAATCGTTAATGCCAGGATTACTGCCGATGGTGTTACCATAGCAATTATCAGCAGTGTAGGAAGAGGTGTGAGTGAACCATTTTCCGTACTCCAGGCCCGTGCCACCGCTCAAATAATTATAGCAGTTGGTGAACACAGCACCTTCCGTTTCAAATGTCAGACCGGCAGCATTGGCATCAACACCTGCCTTCACGACACCTACATTGTAGCAATTGGTGAAATGTCCGATGGTGTTGCTGAATGCCTTGCCCACCAGACCACCGACATTATAGTGGGTACCCTCTACAGGGGCTTCATTACCGCAGTTCTCCACATAGACGTCTCCACCGCCATTCAGTGTGCCGATAATGGCTCCCACCCGGCTGCCGCCCTTGATAGAACAGGAAGCGTCAATAGTGATGTTCTTGACCCGAGCACCGCCAGTGGCTACACGTACCAGACCCACATCGTTGCCGTTCTCATTGATTGTCAGGTTGGAAATGATTTTTGCACCGTCACCGACCAACTCTCCTGCAAACTTTTTAGAATCTGAGCCAATGCCGGGGTATTCAATAGCACTCATGTCTATGTTTGCAGTCAGCTTGCCCTTTGCCGTAGTATTGCTGCCTGTTCTTGTCCAGTAGGCAAACCATTTCAGTTGCTTGCCGTCACCAATCTGATAATAGTTATCGGCATCTATGGCTACCTGTGTGGCCCCCTGATGTGGGTAAATATGATAGACGTTTTCATACTTGGTGAATTCAGAATAGGGAATATCAGCCCAGTCATTGCTTCCATCCTGATTTCTGAACAGAGAATGGTCTCCGTCCTGTCCATATTCTATTGAACCAGTATTATAGAAACCAGAGACAGTGTGGTATTTGTGACCGGCCAACCAGCCGCTGATGATAGCCGACTCTTTTCCACCTTTAATATTACCGATGTTATAGCAGTTTTCCAAATAGAGAGCGCACGATTTCATGCAACCAATCATGGCAGCGGCGTTTTCGTTGACAGCCTCAACATAGCCCTCTTGACCGCAATTGATAAGCTTAATCGTTCCACTTCCGTCAGCACATCCTATCAAGCCACCGACCCATTTTTTTCCTTTTATACTATTATTAGGACCGGCAATCAAATTCTTAATGATACACTCATCGGCATCGATGCTGCCACCAACCTGGCCGAAGATGCCCTGAGAGTCGTAGCCACTATTGTCAAGAACAAGATGATCAATCATATGACCTTGTCCATCAAAGGTTCCACAGTATTTATGTCCTTCCCCTCCAATAGGAGTCCATCCCTCACCAGTCATGTTAATGTCGGCTGTGAGTTTGCCCTTCAGGGTCGTGCAGAAATTGTTAACACAGTTGGCGAAGGCATGCAACTGAGCGGCATTGCCGATTTCATAAACATCAGTACTATTGTTCCACTGTTTGAAAGTGACGGTCTTGTTGTCTTCGTTTGTTGCATCAATGGTGACGAGGTACAGACCCGTAGCAAAGGTAGGCTTGAATTTGTTGTCGGGTGAACCATCCGCATAATATACAATGGTATTTGGTTCTTTTGTAGAAACCCCATCACCATCAGTTTTTGCACCCCACATGTCACTCCAGCCACTTTGGCACAGGAACTTCAATTCTCCATCTGATGACGTGAAAGACACGAAGCCCTGATACTTATTAGAGTCAGCATATTTGTAGAGTTTGTTAGCTGCACCAAGGTCCCAGCCAGTGCTTGTGGCATCGCCTACTGCATAGAGTACATTAGGATACTGTTCTGCCCATCCTTTCATTCCGATAGCGGAAAGGAGGAGTGTTAAGAATAAAAGCTTTTTCATTTTCGTATTATTGTTTTGTTTAATTGATGATACTTATTTGATGAATTTCTTACCGTTTTGGATGTACAAGCCACGGGGGAGATTGTTGTTGGTGACCTTGCGTCCGCTAAGGTCGTAAACAGGATTGCCTAAAGTTGACAGTCCTTTGTCGTTGCGACCAATCATCGTGCTGATGTCCGTTGCATTCTCGTCAGTAATCTTCAGCGACCAACCAGCCGAAGCGACAGTGCCGCCGGCCCAAGTAGCCGTGATCTTGAATTTCTTGGTGTCGGCAGCGGTGAGGTTCAGCTGTATGTTGCCACCGTCAATAGACTCTTCGGCCCATCCGTCGGGAGCAACGACATCCACCAGGTCGTAGTAGCCCAGCCAGTGGTGATCATTGACCAACAGCTTGAAGGCCACCGTAGGCTCACTGACCTCTGACAGGTCCAGCAGGTAGGTGTAAGCATTGCCTTCTGCCTTAGTCAGCTCGGCATAGTCGCCGTTCCATTCGTTGAATGTGCCAGGCAGCTGTACTTTATTGATGATAGCATCGGCATCGGCATTGATAGACAGTTTCCAGCCTGCCGAGGCCATGTGACCTCCTGCCCATGTGGCAATGAAGGTGAACTGCTTGGCACCAATAGCCTTGAGATTGAGCTGGATATTTCCATCGGCAGCAGCCTCCTGGGTCCATCCGTCGGGAGCATTGATGATCAAGTCGTTCCATCCCAGCCAGTGACCGTTGTTGACCAACAGTTTGAAGGTCACGAAGTCGGCGGTGACCTCGGAGAAATCGACCACTCTCACATAGTTATAACGGCCCTCGCCCAGCTCGAAAGTGTTGGCATCGCCATTCCATCCGCTGAAATCGCCAGGGAGCTGCACTATCTCAATGACATCATCGGCCTTACCAGTCATCAGGCTGGTGATGTCCTCGTACTCATGGTTACCTTTATATATATAATAGCGGTCTTCCATGACACCGTTGATGTCGCGTGTCTTGTCGCTATCGCCATTGTAGTTGAACAGGAAGCTGATACCAGATTCCTCTTCCAAGTTTGTAAAGGTCTTGTAATAGAACGTCACTGGGGTGCCCTCCAGGTTGTTGACCGTAGTAGTCTCGGTGAGTTTCACGCCTGGCCATTCCGATGTCTCGTTGGGAATGCCCCAGAAATGGAGGTTGGGCTGCTGGTCAGCCTGCACGTAGATGGTGATCTCCTTTGCTTGAACCGTTCCAAGGAAAGCAAATGCCATCACTACAGAAAACAGATAAGTAAATTTTTTCTTCATAATAAGTATAGTTAGTTGATTGAATGAAAACATAATTTTTCGGGTACAAAGTTCGCAATAATTTTGTTTTTATATATCTATCGGTAATTGCATAGTAAAAGCAATTTAATTAAGACAACGTAAAATCGGCTGATTTTCAGTTAGTTTTAGCATCTCAAAGAAATCGCTTAGTAAACCCGGTAGAATTATCTGATAATGATTTTCCTGCTCATACCGTTCTGTTTTAGGATGTAGATTCCCCGTGGTAAAGTGCCGTTGAGGTATTGTTCGCAGCTGACGGCACGGCCTCGGAGGTCAAAAATCGAGATAGTTTCCTGAGGCAGTTCGTCAGGAAGTACGACTTTGACTTGCGACTCCCCAGCCTTCACTACCTTCAGGCGCAACTGACTGAGATCGACAATAACATCATAGTCACCATCGGCATCGACCATGAACTTATAGTCGTTGGAGCCATTGATGAGCAGGTTTACCGTGGTGGAACGGTTGGAATTGTTGAACTTATAGCCCGAGTACTCAGCATTGAAGCTGGTACAGGTGGCCCAGTCGGTGCCGTTGGTGAACTTGAAATACTTGTTTCCCTTCAGGTGAGTGGTCACAGTGAATGTCAGTCCGTCGTCGCTGCGCTTCAAGGGTACGGCCTGATGAAGGTCGTAGGCACCATAGCCATCACGCTGGACAGCCTCGCCAGTCATCAGCAGCTGTTCCTCGATATTTTCGCTCTCCAGCACCACCATTGTCCAGTACTGCAGCGAGGGCACGGTGAACGACACCTTTCCGTTCTGCTGAGTGAAGGCCAGCTCCTGTACGGCACCACCGATGTTGTCGGGTGTAGCTGCCCATACCTTATTGATTGTCCTGTTCGTGGTCACCGTCAGGGGCAGGTTTTCTGTCAGGGTCGGCTTGGTGCGGGTACCATTCACATCACGCCACGACAGGTCGCTGGTTCCACGGAAATTCAACAGGTGTACGACCTGATGGTTCTCTACGTTCTTGGAGAAAGAAACGATGGCGTTGGCACGTGGGGGCCAGGCCGAAACAGTGACATTGCCGGCTGTGGTCTCCACCTTCAGCGATGAGGCAGCCTTCGACGAAATGCCGCGCAGCAGGTTCTGATAGGCCGTCATGAAATCATAGTAGCGTATCATCGCCGTCTTCAGCTCGTCGGTCATGGCCAGCGAAGCGGCAGGAAAATACTCGCGACAGAGCATGTGGTCGCCCATCTCGATGTGGGCTCCGCCAAGTGCGAACATGACGGCATCAGTGAGCAGTACGCCAGGGGTGTTCATGAGTTTGTCGCCCGAACCGCCTTCGAAGGCCTTGTCATAGTTCATGTAGGCGGCAAAGACCGTCTGCAACTGATGGTCGCCGTAGCGGTCGTTGTTTCGGATGACATCATACAGGTGCGAGAACTGTTCATGTCCGTTTCCGCCCCACACCTCGTTGTAACAGAAATCCACATTTCCTGTCCTTGCTATGCGCTCAGCACCATAGTCATGGACGGCATTCATGATGAGTGACTTCTCAGGACGGCTGGCTTTCATGGCATTGATGAACGAGGTGAATCCGTCTGGCAGATAGACAGTGTTGTGGTTATAGTCGTACAGCGTGCCACGATCGCCCAGCTGGTCAATCTGAAAGCCGTCGAACTTGTAGTTGGTATAGACTTCCTCGTTGCGGGCTTTCATATACTCCTGCCAGTCGCTGTTGCCTGGTACTTGCAGGTAGATGTCGCTGGCCCAGTCCTTCAGTTCGTGACAGTCCTGTACATAGTTCCCGCTGTTGTCGCGCTTGAAAAGTCCCCATTCCTTCTTCACACCATCACTGACAGCATCTTCCCATGCACCGTAGCAGAGGTTGTAGAAGATGGATTTCATGCCATAGCTATGCTGCACGTCGATATATTTCTTGATATACCGTGTACCGATATAGCGTTTGCTGATGTCCTGATACCACTGTGACGGCGTTCCGTTGCTCTCGAACTTCACGGGCTGGTGGTGTTTCCAGTGCCAGTCCTGGAACTGTACGCCGTTGATGTGCAGACGGTTCAGGTAGGCCATCTCCGTCCGAATGTTGGCATCTTTGTCCACCGTGCCGCTGTAGTTGTTGAAGTCGGCCACGAAACCATAGCGTGGAAACCTCTTCCAGTCGCTCGACACGTCAACGGCAATAGTACCCAGGATAACCTCGTCGGAACCAACTTTATGGTATAGTTCGACGAGGTAGCCGCGGAAGTCGATGGCAGGCGGAGTCCACGACCACTTGTTATCCTGAGCAAGGCTATGGAATGGCTGTTCCTCCACCACCGTTGCCCCATGGCGGTAGCGCACCATGGTGTTTTGTGGTATGTTACCTGTAGCCGTCAGCTGTACTGTCTGCCCTGGATTATAGCGTGCCTTGTCAGTGGTCAGCTCGACGCTCATGTCGGAAATGACCGCTGCAACAGCCCCTTGGAAAGCAAGGAGGAGCAGGATGGAAAGGAGGAACCTGCGTCCCTCCTTGAGAAAATGGTCTCTGTTCATGATACCAACATATTACATTTTCAATTTCTTCAGACCTTTCAGCTCATCCTTCGTAGCCTCGATGATGCTGATGGCATAGCCGCCTCCAGGAGCAGCCTTCAACCGCAGTACTGTCTTGGCATCGACCAGTCCCTTACGGATGACGTATGCCTGGGGATTGGTCTTATAGTGGGCATCAGGCGCATCGGCATAGACGGTGGCAATATACTGTCGGCCTAGCTCTAAGAAATCGAGCGACAGAACGGACAGATGACCCTTCTCTCCACTGGTGCAGCCAACGAACCAGTTATTCTCTCCCTTGGCCTTGCGGGCGATGGTGATATACTGGCCTGGCTCAGCCTCCAAGTAGCGGGAGTCATCCCAATCGACAGCCACATCCTTGATGAACTGGAAGGCATCCATGTGTTTCTCGTAGTTCTCTATCATGTCGGCTGCCATCTGCAGCGGGCTGTACATCGTGACATAGAGTGCCAGCTGGCGGGCCAGCGTGGAGTTGACATGATTGGGGTTGTTGGGGTTGTTTTTACTCATATCCATCTCAAAAATACCAGGGGTATAGTCCATCGGTCCTCCCTGCAGACGGGTGAAGGGCAGGATGGTGGTGTGGAAGGGCTTGCTGCCGTTGGTGGCCTCGTACTCAGTGCCGCGTGCTGCCTCATTGCCTATCAGGTTGGGCCAGGTACGGCAGAGGCCTGTAGGATGTACGGCCTCGTGGGCATTGACCATAATATGATGCTTGACAGCCTCCTTGATGCAATAGAGGTAGTGGTTGTTCATCCACTGGCCGTAATGATACTCCCCCCGGGGGATGATATTGCCCACGTAGCCACTCTTCACGGCAGTGTAGCCATACTTATTCATCAACTGGTAGGCAGCCTCCAGATGGCGCTCGTAGTTGCGAGTGGAAGCAGAGGTCTCGTGGTGCATCTGCAGACTGACTCCCTTTGAATGGGCATAGTCATTGAGAGCCTTTATGTCGAAATCGGGATAGGGTGTCTGGAAGTCGAACACATAGTCCTTCGACTTGCCGAACCAGTCTTCCCAGCCAATGTTCCAACCCTCAACCAGCACCTGGTCGAAACCATGCTTGGCGGCAAAGTCGATGTAACGACGCACATTGTCGTTGTTGGCACCATGCAGTCCGTGGGGCTTGGTGGTGGTGTAGTCAAGATGGTCGAGCTGGACGGAGGGGAGGTCGAAGGTATATGACCATTGGTGCTTGCCATTGATCATCTCCCACCAGACACCAACGTATTTCACAGGCTTGATCCAACTGGTGTCTTCGATTTTACAGGGTTCGTTCAGGTTGAGAATCAGATTGGAGGCGAGGATATCGCGGGCATCATCGCTGACCATGACGGTGCGCCAAGGAGACACGCATGGTGCCTGAAGATGTCCCTTGTTGCCCTGGGCATCGGGTGTGAGCCACGACTCAAATACCATGTTCTTGTCGTCGAGATTGAGGTGCATGCACGAATAGTCGACCAGCGCAGCCTCGTGGATGTTGATGTAGAGTCCGTCGGCTGTCTTCATCTGGAGTGATGTCTGAACGCCTGTCTCGGAGAACGGGGTCTGCGAGGCATTAGGGGTGATGGCCTCACGCATGTGGCTGCGGATTTCGGAGAGGCGGGTTTCCATGTAGTCATATTCCTGGGTGTCGTAGTCGCCGGGAATCCACCAGGCGGTATGGTCGCCCGTCATGGCAAACTGCGTGTGCTCTTCCTTCACAACGAAATAATTGAGCTTCTGCTGCTGCGGGAACTCATAACGCAGTCCCATGCCCTCGTTATAAACGCGGAAGCGGATAACGATGTCACGGTTCATGGAAGCCTGGTTCAGGGTCACCGCCATTTCGTTATAGTGGTTACGGATGGTCTTTGTCTCACCCCACACAGGTGTCCAGGTCTCGTCAAAAGTAGAGGTCTGCTGGTCTTTCACGGTGAAGCCGTCCATGAGGTTCTGCTCGTCCTGGCCGTTGCTTGCGTGCTTGTCTTTGGCAAGCTCGAGACCAAGGTGCGAAGGTTTCACAACAGCCTTCTTCTTGTAGCTCATCTCATAGGTGGGTCGTCCGTCCTGAAGCCAGAACTTCACACTAACATTGCCGTTGGGCGATGTTACGGTCTGCGCTCCGGCCGCGAGGGTCATGAGGAGGGCAAACGCCGATAAGAGTAATTTTTTCATTTTTTATAATGTTATTATGTTCTTAAATAAATTGTTGCTCGCTGTTTGCCTTTTGCTCGGTGTCCATGTCCATGAGCTTGACGTAAGCTGTGCGGTCTCCACGACGGCTAAGCCGTGGCGGTAACGTATGTTGGTGTTGGCGGGCATGGTGCCCACAACCTTGAACGTGACCGTCTGTCCGGGCGCGTAGCACGCCTTGTCTGTTATAACGTCAAGCGAGGGAACCCATGTGGCAGCAGGGGCAGAGAGAGCTGAAGCGCATGCCAGCATGCATGAGAGCAGAATGTTTTTATAACGTTGCATCATCTATAGTTTAAAAAATTACGCAATCAATAGATTTTAAGATTGGTTTTATCAAAGGATCGGTTTGCTGCACCAATGATCTTGATTTGCTGCACCAATGATTTCTATGTGCTGCACCAATGATTTTGATTTGCAGCACCAATGATCTTGATTTGTTGCACCAATGTTTTCTATGTGCTGCATCAAAGGATAGGTAAAAGAAATGGCCGATAAAATCTATTTTTTCAACATATCTATGTTCTATAGTTTTTTAACGACCATTTTCTTCCTTAAGTTTTAAAAGATCAGTTTACCACAACCTTTTTGACAACCGATTCGCCAGAGGCAGTGGCCTTAACCACATACACCCCTTTGGAAAGGTTTGACGCCACGGTGCCGTTTGACATTGCCATGTGTGAAGCGACGAGCTGTCCGCTACCCGCATGAACGGTAACATCGGCGGGGACTGATGAAGACACAACATTTATCGTGCCGTGGTTGGCAGCTATGCAGATGTCGAAAGCATCGCATGAGCCATCATTACGCTTGATGTTGTTTATGCCTGTCACCTCGTTGTCCTTGGCTTCGGTCTGGGCAGCGCCGAGATACTCGCCGCGAAGAGTCTCCTTGAACGTGTTCACCGTCAGGCGGTAACGTCCGTTGCGCGAGATGGTCCACTTGGTGTCGGGACCGCCTGTTGAGCGCAGATTGCTGGTGCCCTCAACGGGAGCGTCGGCGGTGTAAGGATGGAATGTTGTCTCAAACCAACTCTGTGTGGTGAGAATCTTAAGCTTTGACGGCTCCTCGCGCGACTCTTTCCAGTCGGTGGTGAGCACACCCTCCCACACCATCTCTTCGTCGTTGGCGGGGTTGTTGGTGAAACGTATTGTAGAGGGCGAGTCCCAATAGTTCCATGAGAGTTGGCAGCAGCCGCCCACGACATACAGTTCCTTGCAGGGCTTGAACATCGTTCCGTAGACCGAATTGTTGTCTTTCACGGCATAGACGGTATATTTGCCCGGCACGCACACGCTCCATCCTTCAGCCTCAGCATCGGTTGTGGTCTTGAGGGGAGCGGCTAAACCCTTTCCGAACGTTATGTCGACGCCCTCGAGCAGAGGGGTGTAATAAACGGTCGAGGCGGTGGGCGTGGCGGTGTTCATGAGGATGATGTTACCCGCCTTCAGTTCGAGGGCCGCCTTAAACTCCACTCCGCCAAACGCCTGCACCTCAACGGTCTTGCCGTCAAGGGCAGAACCCGTGGCATAGAGCTTCTCAGGAAGCACCGCGTCGACGGTCTTCTCATAGACAGTCATCTTCATGCTTCGCAGGTCCACATAAATGGTGTACTCGCCAGTTGCCGCAGGCTTAAACTTACGGTCTTTGCTGCCGTCCAAAGCCCTGTCGGCATAGAAGTCGAGGTCATAGGTATGGCCTGCCTCTATCTTCTGGTCCGAGGTTGAGCTCACGATGTGCTTGTGCCATTCGCGTGTGTTCATAAACTTAAAATCCTTGCCTTCCGTCAGCTTGCCTGTCCAACGGAACACGCCCTCGTCAATTTTCTGCATGTCGGGGGTGCCGCCGATGTCCCACGAATAAGGCGTAGCGTCGCCTATGATATAAAGCTGCGTCAGCTCAAGCGAGTTGGACATGTCGCCTGCCTTTGCCGCGAAAGCAACGAGGGCAAGGCATATAATGGTTAAAAGCTTTTTCATAATTGTTTGTTTTCTGATGTTCATTGATGAAACAGATCTTCAAGAAAAGACTATTCCTTTACAAACTTGGTGACGAAGGTCTCGCCGTCAGCCACCACCTTACTGATGTAAAGCTGCGGCTGAAGCATAGACATGTCTGCCGAAAAGCCCGAAACGTTATGGTAAGAGCCGTTAAGCATGGTCTTGCCCATGCCGTTGCTCACAAGCATCGACACATCCTTGCAGGTGTTGGCGAACGAGCCTACAAGACATTTTGTTGCGGCATTGTAGCCCACCTTCGAGCTGTTGCTGCTGATGTTGTCGACAGCCGTGGCGCTGTCAAAACTGACCTTTATGACGCGAGCCTTGCTGCAATCATCGGTGGCGACCTCTATGGTTGTGGTCTTTGTGGCAGCATCGAAGGTGAAGGGGGGCTGCTTGCCGTCCACGCTTACCGAGAGCGGCTTGCGGCTGTTGCACACGCGAACCTCATAAGCACGTTTCTGCGGAGCCTTGGCAGCATAACCGTTACGGGCAGAGACGGTGACGGTTGCCTCGTTGCCGCTGACCGTCTGCGTGAGCGTTGTGACGGCGCTGTTTGAAACATAGTCGGCGTTGTCGCCGTCATCCTCATAGATCGATCCCTCGCCGTTGCTTCCTGCCACGACGTTGAGAATGAGCTTGTCGGGACGCTCCGTAACGTTCATCACGGTTGCGGGGTTGTAAGGAATAATTGCTCCCTGACGGAAGAAATAGGGAATCTGCGCATCTGTAAACTGCATGGTTTTCTTGCACGGGCCTTCAATAAGTTCGTTTGTAGACACGCTCCACCATTTTCCTTCAGGGAACCAGATGGTCTTCTGGGTCTTTGTTGCGCCTTCCTTGGGAGCCTCTGTTATAGGAGCTACGAGAATGTCGTCGCCGAAGAAATATTCGTTGTCATAGGTGTAGGCCTCCTCCACGTCGGGATACTCATAATAGAGCGGACGGCAGATCGAGATGCCTGTGTCGTAGGTCTTGCGGGCCATCGTGTAGATGTATGGGAAAAGCGAGTAGCGCAGACGCACAGCCTCAAGTATTGTGGGGAAGTTGTCAAACTTCCAGATGCGGCGTTCAATGCGCGAGTCGTTGGTGGCATGGGTGCGGAAGATGGGTGTGAACACGCCAAACTGGATCCAACGCAACACGAGATTGGGGTTGTTGACGAGCTGCTCGTTGGAGAACATGTGTCCGCCGAGGTCGTGACCCCAGTAGCCATAGCCCACGTTCGATGCGGTGGCGGTGAAGTAAGGCTCAAAGCCGAGAGCCTCGTAGCTGATGTTGGCATCGCCGGAGAAGCCGATCTGGTAACGGTGGCTGCCCAGTCCGCCCCAACGGTGGAAGATTACAGGGCGCTTGCCCTCACGCTTGGCTGCCTCGTTGAAGAACACATGGTTGCACCAGAAGGTCTCACTCAGCGAGTTGGTGTAAGGTGAGGTGAGCCACTGTTGCCAGTCGAGCCACCAGAAGTCGACGCCCTCGCTCTCGTGGTCGCGGATGATGTTCTTGAAGAAGCTGTTGGTGAAGTCGGGGTAGTCGATGTTCCAACTGATGTTGTCGCCCGCGTCGTTGAGATACTTGCCTCCCAGCTCAGCGTTCATCTTGGCAAAATAGTCGGGACTCTCGGTCTTGTTCACACCGTCTGCAGGGTGAAGGTTAAGGGCTGTCTTGAAGTGTTGGTCGTGCATCTCCTTGAGCAGACCCTTGCCGTCGGGAATGAGATTCGTGTTCCATGACCATCCTGTCCATCCGCCACGGCCCTCAGACATGCTGCCGGCGTTGCCGTTCCAGTGCCAGTCCATGTCGAGAATCATAACATCGGCAGGGATGTTGTTGCTCTTCAAGTCGGACATGATCTTACGGTAGTCGTCGGCCGAGTAAGACGAATACTTGCTGTACCAGTAGCCAAACACATAGTCGGGAGGGAGAGGGATGCTTCCTGCTATCTTCGTATAATCGGCCAGCGCCTGCTTGTAGTTGTTGCCATAGCCCAGGAGATAGGTGTCCATGGCGTGACTGTCGGCACGTTCTGCCCACCAGTCGTAGCCCACAGTGGCGTTGGGAGCGAGGGCGTAAGAGCGTCCGCCGTCGGAGCGGGGCGTGGTCCATGAGTCGTCAATGACAGCCCAGCCCGAGCGCGACACCAGTCCGTTCTCCATCTCTGAGCGCTTGCCCTCGCCCATCAGTCCGTCGAGCGTGCGGCAGGTGCCCTTGAGGTTCAGAGGGTCGGGCTTGCCGGGATACCATGTGGTCTTGCCCGTGTGGTTCTTAACCACCACCGACAGGTTTGCCGACGAGGCGGGCACGGTGCGCGGGTCTGAGCCCTTGCGATATTTCAGTTCGAGAGCTGAGGTGGTGATATAGAGGTATTGTGAATCTTCTTTCTTTGTGAACTGTGGCACCGTGAGGTTACGGTTTACCACGGTGAAGGTGGCGCGATCTTCGAATGCAGCCTTGTCGCTATATTCAATTCGGATCATCTCTGGCGTGAGCACGGTGAAGCGTGCGTTGCCACAAGTCACCACCGCCTTGTCGTTGGCCTTCGGGTTGTTGGCAACCTGTGCAAGAGCTGCCGTGAGCGCCAAGGCGTTGAGGGTCACAAACGAGAACAAGCGTTTGATCTGTCGTGACTTAAAGATTTGGGTAAAAAATGTTTTCATAAAATTACAGTTGTTTGGAGATAAATTGTTGCAGGTAGAAAAGGAAACCTCTGGAACGGCGTTGCTTGTATAAGTATGACGCTATTATGAAACAAGCCAATAAAAACTACATGAAGCTAACCAATGTTATAAGGTAGCGACGCCGTCCAGAGGTCGAAACTCAGAAGTTTCCTATTCAAACATAAAACCAATCTACGATTAGAAACCGTTCTTACTTTGTAAGTTTGACAATCTTGCAGCCATGGGCAGGCACGTTGGCTGTCAGCGATGAAGCCTTGCCCTCGTCCACATGCTTCCAGAGGTCGCGAACGTTCATCTCACCACTTATGCCGAGCTGGCTGAAGTCGACGGTCATGGTGGCGGTGTTCTCGTCGCGGTTGAACAGGCCGACAACCCAGTCGCCGTTCTTCATCTGTCCGTACCACACCTCGTTGTTATCGCCAAGCTTGTCGCTCAGGGGCTTACCCACAAAACCGTCGGCATTGAGAGCGAGCAGTTCGCTGTTGGTGTAGAACTTAAGGTTGTCGCCTATAGAGCTGGGCTGGTCGGCAACGGCCACAGGGCCACCGGCGAGGAGCTGCAACGACACGACGGTCTGACGCTCGTTGTCGTTGTCGAAGGTGTTGAGACGCAGGAAGTCGCCGTCAAGGATGACCTTGTCGCGGCCAGCGATGTGTGACCAATACTTGAAGCCGTCAAACTGGTTCATGCAGTTGGGCCATGTGGTGTACGACTTGCCTTTATCTTGTGCCGAGCAATGCCACCAGCCGCCACCGCCTGTATCACTGACGATGCGAACCATATTGCCATAGCGGGCCTCCACCTCGGCATCGTTATACATGTGGGGCATCACCAGTGAGGTGAAGATGCCGTATTTCTTGGCCGACAGTGCGATATATGCTAGGGCACGGCCATAGGAAGCACGGCCATAGCCGTGGCCTACGACACCGATGTAACGGTCCTTGCCGTCCTCATACCATGACAGGAAGTCCATACGGATGAAGCTGACACCCAGTTCCTGATAATGCTTGAAGAAGCCGTCGATATACTCCTGTGCACCAGGGTTCTCGCTGACCACCCAGTTGAACCAACGGTCCTCTGTCCCCTTGTTCACTATCTCGGTGGTGCCGTTATAGTACAGGTTTCCGAAGGTATAGTCCGTTCCTTCGATCTTCGTCTCTCGCGGGCCGTGAATCCATAGCGGATTGTCGTAAACGCCCAGCTTCAGACCCTTGGCCTTGCACTTGGCAGCCAGGTCCTTCAGCGACATCGATCCATAGTGGGTCATGTAACCAGAAGCATCTTGTGCCAGCATGGGAATAAACCCATCGGTACACACCATGTCGTAGCCATAAGGCTTCAGGTTCGTGGCCACCCAGTCGATAACTTCATCCCATTGTGCTTCGGTGAAGTCCATGTCGGAACTGCTTACGCCAGCCCGCTCCTGTTCGTAGGCATATTCGTAGATGCTCCAATAGAGGGGTGCCTTCTGTCCGTCGTGGATGCCTTCAACCACGGGAAGCTCCGGCAATTCATACTTGGGAGGATAACGCATTTCTATGTCGTCCTTACAAGCGCTCAGCAGACTAACCGCAGCCAGCGCCATCGTCCATAATGTCATCTTTTTCATTGTTTTTGATTATTATGTTCTGAAAAGTTACTTTTTCTCTGCCTGGATGGTATAGTGCTCCAGATCGAATGTGATGCGGTAGGTACCTGCCTCCTTGATCAGCCACTTGTCATCGGGGCCTGTGGTATAGACAAAGTCTGGGGAAGCCACTCCGCTGGCCGAGATCTCCACATCGGGTGAAGCAGGACGGATGAATGGACACGAGAAGGTTCCATCGGGTTCCAGACAGGCTTTCATGGAACCTATAACCAACTCGCCTTCCCACGAGAACAGATAATGGTTCGATTCATCGCGGGTGAACGGTGTGGCAGCATCCATGCTCCATCCGCCAGGCGTGGCATCGCCAATCATATACAGCATCTCTGTCTCTATCGGGTCTTTCTCTATGACTATCTCATCCAGATATTCGGCCTGTATGGTCCAGTGCTCCAAATCAAAGGTCAGACGGTAGATACCTGCCTCTTCCACTTTCCATTTGTTGTCAGGATTGGCAGCCAGTACAAACTCAGTACTTTCAACACCGCTCTTGTCGATGCGACAGTTGCCGAAACTCGGACGGATGAAGGGCACGCCCCAGTCGCCTGTCTCCATGCAGGCCTTCAGCTCGCCCTTGTTGAGCGCACCCTCATAGACAAAGACATAATCGGACTTCTTGTCGAGGAGCTGCGGCGCGTCGATGTTCCATCCCACAGGCGTGGCATCGCCGACGATGTAGAGGGCTTCGGTCTCGATGGGCTCGATGACGGGAGCATCGTTCTCGCCGAGGAACTCAGTGGACATCGTCCAGTGGCGAAGGTCGAAGGTCAGGAGGTACTTGCCGGCATCGACCACCCGCCATTTGTTGTCGGGGTCGCCAGCATACATCACGAACTTCTGGTCTGTGGTGGCAGTCTTGGAAATCTCAGTGCCACCAACTTCAGGACGTATGAATCCCACTTCCCAACTGCCTGTGGTCAGGCAGAGCTTGATCTCGCCGGTATAGAGAGACCCCTCCCATGTGAATACCAGAGGGTCCTCGGCTGTAGCTTCAAGGGGTGTGGGGTTTCCAATATCCCAGCCGTTTGGCGTGGCATCGCCTACCATATAGAGGACTGATGTCTTGATAGGCAACTCTCCTTCTATGATAATCAGTTCTTTCTCACCCTCACAGCTTGTCAGGCCCGTCAAAAGGACTGTTGCAAGTGTGGCGAAAATATATCTTAGTTTTTTCATATTCTCATAAACTTTATTGTTGAACCATATTAGTTGTTATAGCCAGGATTCTGCTTGAGAAGAGGATTGGCATTCAGGATGGGACGCATAATGGGGAAGATCTTCGTGTGGTCATCGGCATCAGGTGTCTTGTCCCACCAAGTGCCAGAAGTGAACTTGTCGAAGCGGATGAGGTCGATGCGACGACGGCTCTCGGCAAAGAACTCACGGCCCCACTCGTCGAGCATCTCCTTCATGTCAAGGTCTGCCGTGCCTTCGGGGGCATAGAGGGCTGCGTTGAGATTGGCTGCCGGATAGTTGCGCTTGCGTACACTGTTCAGCAGACGGGCTGCCTCGGCCTTCTTTCCAGAGCGCAGCTTACACTCTGCCAACGAGTAGATAATCTCGGGCAGGCGTATCTCAGTGTAATCGCTTTCCATCTGGTGGGCATCTTCGTCAGTATAGAAAGGATACTTGGCAAAGTGCCAGCCGGAGTTGTGGTCACCGTCACGCAGTGTGCTGGTACCCACTGCCAACCATTTGTCGGGAGCCAATGCCTGGAACTTGCCGACGGCATCGCGGATGTAGAGGTCGTAGGGCTGTTCGGGGGCCTGAACGCGCTTGATGGCACCGCTCTCGTCCCGATATTCCAGATAGCCATAGAGGAACATGCCCTCACGTTTGCTGTTTCCCAGGTTGCGATAGAGCTTCAGGCGGACATCACCAGGATATTTCCTGAAGTTCTGAATGGGCATGCCCAGCTCGTAGGTGTAGAGTTCACCATTGGGAGCAAAGCTCGGAGAGGCGGCGTACTTGGTGTTATGGTCACCGGCCTTACACTTGGAGTCCTTGAAATAATAGCGAGCACGTGCAGGAACCGTCCACCAGTAGGTGTCGCCCTGATACTGCCAATAGCTGTAGCCTGGTGCTGCAGGGAATCCGAAGATGACCTCGTCGCAGGCATCGTTATTCCAGTCGAAAGCGGCATCCCAGCGATCGGCAACCTCGTATTTGCCATACTTGCCATCCAGGATGTCCTGTGCCACCGTCTCACAGTCGGCATATCTGTTCTCACCGACATACACCTCGGCATTCAGGTAGAGGCGGACGAGCAGGGAAGCGGCACCGGCTTTGGTCCACTGGCCTTGCAGGTTGGCGCCGGAACCCAGTTCTGTCTTCTCAGCCAGCAGGGGAATGCAGGTCTTCAGGTCGTTCTCAATCAGCTGGAAGATAACCTTGGGCTCCACCTGTGTCTCGGTGTTCTGAGACACATCGTTGAAACTGACTGCAAGGGGGACATTGCGGAAACCGTCGAGCAGACGCAGGTAGAACCAAGCCCTCAGGACTCGGCACTGGGCCTTGAGGTTGTCAAACTCTGCCTCCGAGAAGCCAAACTGGCTGGGCGACAGCTGCTCAAGGTCCTCAATGACATAGTTACACTGCATGATACCCTGGAAACAGCCGTTCCATTCGGTCTGGGCATCTCCGCCGTCTTCAACGTTCCACTCATGGTAGTGCAGGCGGCGCCACTTGCCACCATCGTCCCACCAGCCGTCGCGAGTAGGCGTTATCAACTGGTCGGCAGTCAGCTCGTTCAACACATGACGGCTCTGGATGCTCCAGAAAGCATGCTCAAAGGGGCGGAACGTGGCTCGTATCACATCGCTTTTGGTGTTATAATAGTTCTGCGTACCTACCTGGTCGTAGAGTGTCTCGTCCAGATTGGTGCAACTTCCAAGAATCATGATGCTGGCAACAGCACCTATTATATAATGAGGAAATTTCATAATTGCAACTTTTTATTGGTTATCAGAAATCAACTTGTAGTCCTACGATAAACTGTCGGGTAGAAGGGAAATAGGTACGTGAGCCCTGTGCGCCTGGGGTCAGGCCGTTGACCTGATAGGTCGAGGGATCCACACCGCTGAACTTGGTCAGCGTCAGAATGTTCTTCATGGTCGTATATACCCTGAGACGATCCAGGAAACGCCAGTCCTTCGGGTGGAAGGTATAACCGAGAGTGACCATGTCAAGCTTCAGATAGTCGCCTCGCTCCAGGAAATAGTCGCAAACTACAGGGTTGGCTGAAGAGCTGACCACGAAATTCTTGGCGTATGCCTTCTGGAGTCTGTTGCCAGTAAAGTTGCGCGTACCATAATAGAAGTCATGTATGTTGAAGATGTCGTAACCGAAGGCACCACGGAAGAACAGGGCCAGGTCGAAGTCACGATAGCGGAAGTTATGGCTGGAAGACATGGTGAACTTCGGCATGCCATTGCCCACCACGGTACGGTCTTCGTCACTGGCCTGTGAGGCACGGATGAGGTCGCCGTCCTTGTCATACACCAGCCACTCGCCGTCCTCGGTATGTCCGGCATAGCGCCACATATAGAAGTTACCCAGCGACTCGCCCTTCTGGATGCGCTGTAGGTTGTAGAAGGGGTAGGGATCCTCAGTTCCGCATACGTCGTAGTAGTCCTGGCCGACATATTCAGAGTTGCTGAAATCCACGAACTTGTTGCGCATCGTCGTTCCCACAAGACTGAAGTCGTAGGAGAACGTCTTGGTATTGACGACCTTGAAATTCAGGTCGAACTCAAAGCCGGTATTCTTCATCGTACCAACGTTCACGAAGGTCTCGTCAAACAGATAGGGAGGCACTGACACCTTGTAGTTGCCAAGCAGATCCTGCTGACGACGGCTGAAATAGTTGAGCGAACCGTAGAAGCGCCCTCCGAAGAGCGAGAAGTCAAGACCAACGTTCCAGTTCTTGCCTTTCTCCCACTTCAGGTCGGGGTTGACATTCTTTGACGGTCCCCATACCTGGAAGTATTTTCCGTTGTAGTAGTAATACCCGAAGCCAGTCATCGTGTTCAGTGACAGATAACTGCCGAAATCCTGGTTACCTGTGACACCGTAGTCAGCACGCAACTTCAGGTCGTCAACCCACTTGACATCCTCCATGAACTTCTCGGAAGAGATGCGCCAGCCAGCTGATACGGCAGGGAAGTTACCCCACTTGTTGTCGGCTCCGAATTTCGATGAGCCCTCATGACGCAGCGAGGCTGTGAAGAGATACTTTCCGTCATAATCGTAGCTGACACGTCCCAGGAAGGCAATGAGCTTGGAATCGTTCTTGTAGCTGCCCATCAGCACTTCTCCTTCCTCCTTGGCATATTCACCAGAACCCAGGTTGTCGGCACCCAGTCCGTCGTTGGGGAAGTCCTTGTTCCAGGCATTGAGACCGGAGTAGCGGGCATACTGGTAGGAGTAGCCTGCCATAGCCTTCACGTTGTGGAGTCCGAAAGTACCGGCATAATTGGTGAGCCACTCCAGCACGTGCTGGCTTTCCTTGCTGTAGGAACGGCTGGCTTCACCGTCACGGCCGTTGTTGATGGCAATGGTGCTGGTAGAGGGCCGGAACCACGTATTGTCGTTCGAATACTGGTGGTCTGCAAACATCAGCTGGGTGGAGAGGCGGTGGTTGCTTTTCCCTTCCTTTGCCAGCAGAGGCAACAGGTTCAATTTCACTGTTCCGTCCCAGTCCAGAAGACGGGTGTCGGCATGGTCGGTCTCCAACAACTGACGTTCTACGGGGTTCGAACCTACGACCTGTCCCATGAAATTATAGTATAGTGACGGGTTCTCGGGATCCATGAGCGGTGTCGTGGGATTGGCCTCGATGGCATCCTTGAAGACACTCCAGTCGGCATTGTTGCGGTCAATCACACGTGGAGCAATATTGGCAGTGAGGGTAAACAACCCGTTCTTGGTGGTATGCATCACAGAGGCGCGCGCACCATATTCTTCGCGTGAAGAGCGACGGTCAATACCATTGGCATCGCGGTAGTCAACACTGACGCGGTAGTTGTTCTTGTCGTTGCCACCACTGAGTGTCAGAGTATGCTGCATAGTAGCTCCAGTACGCGACACCTCGTCAAGCCAGTCGATGTTGCCACCCAGCTCAACACCGGTGTCACCCCATCCTAACCTCACGTCACGGTACTCCTGCGCATTCATCATCTTCAGCTCCTTGTTGATGACATCCCAGGAGAGCATGCTGGAATAAGAGGTGTTAACACGACCGTCCTTGCTGCCTTTCTTCGTGGTTACTACGATGACACCGTTAGAACCTCGCGTACCATAGATAGCTGAGGCGGCACCATCCTTCAGGACGTCGAACGAGGCAATGTCATTGGGGTTGATATTGGTCAGATTGCCGCCAGGAACACCGTCGATGACAATCAGCGGACCCAGGCCTGCCGAGCGTGACGAGACACCACGGATCTGGATGCTGGCCTGGTTGTTGGGGTCGCCACTTCCCGTGTTGGTGATCGACACACCAGCCACCTTGCCCTGAATCATCATCGAGGGATCCAGGGAACTGACCGTCAGGAAGTCTTTCTCTCCCACATGCGAGATGGCCGATGTCAGTTCTTTCTTGTCCATCGTTCCATAACCAATCACTACGACTTCGTTGAGCGACTGGTTGTCTTCTTTCAGAATGATTGAGAGAGCGGTCTTTCCATCCACAGCTACCTCTTGCGTTGAATAGCCTATGTATGAAATGACCAACTTGGAATGAGAGGGGACTGACAGCGAGAACTGACCATCAAGATTGGTGACAGTTCCGTTATTCTTCCCCTTCTGCATGACAGAAGCACCGATGACGGCTTCACCCGCCTCGTCCTTCACAACTCCTTGCACCTGGATGTTCTGTGCAAGAGCACCTAACGACAACAGTAAGCCAAGCAGACCGAACATTAGGCGGTTTGAAATTAGTTTCTTCGTTTTTCGCATGATGGTTTTAATTGTTAATGATTAAAATCTGCTGCAAAGATATGAAATTATTATATACCTAATACATTATAGTAAACATATAGTAAATTGCACATCCGTTGGTTGACTCCAACCTCGCTGTAAATCAGAAAGATATAATAATCCTTAAAAAATGAATAGTAAATGATATGGATTAGATGATTTTATTTATTTTTGCACCCAAAACCAAATAACATGACCAGAATTATACTACTGTTTTCCTTTTTTGCGTTGTCAACTTCCATGTTTGCTGACGACCAAATGCTGTTGGACGAGTTGGATGCCACTATCAGCAAGCGAGAGCAATTCATCCTGTCGAAAGAAAAAAAGATTGACTTCATAAAGAAAAAACTGCACGCCCAGACAGACAGCATAGCCATGCTGAAAACCCTGAATGAGCTGTACCATGAATATTACGTATTCAAGTTCGACTCTGCCTTGACCGTTGCCCACCAGGGGCTGTCGCTGGCAGAGAGGCAGAAGGACCACGACTATATAGACTTGTTCCGAATAAATCTGGCAGAAATCCTGGCCATTGGCGGACTCTACACCGAAGCCGTCAATACTTTGGAACTGATCAACACTGAGGATATCAATCCCAAGTATCTCTTCAAATACTATTTCACCTTCTTCTCTACCTATAGTTATTGGAGCGACTATTGCCATGACCAGACCTTCTCGCCCAATTACCGGAAGAAAGGCAATGACTACCTGCAACTGGCCATGCAACATGCTGATTCCAGTGACCCGTACTATCAGTACTATCAAGGCGAGCAGAACGTATATGTAAATCCCGACCCAAAGGCAGCCAGAGAATACTATCATCATATCCTGAGTACCGTTCCGGAAGAGTCGCGAGTCTATGCCATGGCAGCCTTTGCACTGGCAGGCAATTACAAGGAAGGGGGCGATTTGGAGAAATATGAGGAGTTTCTTATCAAGGCATCGCTAAGCGACTTGAAATGCTGCACCATGGAGAATGTGGCATTGCAGACACTGGCACTGCTCCTGTTCCAGAAGGACGACGACCACATAGAACGGGCCGAACGCTATATCTATACCTCGATGGAGGATGCCAAGTACTACAATAACCGTCTGCGCATTCTGGAAATATCGCGCATCATGCCGCAAATCATGTCCTCCTACCAGGCGGTGGTCAAGAAACAGAACAAGTTCCTCCGTTATGCCATCTTCTTCATCTCGCTTCTCGTCATAGGCCTGCTCTGCACGTCATTCTACATACAGCGTCAGAACAGGAAACTGGCTGCCCGAAGAAAAGACCTGGCAGAAAACAACGAACAGCTGATTGCCCTGAACCAACAGCTGGCAGACAGCAACCAGCATCAGGCCGAGCTGAACAGGCAACTGGAGGAACTGAACACAAAACTGGTCGATACCAACAAACGGCGTGAAGGACTGGCATCCATCTATATTGATCTCTGTGCCAAATATATCGATAAGCTGGGGAAATACCAGACACTGGTGAAGCGAAAGATCAAGGCCAACCAGACACAGGAGCTACTACAGACCATTTCTTCTGCCCGTATCTCCGAAGAGGATGCAGCCACATTCCTGAATCGTTTCGACAAGGCATTCCTTGAACTCTATCCCACATTCACTGAGGAATTCAACGCCCTGCTCACAGAAGATGCCCGCATACAACCCAAATCACCTGTCGCACTGACCACAGAGCTACGCACGTTCGCCCTGATACGACTAGGCGTTAAGAGCACTGCCGACATCGCAGGCCTGTTGTTCCTTTCTATTCAGACCATCTACAACTGCCGCTCAGTTATCAAGAACAAGGCCATCAACAAAGAGACCTTCGACGAAGACGTACTTAAACTCTGCACGGTCATACAATAATAATGAATTTTAAAGGTTAAGGGTGACAGGGTGACATGTCTTCGATATACAGGCCATTTGCAACCATTTTCATGGGTGACATGGATGACAGAAGCATGACAGTATGGCAGTGTTGATCAGTTGGAGGACGTGAGTTTTTCAGAGCCAGTAAGCCGTATGGCGGTGAATTCTCGAGAGAATTGAGGAGTAAGAAAGTCATTTGGTATGGGCAAAGCGGCACTTTACGGCTCCATTCTCTCGAGAATTCAGGAGTAAACGGGCACTGTTTTTGCAGGAATCATAGTGATAGCCGTAAGAAACGGCATTAGAATCAGCAAACTAACCTGTATAAAAAACAACAAACCCTTGATAGACGAGAAAACGAAGGTGCTGATGAGGTATTCCCACTGTCAGCAGCAGAAAGAAAAGTATGTAACGCTGAAAGAGGTGGACAGTAACGGACAGTCGCTGAAGGTGCTCCTAGCCTACGAGCTGACAGGCGGAGGGCTGCCCCAAGACGAGGCACAGACAGCCTTCTTGAAACATCTCATTCAGCGCACGGACGTGAAGGAGCGCAAGCTCTACTCCACCTCCTTCGAGCAACGGCTTCGCCATAGGCGAGCTGACCACGGCCATGATGGGCCTGTCGGAAGTCATCAACGACCACCTGCGTCGTGGCGACAAAGTGCGACTCGACACCTGGGGGCTAATGAAGCTCGAGATTGAAAGCGACAAAGTGGACTCACCCGAAGAGTTCAATGCCCGCAAACACATCCGGGGCGTGCGCCTCCACTTCCTCCCAGAGAGCAGTGACGGCCGTCCCGACCTCTACAAGGACATCCACTTTGAACGCGAGCGACGGAAATAAAAAGAAGACGGCCCTCCCTGCGCATGGCAGAGGGGGCCGCTTCTTATTGTATCAAGGGTTTACCAGGCGAGCACCAGTGCCTGACGCGGTTTCAGCTCCAGATTCCTGGTCAGGTCATAGAAGCGGCCGGTAGGCACGTCCTTGGCTCTGCGGGCCTTTCCGATAATCTCGCTGTAGCGCTTCACCTCGAGCGTAGCTGGTTTCGTGGTGCCGTTGAGGATGGTCATCGACGTGCGACCGCCAAACTTACGGGCTACGACATAGATGCCGTTGTGGGGAATGAACTGAATCATCTTACCGCTGGTGATGAGCGGATTGTTCTGACGCCAGTGGAGCAGACGACTCAGCCAACGGAACATATTATTCTCCGTCTGCGTGCGTCCCTCCCTCGTGAAGGCATTGTGCGTATCGCCAGGGAAGCCGCCGGGGAAGTCCTTACGTACATGACCGTCGGTCTCCGCCTTCGTGCCGTTCATCATAATCTCCGTACCGTAGTAGAGCTGAGGTATGCGGTTCACGGTGAGCAGCAGCGCCAGTCCCTGCTTCAGAGCCAGCGAGTCCTGCGTGTCGCCCAGGAAGCGGTCTGTGTCGTGGTTGTCGAGGAAGGCCATCACCGACGAGGGGTTGGGATAAAGGTAGTCATAGACAAACGAGTTGTACAGACGGTTGTAGCCACGCCACCAGCCGTCGGTCTCCTCATGCTTGGCCGAGTCGAGCGACTCCTGGAAGGAGAAGTCCATGACGGTCTTCAGATAGGAGTTCATCTCTGAGAGCTTCGAGTCCTTCTGCCACGTTGCGGTATAGGCAGGCACGGTAACCCACGTTTCGCCCACGGTGTTGAAGTTAGGATACTCCACGTCCAGTTCCTTCATCCACTGGGCCATCGGCTCACGGAAAGCATAGGGATAGGTATCCATGCGGATGCCGTCGATGCCGGCGGTCTCTATCCACCAGATACTGTTCTGAATGAGGTAGCGCATCAGGTGGGGGTTGTTCTGGTTCAGGTCGGGCATGGTAGAAACGAACCAGGCATCCTGCGTCTCACGGCGGTCAACCTCCGAAGCATAGGGGTCGAGGACAGGCGTCAGCTTGTACGAGGTCTGCAGGAAATCGGTACCACGCGGATCGCTCTTGCCACCCGACTGCTCCAGCCACTCAGAGAGGTTGAACCAGTCCTTCGACGGCATGTCGGCCACCCAGGGATGCTCGAAGCCACAGTGATTGAAGATCATGTCCATCACCACCTTCAGTCCCTTGTGGTGACACTCGTCTATCAGCTGGCGATAGTCATCGTTGGTGCCGAAGCGGGGATCCACACGGTAGTAGTCGGTACAGGCATAGCCGTGATAGGTGCTCCAGGTCTCCATCATGTCGGGCGAGTCGTTCTCGAGGATAGGTGTGAACCACAATGCCGTGACGCCCAACTCGCAGAAGTAGTCGAGATGTTCGCGGATGCCCGCAATATTACCACCATGTCTCAGCGAAGGTTTAGACCTGTCAACAGTATACGGATGCTTCACGTCTCCCCTCCCTTTGGCGGGGTCGGTGGAGAGGCTCATTCCCTGAGCAAACCTGTCGGGCATCAGCAGGTAGAGCACGTCGCTGATGTCGAAACCACGACGGTCCTTTCCTGGCATCTCACGGGCTTTCAACAGGTAGTCCACCTTCAGCGGCTTACCCTTCTCGCCCTGGAACTGCAACGTCATCGTGCCAGGCTGGGCACCACTCAAGTTCATATAGATCAACAGGTAGTTGGGCGAATCGAGACGCACCAGACTGTCAATCTTCACTCCAGGATAGTCAGTCGTGACATCCTTGATGTCGCGGATACCCTGTCCATAGACCATCAGCTGCACCGAAGGATTCTTCATACCTACATACCAGTCCGTGGGGTCAATGCGGTCGACGGTCACTTTCGGCTTTGCTGCGTTCATTGTCATCATTTGCCCTAAAAGGAGCATCAAGAATAGTATTCGTTTCATATTAGTTGTGTATGATTAGTGCTGACTGTGGGGCCACCTGTACTTGGTTGCCGTTGACCTCGCCAAGACCGGTGGCATCAATCTTGCCGTCGCAGCAGACAACAGTATATGTACCTTCGGGGATGTCGACCGTCTGGGCCGTACGGTTGGCATTGAGGATGACGATGATGTCCTGCCACTCGTCGCCACCGGCATGGTTCTTCAGGCGGAAGGCCACGAGGCAATCGCCACCAGGCAGGAACTCCAGGTGCTGACGTACCAGGTCGGCCTTGCCCAGACGGAAGGCAGGATGAGCCTTGCGCAAGGCGATGAGGTTCTTGTAGTAGTCGAACACCTGCGGATAGGTCTGCTTGTGTGTCCAGTCGAGCTGGTTGATGCTGTCTGGCGACTCAAACGAGTTGTGCACACCTTTCTTGTCGCGAAGCAGTTCCTCACCGCTGAGCATGAAGGGCACACCCTGAGAAGTGAACACTGCCGTCTGTGCCAGCAGGTCGAGGCGGATGAGCTCATCCTCCTTCAAACCGGGGATACTGGACTTCAGACGGTCCACCAGACACATGTCGTCGTGGCATGAGACGTAAGCCATCATCTGCGTGGGCTCCAGGGCGTAAGGCTTCTGCGAGTAGTTCACCTTGGTGTAGTCCACCTGCGGGTGCTCTATCATACCGGCGATACCTGCCTTCAGGCTCTCCTCCAGTCCTGCGAGACCAGCAAGGAAGGCACCCTTGGTGTCGTCGCTGAACGGGCCGCGCAGGGCATCGCGGATATCATCAGAGAAGGCTGCGATGCCAGGCATCTGAGGCACATTGGCCTTCAGACCCAGTGAGTCGCCGGGCAGACCGCAGGAGCCTGCGCTCCAGCCCTCGCCATAGATGAAGATCTGCGGGTCTATCTCGTCGAGAGCACGACGTATCTCGTTCATGGTGGTGATGTCATGACAGCCCATCAGGTCGAAGCGGAAACCGTCGATATGATACTCGTTGACCCAGTACTTCACGCTCTCTATCATGAACTGGCGCATCATAGGCTTTTCGGAAGCCGTCTCGTTGCCACAGCCCGAACCGTTGCTGTAGTTGCCGTCGGCGGTCTTGCGGTAGTAGTAGTCGGGATAGGTGCGCTGGAAGTTGGAGTTGTCTATATTATAAGTATGGTTATAGACCACGTCGAGAATGACGGCGATGCCAGCCTGGTGCATGGCCTGCACCATCTGCTTGAACTCCTTGATACGGCAGGTGGCATCGTAGGGGTCGGTAGAGTAGCCACCCTCGGGCACGTTGTAGTTCACGGGATCGTAGCCCCAGTTATACTGTGGCTCGTTTAGGCGCGTCTCGTCTACTGATCCATAGTCGTAGCTGGGCAGGATGTGTATGGCCGTCACACCCAGTTCCTTGAGGTAGTCGGCAGCCCACGGCTCGGTCAGCGCCAGGAACTTACCCTTATGCTGAGCCTCGGGCCGGTTGATGGAGAAGTCGCGATGGTGCATCTCGTAGACCACGATGTCCTGCCAGGGACGCCACACGTGCCGGTCGCTCTCCCACCCTGCCGGGTTGGTATCATTCATATCGACAACGACAGCTTTCTGCCCATTGACGGTGACAGCCTTGGCAAAGACGCCAGGCGAAGTCACCCCGTTGACCACAAACTCGTAGGTCTTGCCCTTCTGGTCGCCCTTGGCTGTAGCCGTCCAGATGGAATCGGCAGTCAGGGTTATCGGCAGCGTATCGTTGTCGAGCACCACACGGCATTCGGCATCGGCCGGTGCAAATAGTTTGAATACTGTCTCGCTGGGCGAGTAAGTCATCTCATCGAAATGGAACGCAGCGTCCTTGGCTGGTTCACAGGCTATCAACAGAGCCATGGCTCCTCCGAATAACAGTCGTTTCATGATTACTTAGCTATTAATGATATGGCGAAGCCACCACCGGGGGCTTCCTGCAGTTTCAGTTTGTCTCCTTGCTTCACCGTCTTCTTCGTGATGGTGTAGGCTTTCGGGTTGGTCTCGTAGTGGGCATCCTTGGCATCGGCATAGATGGTAGCCTCATACTGACGGCCCTTGTCGAGGAAGTCGAGTATCAGCGTCGTCTGGTGACCGTTCTCGTCGCACTTGCCTCCTACAAACCAGTTGTCGGTACCCTTGGCCTTACGAGCCACGGTGATGTAGTCGGCAGGCGAGGCCTCCAGATACTTCGAGTCGTCCCAGTCGCAAGCCACATCCTTGATAAACTGAAAGGCATCCATGAACTTGGCATAGTTCTCAGGCAGGTCGGCTGCCATCTGCAGGGGACTGTACATGGTCACGTAGAGGGCCAGCTGACCGACGAGCGTGGTATGGACGAAGTTCTTGTTGTCACTCCAAGTGCTCAACTGAGTCTCCAGCACGCCTGGGGTATAGTCCATCGGTCCGCCCTGCAGTCGGGTGAAGGGCAGGATGACGGTATGATCGGGACGCGACCCGCCGAATGCCTCGTATTCCGTACCGCGGGCAGCCTCGTTGCCTACCAGGTTGGGATAGGTACGGCAGAGTCCCGTGGGGCGCACGGCCTCATGGGCATTGACCATGACATGGTGCTTGGCAGCCTCCTTGATGCAATACAGGTAATGGTCGTTCATCGACTGTGAGTAGTGGTGGTCGCCACGCGGGATGATGTCACCTACATAACCCGACTTCACGGCATCGTAGCCGTAGTCGTTCATCAACTGGTAGGCCTTCTCCATGTGACGCTCGTAGTTCTGAGTCGAACTGCTGGTCTCATGGTGCATCATCAGCTTGACACCCTTCGAATGGGCGTAGTCGTTGAGCATCTTGATGTCGAAATCGGGATAGGGCGTGACGAAGTCGAAGACATCGCGCTTCCACATGTTGGCCCAGTCCTCCCAACCGATGTTCCATCCCTCTACCAGCACCTGGTCGAGTCCGTTCTCGGCGGCAAAGTCGATGTAGCGTTTCACCTTCTCGTTATTGGCGGCATGACGGCCGTTGGGCTTCACCTTCGTCCAGTCCACCTTATCTATATATACAGAAGGGAAGTCGTCGGTGTAGTTCCACGAGGACTTGCCGACAATCATCTCCCACCACACGCCGCAGTACTTCGTGGGATGAATCCACGAGGTGTCGTCAAGGGCGCAAGGCTCGTTGAGGTTGAGGATGAGATTGCTCGACAGCATGTCGCGGGCATCATCGCTGACCATAACCGTGCGCCAAGGCGTCTGACAGGGTGTCTGCATGCAGCCCTTCAGGCCTGTTGCATCGGGCGTCAGATGACTGACAAAGGTATAAGGTTTGAGATTTGAGTTTTGAGATTTGATATTTGAATAATACGCAGAGGGTTTGGGGTCGGGGGTATAGACATTGCTGTGACCACTGAGCTTGGTGGTGAGTGCCGTCGTCTTGGCATCGACCAGCTCCAGGTGCATCGTGGCGTAGTTGATGCAGGCAGCTTCGTGGATATTGATGAACAGACCGTCGTCGGTCTTCATCTGCAGAGAGGTCTGTACGCCTGTCTCTGAGAAGACTGCCACAGACGAGTTGCCCCAGTTGACGGCCTGACGATGGCGGTCACGTATCTCCGACAGCCGGCTCTCCTGCGTCTCCTGCTCCTGTGTGTCGTAGTCACCCGGCAACCACCATGCTATGTGGTCGCCGGTCATGGCAAACTCACTGCGCTCCTCCTGAATGAGGAAATAGTTCAGCTCGCGCTGCTGGGGAAACTCGTAGCGGAAACCGATACCTTCATCGTAGACGCGGAAGCGGATGACGATGGTGCGCTGGTGGTGCTCCTCATACATGCCGCGCTGGCCTTCGCCTGCCGTGACACGGGGGGTCTTCCATTGCTGTGACAGCGTTGCCGCATACTCCACATAGTGGTTGCGGATGTCGCGGGTCTCGCCCCAGACGGGCTGCCAAGTCTCGTCGAACTCGCGAGTCTCTTCCTTCGTGATGGCGAAATGGTCCATCAGGTCGCGCTCGTCCATACCTTTGGAGGCATGCTTGTCCTTAGCCAGTTCCAGACCTAAGTGCGAGGGCAGCACCACTGCCTTGTCCTTATAGGTCATCTCGTAGGTGGGCCGTCCCTTGTCATCGACCCAGAACTTCACCTTCACCTTTCCTCCAGGTGATGTTATCTCGGTAGCGTGTATCATCATTCCTGTCGCTATGCACAGTAATATCAATAATGTCCTTTTCATAAAAAGTTGTCTGAGTTGTCTAAGTTGTCGTCAAATAAAAAGTTGTCGTATGCTTATCTGCCACTCTGTTTCATCAGCACGGTGACCTCACGGTTGAAGTCGGTGTCGGCCATCAGCTGCTCAATGCTGAGGTGCATGCGCCAACGCCAGTAGTGACGCGGATTGGCAGGGATGTTGATGCGTTCGCCATTCTGGTCGGGCAGGCGCAGACGCTCGTCAATGGAGAGCCAGTCCTGCAGTGACAGCAGGCAGAGCATAGAGGGCGACATCAAGTGGGCCGACACAATCTCCTTGGCCAACCATCCAGGCAGCGGATGAGGAGCTAAGCCGGGATGATGGAGCATCTGACTGTAGTAAGCCTGTGTCTGCTCATCGTCCTCGTCCCACCACTGGCGCAACGTGGCCATGTCGTGAGTAGAGATGGTGGCAACTGAACGGTAGGGATTCTGCGACAGATGACCGAAACGTACCCTCGGATTCTTGGGCATCGACTGGATCTCGAGCGACAGGATGCGCAACTCGTTCATCACCCAGGGTACACAGTCGGGCACCATGCCCAGGTCTTCGGCACATACCAGCATGCGGGTGGCCTGCGTCAGACGAGGCAGTTTCTTCATGGCCTCGTGATACCAATACTGGTTGTTTCGACGATAGAAGTAGTCATTGTACAGACGGTTGAAGGCATCCTTATCCTTGTCCCACAATGCCTCATAGATGAAATCGTTCTGCACGCCGATACGTGGATGGAACTTATTAGGATCCTTGCGGTCGCGCACGAAGAGCACGTCGCTGATGAGGGCATAGAGACCGTCGCGCAGGTAGTCGTCGTTCTTGTCCTTGAAGAACTGCTCTATCTTGCGCTGGGTGTCGAACTCAGGCTTCATCTCCCAGATATCATCGTGCTTACGCTGCAGATAGTGCGCCTTGACATACGAGGTACGCTCGCCAAAGATGCGCTGCAGGGTCCAGTCGGCAATGAAGGGGCGCGTCATGTGCTCCTCATTGAACTGCAGTCCGTAGGCTTCTATCTCCTCACGGCTCATGCCTAAAGCAGGCGAGAACTGTCCCAGCAGACCGTGGACGGCATCGATGGGTATCTCCCATATACGGAAGAAGCCCAGCACATGGTCGATGCGATAGGCATCAAAATATTCGGCCATCTTACGGAAACGACGCACCCACCACTGACATCCGTCACTGAGCATCTCGTCCCAGTTGTACGTGGGGAAGCCCCAGTTCTGTCCGTTGGCAGAGAAAGCATCAGGCGGAGCACCGGCCTGTCCGTTCATATTGAAATAGCGCGGCTCTACCCATGCCTCAACACCATCGCGCGAAATGCCGATGGGGATGTCACCCTTCAGGATGATGCCGTGCTGCTGGGCATGCTCATGGGCTGCACGCATCTGCTGGTCGAGGTTGAACTGTACGAAGTACCAGAAAGCACCTTCCTCGGGAGACGACAGGGTGGTCTTCCACTGGCGGAAGTCAGCCGTACCGTAATGGTCGCGGTTGACGCAGTAGTCGGCATAGGGCACCAGCCACTCCTTGTTGCGCTCAAAGAACTCCTTATAGGCTTTGGTGCGCTGTATCTTCGACCATTCCTGGTCAAAGATGATGTGCAGATATTCTATCTTGGCTGTATTCACACGCTCATAGTCTATCTGAGGCAGGGCGTTGAGGTCCTTGCGCAGCACCTCATATTTCATCTTTAATTTTTCATCTTTAATCTCAGCCAGCTGGCGCAGGTCGGTGTACTGCGGATGCAAGGCGTAGATGCTGATAGAGTTGTAGGGATAGCTATCCTGCCAGGTATGCGTGATGGTCGTATCGTTGATGGGTAATATCTGGAGGGCACGCTGGTGGGTCTTGGCACACCAGTCTATCATCAGCTTCAAGTCACCGAAGTCACCGACGCCGAAGCTACCCTCACTCCGCAGCGAGAAGACGGGAACCACCGTACCGGCACCCCGCCACTGGGGCAGCGAGAACACTGCCTGGGCCAGCTCATAGCTGACCACCTCGCCCTTCTTCAGTTCCGGCAACAGCACATGACGGTTGTCACCATTCTCCCATATTGTCTCGTTTTCGCCTATGATGACGAACTTAAATTCCATCTCGGCCTCTATCTGGTCGGCATCCAGGCACACTTGCCACTCATGATGCTGCTGCTCGGTCATGATGACTGCCTTCGTGCAGTCCCAACCACCCAGGCACTCTGATTCGCCGACGATGGCCAGACGGTCGCCGGAGCGCAACTGCGGCGCCCTCACCTTCATCAACACCGTGTGTTGCGACTGTGTCGCAACCACAGCGCCCAGCTCTCGCTTTGCCACGCAATCAGTGAAAGCCGAAGAGTAGAGATAGCTGTCTTCCGGCACATCTATCCAGCGGTCGTACAAAGTGTAGCGGCCACCGTGCAGGGCCACCATTTCCAACCGGTGGGGCTCTACCAACCACTCGTGGCGCACGACGTCCTCGCCACGCTTCACGCTGTAATAATAATCCAGGCAGGTACCCGACTTGACCGTCTTGCTGCACTCCAATGTCCAGTGCAACCCGTCATGCGTTCCCATCGCGTGACTCTCGGTCTTACCGTTTCCGTTTAGGAAGTTCAAGACCAGCTGTTCTCCGAAAGTGGTCTGATACTCAAGGTTGAATAGTAATTTCATATTGCTTTTAGTTATATATTCTTGCGTCAAAGTTACGACTTTTTCTCTTTATGGATATAAAAGATGTGCAAGAATAGAAACAAGAAAGGATGCAAACGTTTGCATCCTTACCACCTCACGGCCAATTCAAAACCGTTGCCCACAAAGGAAATATCTACATGGTCCGACTTGAATAGTTTCTTTTTCAGAAAGTATGTCAACTCGGTACTCAGTATGCCGATAGCCGCTCCGGCACACACATCGTGCAGGTAGTGGCGATCGCGTATCACGCGGTCGACCGACACCAGGGCCGCCACACCAAAGCCGCCGATGGAGACCCACGGCGACACATGTCCAAACTCATGGTGGAGCATCGTCGCACCGGCAAAGGAAAACATGGCATGACCAGAGGGAAACGAACGGCTGTCGCTGTCATCAGGACGCCGCTCGCCGATCACCTGCTTCAGCGGATAGGTCACGGCAGCACCCATCAGATAGGAGGCTCCCGCCTTCAGCGCCAGTTCCTCCCACGATGTCTGATTGTCCAGGTCGCAGGCTTTCAGCACAAACACAGCCGCCATCGGCGTGTGCTGCAACACATCATCGATGGCATTACTGCGGTGCTGAGCTCCAACCGACATGGCACTTGCCAAAAACAGGAGCGAAAGGAACAGTTTTCTCATCGGCCGCCCGACTTACTATTTTTGAAATAGTCGTTGTAGACCTTGATGCTGAATACTATAACACTGCACGTGGTCGTTATCAGATTCGTTAGAAAGAGAGCCCACAATATGTCGGGCTTGTGCAGCACGCCCTGCAGCATGAAGCACATACCGCCCACGGCCATCATCAGGAACGTGGGCAGAGCGATGCCGTCAGTATTACGTGTACGGATTGTTTCTATAGCTTGCGGCAGATAGCCCAGTATCATCGTAATACTGGCTACCCACCCGCAGACTTCAAAGAATGCAGATTGTTCCATTCTACTTTTTGGTCTTGATAGCAAAAACACAGGCAGCACCGATAACCAGGCTGACTGCTGAGACGAGCATCATGTTGTACTGGTGGCTACCCACAAGCGAGAGGACTGTTCCGCCCAGCAGGGCAGCAATAATCTGCGGCACGCAGATGGCGCAGTTGAACAAGCCCAGATAGGCTCCCATGTGTCCATAGCCCTGCAGAGCATTGGTAACCAGGGCAAAGGGCATGGCCAACATAGCCGCCCAAGCACAACCGATGAGCAGGAAAGGCACGAAGAGCAAATACTGGTTGCTGATAAACGGCACCATGGCAAAGCCTACTGCTCCCAGTACCAGACTGAAGGAATAGGCAATCTTCATGTTACGGAACTTTGGCAGCACCACAGCCCAGACGACGGCTCCCAGCGTCTGTACGCCAAAGATAATACCCGTCCAGTTGCGGGCATCCTGATAGCCCAGTGACTTCACGTCAGAGGTTCCCCACACCGTGTCACCGATGGTACCCGTGGTGTAAGTCCACATATACAGGAAGGCGGCCCAGCAGAAGAACTGCACCAGGGCAACCTGCCAGAATGCTGCCGGAGCCTTTTTCAACAATGTGAACCAGCTGGCCTTTGTCTCGGCTTCAGGAGTGGGATTGTACTCCGCGTACTCCTTGGGAGGCCATTCCTTCACTTTCATTACCGTGTAGATGACACAAAGAATAAGGATGGCTGCACCGATATAGAACGAATAGACGACGGAGTCGGGCACCTGACCTTCCGGTGCGGTATTGGCGATACCAATAGCAGTGAAGAAGAAGGGGAACACGAAACCTACCAGTCCGCCGGCGTTGCACAGGAACGACTGGATAGAATAGGCCTTGCCCTTCTGTTGCTCGTTCACCATGTCGCCCACCATCATCTTAAACGGCTGCATCGCCATGTTGATGCTGGTATCCAAAAGCATCAAAGAACAGGCTCCGAACCACAGGGCGGCACCCACCGACAATCCGAACGATCCGGCATTGGGCAACATACACATGACTGCCACAGCGACCGCAGCACCTACAAACAGGTAGGGGATACGACCGCCGAAGCGTGTCCAGGTCTTATCGCTGAGCGTACCAACAATCGGTTGCACAAGCATTCCCATCAACGGTGGCAGCACCCAGAAAAAACTCAGCGTATGGGGGTCGGCCCCCAATGTTGCAAAGATTCCAGAGATATTGGCATTCTGCAACGAATACGCTATCTGCACTCCAAAAAATCCGAAGCTCAGATTCCAGAGCTTCCAAAATGACAAATTAGGTTTTTGTTTCATAGTTCTAATGCATAATTCATAATGCTTAATGCATAATTATTGTTTACTTGATTTAGAAATAGACATTAAGAGTTTTAACAACTCACGACAATCAGCCAAAATACTCTCTGCCTGTTGGCTGGTTATATAGCCCGTATCAGCCAAAAGTTCTATCCAAAATTCCGACTCACTTGCTTCCTTGAGCGAAATACCCATTTTAGCGGAAAAATCGGCTTTTGAAACAGCGCGAATAGCCTCTTTCACATTAGCTCCTATACTTGTTCCGCTGCGCAATAGTTGTTTGCCGATGACATAATCATGTTTTTCTTCACACAGGAATTTATACAAGTTTACACATCTGACGGCGAAAGCAAAACTTTTAGCAGCTATAATATTATCTTCTTTCAGTTTCATCATTCGTAGATTAAAAATCTCTATCAATTAAGCATTACGCATTAAGCATTAAGCATTAAGCATTACCTCGTGGTACCTCGTATGATGAGTCGGGTACGCACGATGCGACGCTCCACCTTGTCTGGCGAGATGGTGCCCTCAACATGACCTATCAGGATGTTGGCGGCCTCCTCACCTACACGGATGCCACGCTGCTCCACCGTCGTCAACATCGGGTCGCACGACGTGGCTCGCTCTCCGTTGGTAAAACCACAGATACTGACATCCTCAGGCACCCGCATGCCCATATTCTTCACCATGTGGAGAATACCGACAGCCGTATCGTCATTGATGGCAAAGAATGCATCAGGATAAGGCTCGTCCTCAAACAGCGTCATCGTCACCTCCTCGGCTGCAGAACGGTTGTCGCACTCGCGGGTCAGTCGCTCGTCAAACGGCAGACCATGCTTCAGCAGCGCATCCTTATAACCATTGAAGCGGTTCTTGGATATCTCCAGATTCATAGGGCCGCCAAAGAATGCGATATGACGGCAACCGGTGTCTATCAGATAGGACACGGCATTATAAGCCCCCAGGTAGTCGTCCACCACCACACGACTGGCATTCACGCCAGTACAGATACGATCATAGAACACCAAGGGTACGCCAGAGTCTATCAGACGCTGGAAATGCTCGTACTGCTGCGTATCCTTGGCCTGCGATACAATGATGCCGCATACCTTACTCTCATAGAACGACCGGCACAGCTTCACCTCACGCTCATAGCTCTCGCCACTCTGAGCCACCATGATATGGTAACCATGAGCCGAAGCCTCCTCCTCAATACCTTTCAGTACCGAGTCAAAGTAGTAATGTACCAACTCGGGCACGATGACGCCAATCACCTTCTGCGGCTGAACCCTGCTGTGGCGCAGCGACTCGGCCAGCACGTTAGGTGTAAAATTATGCTCACGTGCATAAGCCTGGATCATCTCGCGACGCTCCTTGGAGATACGGGGAGAATCTTTCAGGGCACGCGACACAGTAGCGACAGAGATTCCCAACTCTCTCGCTATGTCTTTCATTGTTAAAGCAGCACCCTCTTTCATCTTGGTTATCAGTTTGTTCGATGCAAAGATAGAGTTTTTTTTTGTACGTTATAATTCCTGACCTTGCTTTTATTTCAAGAATAAATGCAAACGTTTGCGCACACCGTGCAACATTTTTATACTTAAAAAAAACGAAAGAATATGGGATTTATTCTATCTTTGCAACGCAATTGCCGTAAAAGCCGAAAACGTGAATAAACAATAATACTAACAAACATTAACTCTAATTAAATGTAATGATGAAGCAGGTAAACATTAAGTTTCCGTTTAGGATGCTGGTCCTTATTATGGGCTTGTTCCTATCCATGGGCGCCTTTGCACAGGAGATGACTGTCAAAGGTCATGTGAAAGATGCTACAGGTGAGCCTATCATCGGCGCAACAGTACGCGTGCTGGGCAGTCAGAACGCTGCTGCTACCGACTTCGATGGTAACTTCACCGTGAAAGCAAATCGGGGAGCCGACCTCCAGGTCACTTACGTAGGCTATCAGGTCTCTACCGTGAAAGCCGCTCCCAATGTAGTGGTAACACTTGAAGAGGACCAGGCTCTCCTGAACGAGGTCGTGGTCATCGGTTACGGCCGTGCCAAGAAGAACGACCTGACTGGTGCCGTCACCGCTATCAAACCCGATGAGATGAGCCATGGTCTACAGACCAGTGCTGATGACATGCTGTCGGGTAAGGTAGCCGGTCTGAGCATCGTTAACGAAGGTGGTGCTCCTGGTGCTGGTTCTACAATCCGTATTCGTGGCGGTGCCTCACTGAACGCCTCCAACGAGCCTCTGTATGTTGTTGACGGTCTGCAGCTCGACCCTGCAGGTATCTCAGGCATGAACCCCCTGGCATCCATCAACCCTAACGACATTGAGTCGTTCACCGTGCTGAAGGATGCATCAGCTACAGCTATTTATGGTTCGCGCGCTTCTAACGGTGTGATTATTATCACCACCAAGAAGGGTAAGACTAACTCTGCTCCGAAAATCAGCTTCAACGGTAGCGTCTCTGTCTCGATGAAGAAAAAGACACTCGACGTATTCGACGGTCCTGGATTCCAGAACTTCGTCAAGGAGAGATTTGGAGAGGACAGTCCTGAATACGCTCTGCTGGGCTACCGCGATGCCAATGGCGATCAGCAGTTTGCCAACACCGACTGGCAGAAAGAAATCTATCGCACTGCCATCTCGCGTGACTACAACATCACCGTGACTGGCGGTACGAAGTACATGCCTTACCGCGTATCTGGCGGTTTCACCAACCAGCCTGGTATCGTGAAGTCTACATTCTTCCGCCGCTACACAGGTAGCTTCAACCTTGCTCCTCAGCTGTTCAACGACCACCTGCGTCTGAACATCTCTGGAAAGATCATGAACGCCGAGCGCCGCTGGGACAACGGTTCCGTTGGTGCTGCAGCATACATGGATCCGACGAAGCCTGTCCGTCTGAACCAGGACATCTACAACAACTACTTCAACGGTTACTATCAGTGGACAAAGGCAGCTTCGTTCCCCAACGACAACAACTGGCAGTATGCTTTCGATAGCAATGCCACAGCCAACCCTGTCGCTCTCTCTGAGAACAACGGCACACTGTCTAAGGCTCTGACTCTGCAAGGCAACTTCGGTTTCGACTATTCTATCCATGGTCTTGAGGACCTGCACATCCTGGGTAACCTGGCAGCTAACTTCACACGCGCCAGACAGGAGACGACCAACAATCCCTACACAACCTCAAGCTATTACTATGGATGGGACGGCTGGAGCAAGAACAAGAACTACAACCACATCTTCAACATTTTTGCACAGTACACCAAGGAACTGGTGAAAGACGTGCATAACATCGATGCACAGGTGGGTTATGAGTGGCAGCGCTACCATGCCGAAAGTGACAATTGGGGATACGGAATCATTCCTGAGACTGCTTCTGTAGGTGCTGGCGACCACTACGGTGAGCCTACCGGTATCACCGCATGGGAATCAGAGAACCGTCTGCGTTCTTGGATCGGCCGCGTCAACTACACGCTGTTGAACCGCTACCTCTTCACCTTCACCATGCGTGCCGACGGTTCTTCTCGCTTTGCCAAGGGTAAGGAGTGGGGCTACTTCCCCGCAGCAGCCTTTGCATGGCGTGTCAAGGAGGAGCCGTTCCTGCGTGACAACGAGACTGTCAGCGACCTGAAGGTACGTCTGACCTATGGTAAGACCGGTCAGCAGAACATCGGTTACGACTTCTACTACATTCCTACTTACACAGCCAATTACAACCACGCTTACTATCCCATCTTCGGCAACGGTCAGACCGTACGTCCAGGCGTCTACAATCCCGACCTGACATGGGAGAAGACCACTACCTACGATGCAGGTTTCGACCTCTCGCTGTGGAACAACCGCTTCAGCCTGAATGCCGACTGGTACTATCGTAAGACCACCGACCTGATCAACAATGTATATGTACCTGCAGGTGCTAACTTCGGTGCTCAGACTGTTGGTAACATCGGTGAGCTCCACAATACTGGTGTTGAGGTCATGGCTACCGTCCGTCCTATCGCTTCGAAGGACCTGAACTGGGAAATCACCTACAACTTCACCTACAACAAGAATAAGATTGACGACCTGGCTTCCGACCTGATTGAATATGGCGGCATCGGTATGTCAAAGAATGGTAAGGCTTATCAGACTGGCCATTCCGCATCTTCATTCTACGTATATCGTCAGGTGTACGACCAGAATGGCAACATTGTGCCTCACACCTTTGTAGACCGAAACGGTAACGGCATCCTTGACAGTGACGACCGCTACTTCTACTACCATTCTGATCCCGACTTCACCATGGGTCTGGGCACCAAGCTCACCTATAAGAACTGGGACTTCAGCTTCAACTCTCGTGCAAGCATTGGCAACCATGTGTTCAATGCCAACATCAACGGTACCTACATCAGCGCCGCTGGTCTGGGCTCACAGCTGAACTTCATGCACAACATTCCTACGCTGGCACTGAAATACGGACTGACTGACGCTTCTGACGCACAGGCCATGTCAGACTGCTGGATTCAGAATGCTTCTTTCTTCAAGCTCGACAACGTGACCATAGGTTATTCCTTCCCGAAGTTGTTTGGTATGGACATCAGTGGACGTATATATGCTACTGCACAGAACATCCTTACCCTTACCAAGTATGACGGCCTGGATCCTGAAATCCAAGGCGGTATCGAGAGCAACATCTATCCTCGTCCGTTCACGACCATCCTTGGTGTGAACCTTAACTTCTAACCCTTACCTTATTAAATATATAAAGGAGAACAATTATGACTATCAAAGGAATAAAAAATAAAATGGCTGTGGCTTTTGTGGGTATTGCCGCATTCTGTTTCACAGCCTGTTCTGACGATTCCAACATACTTTTCGGTTCTTTGCATCCTGACAACCCTAACCCACAGCAAACCACCGAGGCTGACTATGACGGAATCCTGAACAAGATTTATGGTAACCTGGCTCTGACAGGTTTGACCGGCCCTCATGGAAGCAGTGACCTTCCCAGCGACATTGACGAAGGTATGTCGGTGTTTATGCGTGTTGTTTGGTATGCCAACGAGTTGCCTTCTGACGAGGCTCTCTGTGCATGGCTGACAGACGGTGGTATTCCCGAATTCAACCGTGGTACATGGAGCGACAGCCACCCGCTGCTTCGCGGTATCTACTACCGCTGCATGTTCGGTATCACCCTGTGTAACTACTTCCTTGACAATGCACCTTCTGACATAGAAGACCTTTCACACAAGATTGCAGAGGTTCGATTCATGCGTGCACTGTACTACTTCTATCTGATGGATATGTTTGCCAATCCGCCAATGATCACGCACGTGACTGCCGAAGCACCTCAGCAGGCTACCCGTACAGAAGTATTCAACTTCATCGAGAGCGAACTGAAGGACATTATCGGCGAGGGTGAGGGCAGCAACGTACTGGCTTCAGCAAAGAGCATCAAGTATGGCCGTGCAGACGTCGTAGCTGGCTACATGCTGCTGATGCGTATGTACCTGAATGCAGAGGTTTATACAGGCACCGCCCGTTGGGCTGATGCACGCACCTATGCTGAGAAGGCTATCAACTCCGGCTACGAGCTCAGCACGACTCCTTACAATGGTTACAATGCCTATCAGCTGCTGTTCATGGGCGACAACGACACTAACGGTGCCCAGAAAGAAATTGTATTCCCCGTGCTGTTCGATGGCGAGCTGACACAGAGCTGGGGTGGCGTATTCCTGACAGCAGGTATGGTCAACGCCGATGATATCGCTGCTTATCCTACCGGCATCAGTGCCAACTGGGGCGGTATCCGTGCTAAGCCTTACTTCGTACAGAAGTGGTTCCCGTTCGAGAATGCTCCTGAAGGCACACCTACCGATCTGACAGCAGCTGCCGGTGATGACCGTGCACTCTTCATGACCAAGAACCACACCTACGAGATGACGGCTGAGGATGAGTTCACAAACGGCTACGGATACGTGAAGTTCCTGAACACACACGCCGATGGCACACCCAACCATAATGCCGAGCATACTGACTACGACTTCCCGCTCTTCCGTCTGGCAGAAGCCTACCTGACATACGCCGAAGCCGATGCACGCCTGAACGGCGGTAATGTCAGTGCCGAAGGTCTGAAGTACATCAAGGCCCTGCGTGATCGTGCACATGCCAACAGCAACTTCAGCGTATTCTCACTGTCTGAGATTGAGGACGAGTGGAGTCGCGAGTTCGGCTTCGAAGGACGTCGCCGTATGGATATGGTTCGTTTTGGCAACTTCACGGGTGTTCGCCGTGTATGGATTGGCGGTACTGCAGGTGGTGGTACCCTGGCTTCCTACCGCAACATCTTCCCCTTGCCTTCAAGTGACCTGATTGCAAATCCGAATTTGAAGCAGAATCCTAACTACTAAACCTATATGAAAGATTAGACTGGGCGGCAGTCGCTGCCCAGCTATATCAAAAAGTAAAGGAAATATTATCAAAACAATAATGACAATGAAAAAGTTAAGCATATTATCTTCGATGCTCACAGCATTAGTAGCCTTTACTGCATGCTCTACCGATCGAGATGAGAATCCCGTACTCACGGTTCCCACTGACGGCAGTTTTGAGCTCTTTGCTCCTGGCATCACAGCCAACACCATTGACATGGACAACTCTGAAAGCATGACTTTCAAGGCCAACCAGCCTAACTTTGGTTATACGGCTCCCGTGATATATCTGATGGAATTTGCTGCCTCCGAAGATGGTAACACTTGGTCTTCATGGCAGCCAACGGAGACCACCAACGAGAACTGTCAGGCTATCACCGTACCTACTAAGGAAATAGCAGGTGCTGTCACTACAGGTCTGACCGAGCTTGGACGTTCGGAAGTTGACTTCCCTCTCACCGCCCATATAAAGGCTCGCGTACATGCTTTCCTCAACGGTATGGAGGAGACCACCTCTGTTTATTCAAAAGAAGTGCAGTTTAGTGCTACTACTTCTTATGTATTGCCTCCTGTAGAGCTTGCCAAACTCTTCATGGTCGGTGCGCTGACAGAATGGAACAAGGATGTTGCTATCAAGGCTATGTTCTATCCCGAGGGTGACGACATCTACACCTACACCACTCAGTTCAAGAACAATGCAAACCTGAAGATCTGGACACTGGAAGACCTGATGAAGGAGAACTGGAACGGCGCATTCGGTTGTGTAACCGATGGCGACAACTCAACTTCAGGAGAGATTGTTAATGAGAATGCTGGAGCCATCGTTGCTCCGACAAGCGAATTCTACACCTTCACCTTCGACAAGCACCACATGACCTATGAGTGGGTTAAACTTGAAGACCAAGCTCCTGCAGAGTACGAGAGCATCTCGGTTATTGGCGGCTTCAATGACTGGGGAGCCGATGAAGACTTGACTCAGGTAACACCTCACAACTGGTATGGTAAGATCACCTTCGCCGACGAGACCGAACTGAAGTTCCGTGCTAACCACGACTGGGGCACCAACTGGGGTTGGGGTAGCTACGATGGTGAATGGGTTGCTTCGTCCGAGGACTTCGCCCGCATTGGTGAGAATGGTGGCAAGAACCTCAAGGTGAATGCCGGTACCTACCACTTCTACCTGAACGACATCACCAACCAGATGATGATTACTCCAGCAGAATAATTTGATTCATAAACTCTAAAAACAACAGAACAATGAAAAAGTTATCATTATATATGCTCGCTTTTGCAGGGTTGTTCATGACCTCCTGCGGTCTTGAGGATAACGAGTTTGCTGGTCTGACAACGGTACAGCCTGATGGAGCCATCGTAGTGCCTGGTTTTACCGCTGGCTCAGTGGACCTTATTGATCTCAACAGCGTTGAAATAAGCGGTACTAAGGACATTCAGCTCTTCACCTTGTCAGAAACTGCTCTTCCCGAAGGGGTTGAGCTCTCAAAAGGAGAGGTAGTGTTTGAAGACGGTTCGATTCTTAAGACCACCAGTGACGGTAAGATTTCTGGTGAGGAACTCTCTGCCTATGCTTTCTCAAAGTATGGATACGTACAAGAGGCACAGACTCTGAATGGCACTGTCTATCTGTATGCCGTACAGAACGGTTCAGCAGTGAAAATCAATGCCGGGGACGTGACTATACAACTCATCCCTGTTGCTGCCGTGTACAATCAATTCATCTACTTCATTGGTGCTACCGACGGTTGGACTAATGCTGAGCAGAAGTTGGAGTCGCCAGCTCTTGACGGCATCTACACTGGCTACTGCTATGTAGCAGATCCGAACAACTGGGGACTCGCCTTCAAGTTCCAGCGTGTAGCCGGCTCTTGGGACGACCAAATCAATGCCGGTACATTTGAGACCATGGAAGGTGCAACCGGTACTGACAACATCGAGGTTGCCGAGGAAGGTGTTTACTATATTGAGGTAAACCTGGAGGCTGGAACACTCAAGGCCACATTGGTTGAGACAATGGGTATCATTGGCGCCTTCAATGGCTGGGGCGGCGACGTCGAGATGTCTTGGAATGAAGACGAGTATTGTTATGAAGCTACAGAAGCAGGCGTCACAGCTGACGGTTGGAAGTTCCGTGTCAACAATGACTGGGCTATCAACTTGGGAGCCAACGACTCAGTAGAACCCTCAACATTAATCGAAGACCTTGGTGCAAATGGTAAGAATCTCGGCGTTGCAGGTTCAACAATCAAGCTCTACCCGACCCGTAAGACTTCTGACAAGATTTATTGCACTGTAGAATAATAAGTAACTAAAAACATTATTCGGATATGAAAAGAATTCTTAATATAGCAACTGCAGTGGCACTCTTCTTCGGAGTGTCCACTGTAGCCAAAGCACAGAGCGTAGAGAGCAAGTATCCCTACAATTTCTTTACCGTGCAAGGCGGTGGACAGGTTACACTGACCCATTATAAACTGATGGATCTGTTCAAGCCTCAGGTAGCCGTTTCTTTCGGTCGTTACTTCAACTCTAAGATTGGTGCTCGCATACATGCTCAGGGATGGGAAATCGGCGGTGGCATGAAAGCAGACCGCTACCCATTCCTTGCAGCTGACACCAAGTATAAGTTCAAGGCCGTCACAGGAAACGTAGACCTGCTGCTCAACATGACCAATTTCATCTGCCCTAACCGTCAGAATGATGTCTTCGATTGGGTACTGCTGGCTGGTTTCGGTGCCAACTATGGCTGGGACTTCAAGGAATATTATGCCATCCATGCTCAGAAGGACTTTGGCAATAATACCGTAGGTCCAGAGACGAGCAACCCCGACCGCTACACGTTCAACGGCCGTTTCGGTACTCAGTTCAACTTCAACCTCTCTCGCGCTATTGCCCTTGGTCTCGAAATCGATGCCAACTACAAGAACGACGAGTTCAACCTGAAGCGCAACTACGAATCAGACTGGCAGATTGCTGCCTTCCTGGGACTGACCGTGAAGTTCGGTGCTCCTAAGGCCAAGAAGACTACCCGCGAGGTCACTGAGACCTACTATGTCGACGAGCCCTACACGGAGACCATCCAGAAGCAGCGTCCCGTCGAGACTGTCCAGCAGTCGAACATGGAGAAGGTGGTTTACTACCAGATTAACGTCAGCGACGTAGAGCAGGCTCAGGGCATCGATGCCGCCATCAAGGAGGCTGCCGACCTGATCAAGACTGACCCCAACGCTAAGATTGTGGTCACGGGTTATGCCGATAAGGAGACTGGTAATGCCGAGATCAACGAGCGTCTGTCTAAGGAGCGTGCCGAGGGTGTCACCAACAAGCTGGTGAACGAACACGGCATCAACGCTGCCAACATCACGACGACATGGAAGGGTGACACCGTTCAGCCGTTCGCAGAAAACGACAAGAACCGCTGCGTCATCATCACCGGTAAGGGTAACTTCAAGGTGACCAAGTACGAGACCTACGAGGAGAAAGTAGAGAAGACCCGCCAGGTAGAGAAGACCCGCACTAAGATTGTTGAGGAGTAATCCTCCGTATCCAACTAATTAAGAGGTGAGCAATATCTTTTTGCCCACCTCTTTTTTAGTACTCGATATGCAACCGATTGCATTACAAAAAAATCTATTGATGGAAGACAGCAAGAAGGGTGTAGAATTAATTTTTGTATCTTTGCACCAAATAACTAAAACACCATCATAGCTTATGAATAAAAAAGTATTTAGCCTCTTTACAATGCTTTTTGTCTGTCTGACATTGGCATTTGTATCCTGCGGTGATGACGACCCGATTACTCCAACACCTGAAGAGCCGACAACACCCGAAGAGCCGACAACACCTGAAGAACCATCACAGACAGCTGCCGTAGGTTGGCCTGCTGCCTACAATGGCGTCATGCTTCAGGCATTCTACTGGGATTCGTTCGACGAGACGCAATGGACCGTTCTTGAAAGTCAGGCCGATGAGATGGCAGGAACCTTTGATCTGGTATGGTTGCCCCAGAGTGGTAACTGTGGTGGAAAGTCAATGGGTTACGATGACCTCTATTGGTTCAACAACTATAACAGTTCCTTTGGCACTGAGGCTCAGTTGCGTTCACTCATTTCTACCTACAAGGAAAAGGGTATTAAGACGATTGCAGATGTAGTCATCAACCACCGTCGCAACCTGTCCAATTGGGTGGACTTCCCAAAAGAGACGTATCAAGGTATTACCTACGAGATGACATCTACCGACATTGTAAAGAACGATGACGACGGAGCAACCTTGAAATGGGCCAACAGCAATGGTTTCCAGCTCTCGTCCAACAACGATACTGGCGAAGGCTGGGGAGGTATGCGTGACCTCGACCACAAGAGCGAAAACGTGCAGAACATCGTCAAAGCCTACCTCAAGTTCCTGCTTGACGACCTTGGTTATGCTGGTTTCCGTTATGATATGGTGAAGGGCTATTCACCATCCTATACGGGCATGTACAATGCTTATTCTCAGCCAGAGTTCTCCGTTGGTGAGTGCTGGGATGGTACCAATACCATCAGGAACTGGATTGACGGAACAAAAGTCAATGGCAAGATACAGAGTGCCGCCTTCGACTTCCAATTCAAATATGTCGTAAGAAATGCTACCAAAGGCAACAACTGGACCAACCTGGACTTCCAAAATGATGGCAACTGGCCCCTCGTAAGCAAAAACTACAATCAAGGCAGTTATCGTCGCTATGCTGTGACCTTCGTAGAGAACCACGACACACAGCTCCGCAACGACGGCTCTTCTAACGGACCATTGGAACGCGACACCCTTGCCGCCAACGCCTACCTGATGGCTATGCCGGGCACGCCATGCGTATTCCTCCCCCACTGGCTTGACTATGCTGCCCAAATCAAGACTATGGTTGCAGCCCGCAAGCTGGCAGGTATCAATAGCGAGAGTAGCTATAACGTTTTCCGTAGCAATGCCAAGTACTATGCCATCATCACCAGTACCAACAATGAAGAGCGTATGCTTACAGCCTTAGGCGATGTCAAAAAGATCGATGAGGTCGTAGACGCCAAGCAGTGGTGTAAAGTCACACAAGGCTACCACTATGCCTACTACCTTCCCACCACGATGGACATGGCCTACGCCGATCTGCCGTCAGGCACCTACAAAGGCACTCAGCAGGTGATGCTCAGCGCTATTACTGCCACCGAAGGGGCACAGGTCGTTTATACCACTGACGGTTCGGAACCTACAGCAACAAGCAATCCCGTGCCAAGCGGATATACCCTGACATTCACCCCAGGCACAGTTACCCTGAAGGTTGGTCTTCTCGTAGATGGACAAGTCAAGAAGGTCATCACTCGCAATTATACTATCAATATGAGAGAAGAAGACATCCCCGTGGAGATTCCATCCTTCTGCACCGTATCAGAGGGTGAGACATGCGCATTCTTTGAATCTCCGGCAGGATGGACAGAGACAGTAATGTGCTGGGCATGGATTGACAATGGCAGCAACTTCACCGGCGGTTCATGGCCTGGCGAAGCATGCACACTCATAGGTAGTGCCGCTAACGGGAATAAGGTATGGAAATGGACCTACAGCGGTAACCTGACAACCCGTCCCGCCAAGATTATCTTCAGCAACAACGGTTCTCCTAAGACAGATAACCTGGATTTCAAAAATGGAGGTTACTACAACAAGACCGGCCTGAAAGGCATCGTTGGAGAGTGATGCCTACCACTTCCACACCTTCCTCACCGCAAACCAGCAGTGCATGAGGAAGGTGCTGACCTGACCATAATGACGCGCCATCACGCGGTAGCGCTCCTTGATAAAAAGTATGGTGAGAAAAAGAGTAAAAGTATCACTTTTGCATTTAATTCTCTGATATTTAGATACTTAACATAGGTGACACTTTCAAAAAAAGTGTCACCTACTGTCACCCGATAAAACAACTTGTTTTACTTGAGTAAAGTGCCTCTTTGCTCTGTTGAATGTAGTTAAAAGGAAAGCAAAACAACTTGTTTTACTTCACTATTGTCATATTCTCCATGTAAGTATGTCGATACATTTCCCCAGAAAAAGTAGAAAAACCCATAAAAAGTGACACTTTGAAAAAAAGTGTCACCTGTCTCAAACCCTTTACAGCAAAGCATTTCAGACGAAAAGTGACACTTTCACCGTTTTTTAATTATTTATAATGAACCTTCCTCACTGCAAACCAGCAGTGCATGAGGAAAGTGCTGACCTGACCATAATGACGCGCCATCACGCGGTAGCGCTCCTTGAGCGACTCACGGTGATGGCGCGTCGTTGTACACTTTTAGTAATAATATACTGGCTATCAAGTATTTCCCGTGTTTTTATCATACACATATTCTACATTTTTCCTACACTCTTTATACATCGGATTAAGCATAGAAAACCTATAGTTTCCTTACGGCAAAGTGGCACTTTGGTTACGGCAAACCTATGGTTTCAAATGATGTTATTCAACTTTCGCAAGTTGAGGAGTTAAATGAGCAAATGCGAAACTTGAGTGATGTCATAGTGCACACTATGTGTATAAGAAGTGTAAGAAAAGTGTATATAGAAAATCGTTTAACCCAAATCGGTCGTTAGACTGAATCTGAGCTGTTTCTAATGGCCGCCATTAGAAAGTAGCTTTTTTATTTGGTTGTTATTCAGTTATTTATTAACTTTGCCACTGATTAAGAGCCAATGCTATGATGAAAGACCTGGAGATAGCCTTCACGGCAAAAGAGATTACAGCCTTCGCTGGTGTGTCATTGCTTTACAAAATGCTTGACAATTGTCATTTCAAGGAAGTCCTGTCGTCCGTTGTACTACCCCAGCAGGGTTCCAATCGTGGCAAGAGCCCTGAGCAGCTGATATACGGTTTGTTCACAGGAGTCTGGTGTGGTGCAAGTTGTTACAATCACCTTGACATTGTGCGTTTCGACCCTACGCTCTGCCATCTGATGGGTTACGAGAAAGGGCCTGACCACCGTGCCTATCAGCGCTATTTCAATAAGTTCTCTCAGGCTATCAACCATCGTGTGTTTGATTCCTTGTACAGTTGATTCTTCTGGAAGAGAAGCGCTTGTCCTACATCGTAGCATGTCGCTTCAATAACTCTATCAAGATACAGCTGGCTTCGCAGGTAAGACGGACGGAGGTGGCAGATAGCATTCATATTGCGGAGAGCACCTATCAGGCACAGGGCTGGAAGAACCCCCGTCACATCATTATGGTCAGACATGTGAGAACCATGAATCAGCGGCAGGCTTTCCTTGGACTCTGGAGGACAGCAGAAAACTTTGACATCACCCGAACTAATTGGGCCAAATGACCGATTTGGGATTATTTGAGATTGATTATGCAGAATTCCAGCCAAAAATTTGCACAGTCGAGTTTTTATGTCGTACCTTTGCGGCGGCAAGAAAGGGGCGGGGGGGCGGAATTAACTCTGATTTCTGCGCAAAACGCTGGTTTCGGCGCAATAAGTTTGGCGATTTAGCAATAATCAAACACTATATTATAATAAAAAGGTGTAACTTTGCAGCACACTATCATGCCGAGGGAGCCTCGGCCGCATAAATAACAACACATAGAAGCAATGAAAAAGAAAAATGCAATCGCATTGGTGCTGGGAATGATGATGACTCTTCCCGCCAGTGCCCAGTGGACCAACTATGACACCCAGAGCACCATCCGTGGCGTGTTTGGCCTGGTCAATGCCGCCTTGGAGTCGGCAGAACGGAAGAAAGAGATGGAAATCCTGGCCCGCCAGAAAGTGGAGTTCGAGCAGAGCTTCCAGGACGCCATGATCGAGGCCAAGGCTGCCGAGGGGTCGGAAAACTGGGAGGAAGCCTTGGGGAAATATGAGGAGGCCGCCAAACTGAACTGCAAGTACAGCTACACCGAGCAGCGCACCTTATCGCAGAAAATCACCAGCCTCTACGCCAAGGCAGGCCGTGAGGACGACGGCCCCAGCATCCTGCACAACGCCGAGGTGACGCTGGCCGACTACTCCGCCTACCGCTATGTGCGGGAGAATCCTGTCTTCGTGAACAAGAAGAACGCCAACGGCGTGAAAATACTGCGGGTGGCCTGCTCCAACAGCGAGACGCGTGTGGAGATGGAGGTTGAGGCCTATTCCGCAAACCTGCCTGTCTATATCAAGGGGGCGGCCTACATCAAGGGCAACAAGGGCGGCAAGCTGGGGCTGGCCAGCGTTCAGAACGTGACGATGGCACCGGCCAAGACCTTCATTCCGTGGCCCTACCAGAAGCTGCGCTTCGCCCTCATCTTCCCTGCCCTGCCCGAGGAAGCCAAGGAGTTTGAGCTCATAGAGCCTTCCACCACTTGGCAGTTCAAGGAAATCAAGTGTAAATAACCTTAACGCTAACGCTAACCTTAACGTTACGCTGACGCTACTTTAATGATAACGCTACAAATTCTAACAACAAATGAGTAAGAATATTTTAGGGATGCTGGCCGTTGCGCTGACCTTCGGTGTGATGCTTGCCGGCTGCAAGAGTGACGACAATTCAGAGAAAACCAACGAGCCTGTCACACCACAAGAGACGACGGATATGCCGGAACTGAAGCTGGACTTTGAGTCGCTGGCCGACTGGTACTTGGCCGCAGTCAAGAAGTGCCATCCGCAGATGCAGAAGGTGTGGGACAGCAGTGCCAACCCTGCAGACTTCAACCTGCTGCTGGTCAAAGAAACGAAGGACAAGGTGTATCTCATCACCCCGGAAGGGAAACAGGAGGTGAAGCAGTCGGAATGGACTGACGGCTTCCGCACGGCCATAGAAAACTTGGATGCGTTCCACCACATCAGATTAGGCGATAAGCGCTGCACCATGATACTGTGCTCGATTCAGCGATTCGAGAAGATGGACCAGGCACTGGTCATGATGGGCCACAAACCGATGTCGGACCTTGAGAAAGTCAGTGAAAACCTTGCATTGTTCTATCACGAGGCCTTCCATCAATATGTACAAGACGGTGACTCGCGCTGGACGTCTGACAAGACGGCCTACAACCGCGACAACTCCTACCCCATCGTCTATGAGCCGCGCATCTACCGCAAGCTGGCCCTGTTTGCACTGAAGAAAGCCTGGGAAAACCCCAGCCAGAAGGCAGCACAGTATGCCCGTGCAAAATACTGGACGCAGAAATACGAATCGGCCTATGCCGAAGAGGCACAGGGCATCAAGTCGACCGACATCACTGAGTCCACCGCCGAGTATTTCGGACGCGCACTCGTTCATAGTGTCGTGGCAGAATACCCTCAACTGCACGACATAGACACCTTCAACCTGTCATCCGATTTAGACGGTGAAAGCTACATGATGGCAATTGTCATCAATCTGCTGTTCCGCGACGGTCGCCAGGCAGAAGCCATCTCCACCATAACATCGGGCAAGGTGACGCCCATCAACATCCTTCTGAAGGACGTGGCCGCACCAGCCAACTATGATGAAAGCCAGGACGCTGCCGACATGGCCACCATCCGCGCAGCCATGGACAAGACCTTCGGCCCCGAAAGCCCCCTCCTCCAGCCCGTAGCGCAACTGACTGCACAGCACAGGGGCGGGGAGAATGTCTATCTGGTAGTCAAATCCAATGATGGCTACATCGGCAATGACGGCTCCTTCACTTTGTCAGAGTTCAAGGGTCTTTCGTGTGACATTAACATGCAAACCGTTGGGGATGGCTATGAACTTTCGGGCATTACCATATTGGAGTGGCAGAGCTATCTCATCATACCCATCCAGACCGCTGACAACCTGACGCTGACAAACGAAAAGCCAGTGACGGCATATCCCTCCAAAGTCTATGAAATCACCTGCGACCTGACAGCCACGCTGACAGCCGTGAGCGGTGTAGAGGGGCTCACCGTGACGGCGCTGCCGGCGAAAGTGGAGCGAGGCAAGGACAAGCTCGGCAACATCTACTTCGTCCTGACAGACAGCACCGGCCAAGACGACCCGGAGCTGGCCCCCTCCCTGGCGACACTCCAGGAATGGCAGGCCGGAAGCACGGTGACGGAAGAGGCCGTCGAGGCTTTCGGCGGTGTGGACCGTTGCTTTGCCGCCGAGCCGATTCCCGACAACGTTTGGGCGCGGATGCAGGACAAGACCTACAAGGAGAACCCGCACATCGGTCGTGACGACCTGCGCCACATACGCGCCTTACACTGGGACTACGACAGCCAGATACACGTGGGCGAAATGATCTGCAACCAGCTGATAGCCGACCGCGTGGCCAACATCCTGCGCCAGCTGTACGATGCGCAATACCCCATCCAGCTGATGGTGCTCCCCGACGAATTTGATGCCGACGACGAGATGCAGATGCGAGCCAACAACTCGTCGTGCTTCTGCTACCGTGCCATCGCCGGCACCACCAAGCTCTCGAAGCACGCACGGGGCCTGGCCGTGGACATCAACACCCTCTACAACCCCTACTACAAAGACCGTGAAGACGGCACTCGCTATGTGCAGCCCGCCACTGCCGTGGAGTATTGCGACCGCACGCTGACGTTCCCCTACAAGATAGATCATGACGACCTGTGCTTCAAGCTCTTCACCGAGGCAGGCTTTGAGTGGGGTGGCGACTGGACCTCCTGCAAGGACTTCCAGCATTTTGAACTTATCGAATAAACGCTTTGTAGGCTCTTAATCCGTGGCAAAGTTAATAAATAACTGAATAACAACCAAATAAAAAGGCTACTTTCTAATGGCGGCCATTAGAAACAGCTCAGATTCAGTCTAACGACCGATTTGGGTTTAATGCGTTTTGTTTCAGACCAATAGCTTCCTTGTGTATAAATGTAGGCATAAACACTTCATTATCCGCGGAACACCTTCCTCACTGCGAACCAGCAGTGCATGAGGAAAGTGCTGACCTGACCATAATGACGCGCCATCACGCGGTAGCGCTCCTTGAGCGACTCACGGTGATGACGCGTCGTTGCGCCCTCCTCCGTGTAGTTGGCCACCACCATATTTATATTATATAGTGGCAGGCCCATCCGCTCACCTTCGTGCATCACACGGATACACCAGTCCACGTCGGCCGAATACTTGTATTGGGTGTCATACTGCAGGTTCTTGGCTATGTCGGTACGGGCATAGAAAGCCTGATGACACACCAACATGCCGTGACGGAACGAGCGCCATGTCAACCGCTCGGGTGGTTGCAACCTACGCGGATAAAGGAACTTCCCCTCGCCATCCACAATATTCGTGTTGCCATAGAGCACAGCAGGCAGTTCACTGCTGGGCAACTCGTTCAGATGACAGCGGCGTGCTATCTGCTCCAGCGTGTCGTCCTGCGGAAAGAAATCGCCTGCATTCATAAAGACGATATAGTCGCCCGAAGCCTGCGTCAATCCTTTGTTCATGGCATCATAGATACCCTCGTCGGGCTCCGATTTCACAATGACCTTATGGCCGCAACCCGAAGCATCAGATTGTTGCTTGTAGGTCTCCACCAATGCCAACGTACCATCAGTAGAAGCCCCGTCGATAATCAGGTGTTCTATATCCTCGTAGCTTTGGCTGAGCACGCTCTGCAGGGTACGTCCTACGACAGCCTCTGCCTGATATGTAATCGTTATAACAGTAAACTTTGTCATACTAAAGCGGTAGCAAATTCTTCACTCTTCACTCTTAATTCTTCACGCTTCACTCTTCACTCTTCACTTTCCCTTTATACAACTCGTAGTAGCGGTTGGCCACGATGCTCTCGGCATAGCGGCGACTGACGCTGCGACGCAGCTCCTTCGGTGCAATATTGGCATGGATGGCCCAGTCGATACCTTCAGCCAGACTCTCGGCAGAGAGGCGCTGAGCCAGATAGCCCGTCTGCTGATGAGCAATGATGTCGGTCTGACCGCTGCCGTCGAACGACACTGGCACGCTGCCGCAGGCCATAGCCTCTATGAGCGTCTGGCCGAAGGTCTCGTACAGCGATGACGACACCGTGGCATTGCTGGCCGAATAGATGAGTGACAGCTGATCCTCATCGCTGACATAGCCCAAATAAGTATAGGGCACGGGCAACTGACTGAAGATAGCAGTATCGCGCACACCGCCAAACAGCAGCAATCGCAGCTGCTCACTTTGCACGCGCCCCGTGTCCACCAGTTTCCTGAGTGCTTCCACCAGATAGCCAAAGCCCTTGATGGGGTCATCGATGCGAGCTGCTCCGAAGGAGATGACATACGGTTCGCTGACATCGAGGGCCGTGCGGGCATCGTCGCGGTCCACAATCTTAAATCGCGACATCGAGATGGAATTGGGTATCACCGTGATGGGCAGATCACCAATCAGAGCACTCTGCCTGGCCCGCTCAGCCAACCAGTTGCTCACAGCCACGAACGTCAGTCCCCTACCCTGCCGGACGGCCTCCAGCACACGTTGTTTCTTGCGAAACACCTGGTTAGCCATATCCTTCACGCCCGGTTTTTTCAGGAACGGACAGTCGTGACACTCCGTTTCATAGTTACGACATTCGTAGGCATGATGGCAGATAGCCGTTGCCTCCCACATGTCGTGCATGGTCCACACGACGGGCTTGCCGCTCTTAAGAATCTTTTCTATGCCACGTAGCGACAGGAAGCCCTGGTTCACCCAGTGCAGATGTATGATGTCAGCATCCTGAAACTCACGGGTCTTTGTCAAGTCCTGTCCGGTATTGGCTATCGACACCTTGAACAGGTTCTCCCGGTCAAAGCCGTTGCGCAACCAGATGACAAAGCGTTCAAACAGAAAATTCCATTTGTTTTGCAGCCACACCCCCGTATGCGTCACATGCATGGAAGACTCGTCCGACGGGTTACGAACCAACATCTTAGCCTTTACCCCATTGCCTATGAGAGCCTCTGTCAGTCTGTTGGCAGCCACAGCAGCCCCACCCGTCTTTTCGCTTGTATTTATGATTAGTACTTTCATTCTGCGGGCAAAGGTACTAATAAAAAGTGAAAAGCGAAAAGTGAAAAGTGAAAAA
>JAFUSV010000007.1 GCA_017467565.1 Prevotella sp.
AAACGAAGTTTTTGCTGCCATTGCCATTGCACTGCATGAGCACTTAGGCAATAACGTTCACGATGTGGAGCCCGGTTTCATTACCATCAAGGATCACCCAACACAGTGGAACGGCTATGCCCTCACAATGACAGCTCACCCATAACCATAAAAATCATCATGAAAGAATACAAATATACTATCAACGGAACGAAGTATGAAGTTGCCGTTGGCGATATTGAAGAGAATATCGTGACCGTCACTGTCAATGGCGAGGACTATCAAGTGGAAATGGAAAAGGAACCCGAGCCAGAGAAGAAGAAGCCTGTACTGGGCAAACCGGCAGAGGCTGCTCCCGCTGAAGGAGGAGAGGCTACAGATAAGGGTGCCGTGAACAAGAACAATGCCGTGAAAGCTCCGCTGCCTGGTGTCATCACCGACATCAAGGTTGCCGTAGGCGACGAGGTTCAGGCTGGCGACACGGTCATTGTCCTTGAAGCCATGAAGATGGCCAACGCCCTTCAGGCAGAGAAGGCTGGCAAGGTGACAGCTATCTGCGTGAAGATTGGTGAAAGCGTCATGGAAGATGATCCCCTGGTGGTCATTGAATAATCTCTCGCGACATACTTAACAAAAAAGATGGCACTCATCAGAGAACGATTCTCGGTGAGTGCCATCTTTTTATTTATGTCTGTCGGTTAGCGGTTGAAGAGGTAGTAGTACCAGTAGGTATAGCGGTACCTGTCTTCAGCCATCATCTGGACGGTCTTCTTGTTGGAAGACTGACGCTCGTAGCCGCGCAGTTCCTTGAGTCGGAGCACCATCGCGCTGTCCTGATAGTCTACCACCGAATCGCCCTTCATATCCTGGTACAGCACCAGCGCCTCACGATAATGACGGGGCAAGGAGTCGGCATGCATGGGGTAATACTTAGGCAGCGTCAGTGCAAATGAATCCAGCTGTCCGTCAATCAGCTGACCCGCCAACTTGTAATCCACATAGGCACGTGTAGCCGTCGTATCGACTGCCAGCGAGTCCATATAGCGGTCGACGGTCATCGTGAACAGCGGCCAGCGGCCACCAAAGTGCTTCCACAGCTTACTCTCAGGCATCAACAGCAGACTGCTGCGACTGTTTTTCAGCGGCAACAGGTCAGAGCTCTTGCCCGTCACGGCATAGGTGAAGAGACTGTCACCGACGGCATCTATCTGCGACAGGGCAAACAGGCGCAGCATCGTCAGGTTTACATCCGTCTCCAGGGACTCGTGCCCTACCCTCAGTGCCTCGTCGATATCATCATCGGCCAGCGCCTTCTCCGCGTGAGTACGATAATGATAGACGGCACTGGTATTACTGACAAAGCCCACAAACAGCATCATGGCCAACATCTGGAGCAGGTTCAGCCACACTCGGCGTGAAAAGAGACCGGTAGGTTCCTTGTTGCCATCGTCAAAAGGCAACATCTGCTTGGAAAGCCATACTGCAGCTATCCAGAGCACGAGGAGCAGCGGAGCGGCCCATACCCATGCACCGAAAGACTTATTGACGACGATGTCGGGTCCGACGCTGGAGAGAATCCCCAGCATCAGCATCGACGGGAAATAAGTCAAGGCATGCGTACGACGCGTCAAGCGGGTGATGGCAAAGACCACCTGCTGAACGATGATGAGCACCAGCGTGATGATGAGTGCCCCGGCCGTACGGTCATAGTGCGTCTTGCCGCCACTCAACTGATGCTGCGCCACGGCGAGTACGTCAGCCTGGAAGAAATACAGCCATGAGAAAGAGAACACAAAGAAGACCAATGCGCAGACGACGACTGTTGTCAGCGCACTGTTCTTCTTATGAGGATCGCGATAGTTCATCAGTTCTTCTTGAGTACAACAGCGGAACGTGCAGGAATGTACAACTTCAGCCACTCCTTGTGGTCTTTCACGTAGAGAGGATCGAAGTTGGTAAAGTGAGTCATGCTGTCATCAGCCAGTCCGTTACCGCCAAACTCCTTAGCATCGGTATTCAGCACGACGTCATAGCTACCCGTGGGCACCAGGAAACCATAGTCGGTGAACGAACGTGTGGGCGAGAAGTTGAACACGAAGATGAGGTCGCCACGCATGAAGGCCAGCACCTGGTCGCCATCATTGTGCCATATCTCGACGACGGGCTTGTCTTGGAAGTTGCGCACCGACTTGATAGTCTTCAGCATAGCCTGGTCGAAGTCACCCAGCCAGTGGTAGCAGAGGTCGTGATTGTCCACCAGATTCCACTGGCGGCGCGCATACTTGTAGCTCCAGCCATTGCCTTCACGCGGGAAGTCTATCCACTCGGGATGCCCAAACTCGTTGCCCATGAAGTTAAGGTAGCCACCATTGATGGCAGCGCAGGTGACCAGACGTATCATCTTGTGCAGGGCTATGCCTCGCTCGGCCACACCGTTCTCGGCATTCTTGGCGAAATGCCAATACATGTCGGCATCTATCAGACGGAAGATGATGGTCTTGTCGCCCACCAGTGCCTGGTCGTGGCTCTCGCAATACGAGATAGTCTTCTCGTCGGGACGACGGTTCTTGACCTCCCAGAAGATAGAGCTGGGTTTCCAGTCCTCGTCTTTCAGTTCCTTGATGGTCTTTATCCAGTAGTCGGGTATGTTCATCGCCATGCGATAGTCGAAGCCAAAGCCGCCGTCCTCGAACTTGGCAGCCAGGCCGGGCATGCCGCTGACCTCCTCGGCAATGGTGATGGCATTGGGGTTCACCTCGTGGATGAGTTTGTTGGCCAGCGTCAGGTAGCAGATAGCCTCGTCATCCTGATGTCCGTTGAAGTAGTCGCCATAGCCGCCGAAGGCCTCGCCGAGTCCATGACTGTAGTAGAGCATCGACGTGACACCGTCGAAGCGGAAGCCGTCGAAGTGGAACTCCTCAAGCCAGTACTTGCAGTTGGACAGCAGGAAGTGCTTCACGCTATCGTTGCCGTAGTCGAAGCAGAGCGAGTCCCAGGCGGGGTGCTCGTGACGTTCGCCGGCACAGAAGAACTGGTTGGGGTCGCCAGCCAGGTTGCCCAGACCTTCCACCTCGTTCTTCACGGCGTGTGAGTGCACGATATCCATGATGACGCTGATGCCCAGACGGTGAGCCTCGTCGATGAGGGCCTTCAGTTCCTCGGGCGTACCGAAACGGCTGCTGGGAGCAAAGAATGAAGACACGTGGTAGCCGAACGAGCCGTAGTAGGGATGCTCCTGTATGGCCATCACCTGTATGCAGTTGTAGCCATCCTTGGCTACACGCGGCAGCACGTTCTCACGGAACTCATTATAGGTACCCACCTTTTCGGCATCCTGCGACATGCCGACGTGGCACTCGTAGATGAGCAGCGGGTTCTTCTTGGGCTTGAAGCCGGCTTTCTTCCACACATAGGGCATGACGGGATTCCATACCTGTGCAGAAAATATCTTCGTCTGATCGTCCTGCACCACACGGCGGCACCAGGCGGTTATGCGCTCACCCTCGCCACCGTTCCGCTTCACCTTCTTCTTGTAGAGCTGGCCGTGTTTCAGGTCCTTGTCGCGCAGCTTCAGTTCCCAGTTGCCCGTACCCTCGATGCGCTTGCACTTGTAGTGCTCGTCCTCCTTCCAGTCGTTGAAGTCACCGATGAGGTAAATCTCCGTGGCATTGGGAGCCCACTCACGGAACACCCATCCACGTGCCATCTTGTGAAGTCCGAAATACAAATGGCCGGTAGCGAAGTCAGAAAGTGACTTCTTGCCATTGAGAGTCAACTGGTTCAACTTCCATACAGCATGGTCGTGACGTCCACGAATAGCCTCTTCGTAGGGTTCCAACCAAGGGTCGTTCTGTACCAATCCGATATGCTCAGGCTTGGTGACGGTTTGTTTCTTTTCAGCCATAGTTATGCTTTTACTTTGAATATTACTTTCTTGATTTCAGGCATCATCGAGATGCAGGGTGCATGTCCGTCCTGCGGACAGAAGATGGCAAACATGCCGGGCTGACAGTCAACGAAGCTCTCGGCCATCAGGTCGGGGTACTTCATGATGTCCTTTGCCTCGTCGTACTCCACCTGGGGCAGATTGCACAGCGGGGTGTAGCCGTAGGTCTCAGGGCCGTCGACGGGTATCTGGATGTCTATCATCCTGCGGTGCGATTCTATGACGGCCTCGTCGGGAGCTTTGCCTTTAGCCACCTGTACATTCACAAAGACATCGTCACCCTTGATGGGGTATTTGCCCGGTGCCAGTTTGGTGAGATCATGCTCACGGATAAATGCTGTCACCTCCTTGAAGAGGGGATTCAGCGCCTCGTACTTAGCGAGGTTGTCGAGTGTGTCGATAATCATCTTGTTTATTTTCTATTTTGACTATTTACAATATCTATTTCTTCTTGCCGTTGACGTAGGTGCCCTGGGCGGTGATGTTGCCATTGCGGTCTTTCTCTACATACGGACCCTCACGGTGGCCGTCCACGTAGGTACACTCCACCCGCTTGCCGCTCTTGTCCTCCTCGATGGAGGCACCGTCGCGCTTGCCGTTCTTGTACATCGACTTGAACTTCGTGCCGTCAGCCATGTGACCTATACACTGGCCGTCGAGCTGACCGTCCCTGAAGATGCCTTCCAGCACGTCACCGTTCTTGGTGGTCAGCTTGCCCTTGCCGTTGCGCTGGTCGTTGGCCCACTGTCCGTCGTATTTGTCGCCGTTGGCCCATACTACGATGCCGTGCCCACTCTTGTAGCCATTGAGGAACTGACCTGTATAGCGGTCGCCGTTGGCATACTTGATGAGGCCCGAGCCTGTACGCTCGCCACGGGCATAGTCGCCTTCGTAGACGTCGCCGTTCTGGAAACGGTAGACGCCCCTACCCTGCTGCACGTCGTTGACCCACTTACCTTTATATATATCGCCCGAGGCATAGACATAGACACCCTCGCCATTGCGCATGTTGCCGGCCCACTGGCCGTCATAGTACGAGCCGTCGCCCCAGTCAAACTTGCCTTTGCCGTGCTTCTGGTCGTTCTTCCACTCGCCTTCATAGTAGGCACCGCTGGCAAAGGTGTACTTTCCCTTGCCCTGGCGCTGGTCCTCGTGCCAGTTGCCGTCGTAGACGTCACCATTATAATAATACATGACGCCGTGGCCCTGCTGATAGTCCATGTACCATAGTCCCACGTATTTATTGTTGTTCTGGAACCAGAAGGTGCCGAGTCCGTGCTGATGGTCGTCAAACCACTGCCCTTCGTACTTCTCGCCGTCGGCAAAGACATAGATGCCGTTGCCCTGACGCTTACCCTTCACATATTCACCTTCGTACCAGTTGCCGTTGCCCCATGTAGTCTTGCCCTTGCCGTTGGGCTTGCCCATTGCTATTTCGCCGTTGTATTCGCCACCATCTTTCAAGGTCATTGTACCGAGCGTTATCTTCTGGTTCTGAGCCATCGCCAACGTGGGCAAAATGAGCATGGCGGCTGATAAAATATATTTTCGTATCATCATAATTCTTAGTTTTAACCCCCAAAAGTACAAAATATTTGGCACGTAGGCAAAAATTTTAAGATTTAGGAATTAAGAATTAAGAATTATTTGTAACTTTGCCGTAAAAATTTATATCAATATGAGATTTATTGGCATTATTCCCGCGCGTTTTGCTTCGACGCGCTTCCCCGGCAAGCCGCTGGCCATGCTGGGTGGCAAGACAGTGATTCAGAGAGTTTACGAACAGGTGAGCGCCGTGCTCGACGATGCCTATGTGGCTACCGACGACGAGCGCATCCTGCAGGCCGTAGAGTCCTTTGGCGGCAAGGCCGTCATGACATCCCCCGACCACAAGAGCGGCACCGACCGTATAGAGGAAGCCGCCTGCACCATAAAGACCGATGCCGACGTCATCATCAACGTGCAGGGCGACGAGCCATTCATCCAGCGCAGCCAGCTGGAGACGGTGAAGGGTCTCTTCGACGACCCTCAGGTACAGATAGGCACGCTGGGCAAGCCCTTCGAGTCGATGGAGGCTGTAGAGAATCCTAACTCCCCGAAGATAGTATGCGACCTACGCGGCTACGCCATGTACTTCAGCCGCTCGGTCATACCCTACATCCGCGGCAAGGCACGCCAGGAGTGGCTGTCGTCGTTCACCTACCTCAAGCACATCGGCCTCTATGCCTACCGTCGTGACGTCCTGGCAGAGATTACCCGACTGCCGCAAAGCCCATTGGAGCTGGCCGAGAGCCTGGAGCAGCTGCGCTGGCTGCAGAACGGCTACCGCATCAAGGTAGGACTGACCGACGTAGAGACCGTCGGCATCGACACCCCCGAGGACCTCGAAAGAGCCGAAGCCTTTCTGAGAGATAGAAGAATTTAATGAAGATAACACAACAAACATCAAATAAAATCATAAAAAAACGCAGAAGTGTCACTTTTCGTCTGAAACACCCATACACAAAGGGTTTGAGACAGGTGACACTTCTTTTCAAAGTGTCACTTCTCATAACTTTTTTAGCACAGGATCTTACACTAAGTATGGACTCAACAAAATAAAACAACTTGTTTTACTTGTGAATTCGCGAATTACAGCTAAGAAAAGCGGTGCTTTCCTCAGGTAAAACAACTTGTTTTACCAGAGTGACACTTGGTGACACTTTCTGAAAAAGCGTCACCTATACTAAGCAACTATGTATCAACACGTTAAGCACAAAAGTGACACTTTTCGCAAAAACTGCAACGTTTTCTGCTCATGGCCAACTGTCTGTGAGGTGTACTGATTTAGGTTGACAGTTTTAATTGTTAATATCAGTATCGGTTTACAATCCCTTTTGTTTACATTGTTGTTGCTGTGC
>JAFUSV010000063.1 GCA_017467565.1 Prevotella sp.
CTCTACAACCGCGAATTCTATAATGTGGCCAAAAAGCACACACTACCACCGGCTAAGCCTACTTCGACCCCGCTCAACAAGGAGACATTGGAGAGCATGCAGCAGACCGAGCAGCGGCTGGCCAACAAATACGCAGTCAATAAAGACCAGACCGTCATTCAGGATGTCGATGTCAACCCCGAGAGCTATGGCGTTCACGACCTGCCGTCGATGACCGACCAGCGTCTGTGGGGAAGATCATTGAAGAATCCCGAGAAGGTGGCCGAGGCCGTCATCCACAAAGGCAAGTCACGCTTCGAAGAGGCTCGCAGGATGTTCGATGAGGCCAAGGGTATTGCCGATACCACTGAACGCATGAACCTGCAGGCCGATGCCCTGAACGAAATCCTTGAGGGCTGCCGCTCGAATGTCAAGACCTTCGATATCATTGCAGGCCGCGATGCCCAGCGTGTCTATATCAACGGTGGACTCCAGGTGTCAACAAAGCTGCGTAAGGGTGTTGAGATGATGCGCAAGCTGACCAGCGACGGCACTACCGACATAGATATGGTGGAGTATGGCTTGCAACAGATAGGCTACTCCTTGGAGAGTCTCTGTGATGACCTGGGCGAAACACTTCTCAAGGTAGGATGATTGAGTATTATTTAAAAAAACAGAGAATTATGAAAAGACTATCATTTTTCGTTTATTCAATGTCGTTTGCCTTGGTGCTGATGTTGATGACAGCCTGCAAACAGAAGCCTTCACGTGTCGATATTGACGATGAAGACGAGCCCGAAGAGGAGGAAGAGTGGGAAATCAATGGTGGCGACAGCGATCAGCCCATCATGGACGGCTGGACTTACGAGATGGCTGCCGAGTACTATATGCAGAGCGAGCTGAACTACGATTATTCACATGTGGTCAGGGGTGATCGGGATTGGCTGTCACCCGACACGCTGGTCCGTCTGACCAATGGCCACGTGCAGGTGAATATCCCCCTACAGCAGCAGGACAACAAGCCCCGCTTCGGTGTGACCTATCGTCAGCCCGAGACTGGCGGCACCATCACGTTCAACGGCGGGCCATGCAGCAATCCCACCATCTATGGCGACACACTGCCAGCTATCGGTGAGGCTACCTTCCATTTCGACGATGACATGTACGATTATCAGTCAGAGCCCTATACTGCCTACGTTCAGAGCCGTGGCAAGGGGCTCTACACACTGTACCGCATGGAGGGGATGCGTGATGAGGACAACGAATGGCATGACCACAGCAATCCTATCTGGTATCCTGTTATCATCTCCGTTTATCCTGGTGGAGACAGCCTGGTAATCAGCCGTGGCATGGGAGCCCTCGAGACCTTTGTCCCTGCAAAATAAAAGAAAGGCTACTGTTTCAGTAGCCTTTCTGATAGTTTCTCCAGCATGTCGCGGGTCATCTCGTTGAGTCCGTACTCATGTTGCCAGTCCCATTCGCGACGGGCGCAAGAGTCGTCCATCATGTCGGGCCATGACTCGGCAATAGACTGTTTCAGCGGGTCTACATCATACTCCATCTCGAATGCGGGACGGAGTTTTTTGATGGCATGGTAGATCATGTCGGGGTCGAAGCTCATGGCAGCTACGTTGAAACCGTTATGATGGATGAGACGGTCGGGGTTGGCCTCCATCAGTTCGATAGCGGCGCGCAGTGCATCGGGCATGTACATCATGTCCATGCGGGTGCCGGCCTTGATGGGGCAGGTGAACTTTTCGCCACGCACGGCGTAGTAGTAGATGTCGACGGCATAGTCGGTGGTGCCGCCGCCCGGAGGTGTCACGTAGCTGATGATGCCGGGGAAGCGTACCGAGCGCGTGTCGACACCATATTTATGATGATACCAGTCTGAGAGCAGTTCGGTGGTCACTTTCGACACACCGTAGATGGTGCGGGGACGCTGAATGGTGTCCTGCGGCGTCATCTCATGGGGCGTCTCCAGACCGAACGAACCGATACTGCTGGGCGTGAACACGGCACAATGGTTTTCGCGGGCCACCTCCAGCACGTTCCACAGTCCGTCGATGCCTACCTTCCATGCCAGGCGGGGCTTTGACTCAGCCACTACCGACAGCAGGGCGGCCAGGTTGTAGATGGTGTCTACATGATATTTCCTTACCACTTCGGCTATGGCTTCGCCGTCAGTGACATCGGCAATAGCCGACGGACCGCTCTCTGCCAATGTGCCTTTGGGCTCCTGGCCCACGATGTGTCCGGCCACTACGTGGTCGTTGCCATAACGCTTGCGCAACTCCATGGTTAGCTCCGAACCTATCTGTCCTGTAGAGCCGATGACTAATATATTCTTCATATGTTTGTATAGATTTATAGATTTCTGGGTGCAAATTTACAAAAATATTCTTAATAATTGCATGATGTTTGGCAAAAATTTTCTACCTTTGCATTTAATAAATAGTCAATACTAAATTGTAGAATCGTAAATCTATTATCTATGTACGGAAAAATGAAAGAACATCTCAGCCAGACGCTTGCTGAGATTCGTGAAGCAGGACTTTACAAGGAAGAGCGTCTCATCGAAAGTCCACAGCGGGCTGCCATTCAGGTGAAGGGACACGAAGTGCTTAACTTCTGTGCCAACAACTATCTGGGACTGTCGGATCACCCACGGCTTATCGAGGCTTCGAAGCGCATGATGGACCGGCGCGGATTTGGCATGTCGAGTGTGCGCTTCATCTGCGGCACTCAGGATATTCACAAGGAACTGGAAGCGGCCATCAGCGAATACTTCAAGACCGAGGATACCATCCTCTATGCAGCATGCTTCGATGCCAACGGCGGTGTCTTCGAGCCTCTGTTTACCGAGGAGGATGCCATCATCAGCGATGCCCTGAACCATGCCTCTATCATCGATGGCGTGCGGCTGTGCAAGGCTAAGCGCTATCGTTATGCCAATGCCGACATGCAGGAGCTGGAGAAGTGTCTGCAGGAGGCCCAGGCTCAGCGCTTCCGTATCATCGTCACCGACGGTGTGTTCTCGATGGACGGCAACGTGGCTCCTATCGACAAGATTTGCGACCTTGCTGAGAAATACGACGCTCTGGTCATGGTCGACGAGAGCCACTCGGCAGGTGTGGTCGGCAAGACGGGTCACGGCGTGAGCGAGTTCTACAATACCTATGGTCGCGTAGATATCTATACGGGTACATTAGGAAAGTCGTTCGGAGGTGCCCTGGGTGGCTTTACCACCGGTCGCAAGGAGATCATCGACCTGCTGCGCCAGCGTTCGCGTCCATATCTCTTCTCCAACTCGCTGGCTCCCGCCATCATCGGTGCCTCGCTCGAAGTATTCAAGATGCTGAAGGAGTCGAACGAGATTCACGACCGTCTGGTAGAGAACGTGGAGTACTTCCGCACGAAGATGATGGCTGCCGGCTTCGACATCAAGCCCACGCAGAGTGCCATCTGCGCCGTGATGCTCTACGACGCCAAGCTGTCGCAGGTCTATGCTGCCAAGATGCAGGAGGAAGGCATCTACGTCACGGGCTTCTACTACCCGGTAGTGCCGAAGGGGCAGGCTCGCATTCGCGTGCAGATCTCTGCCGGTCACAACCGTGAGCAGCTCGATAAATGTATCGCTGCTTTCATCAAGGTGGGCAAGGAACTGGGCATATTAAAGTAATAGTGAATAGTGAAAAGTGAATAATTTGCTACCGCACTCCTTTCTTTGGCGGAAGTAAATAATTCACTTTTCACTATTATCTTTTCCCTTAAGTGGCGGTAGCAAATTATTCACTCTTCACTCTTCACTTTTACCTTTCAGAAGCATCTTTTTGGCGTATCTCCACGCGCCGTATCTTGCCACTAATGGTCTTGGGCAACTCGTCCACGAACTCTACGATGCGGGGATACTTATATGGAGCTGTGACGCGCTTGACGTGCTGTTGCAGCTCCTTCACTAATTCGTCGCCGGCTTTCGACTTCCATTCTTTGCCCAGCACGATGGTGGCCTTCACCACCATGCCGCGGATATCGTCGGGAACGCCCGTGATGGCACACTCCACTACGGCGGGGTGGGTCATGAGCGCACTCTCTACCTCGAACGGACCGATGCGGTAGCCCGACGACTTGATGACGTCGTCTATGCGCCCCTCGAACCAGTAGTAGCCGTCCTCGTCGCGCCACGCCATGTCACCTGTGTGGTACACACCGTCGTGCCATGCCTCGCGTGTCAGCTCCTCGTCGCGATAGTAACCCTTGAAGAGGCCGATGGGTCTTGGTAAGCTCTCACTTCGTATGACGATCTCTCCCTTCTCACCATCCTCGCAGGGGGTGCCGTCGGGCTTAATGAGATCGATGTCGTACTGCGCGTTGGGCATACCCATAGAACCGGGCTTGGGCTTCATCCAGGGGAAGGTGCCCAGCGTCATGGTCGTCTCGGTCTGGCCGAAACCCTCCATCATGCGGATGCCGGTCTTCTCAAGGAACTTGTCGAACACGGCAGGATTGAGTGCCTCGCCTGCCGTCGTGCAGTACTCCAGTGATGAGAGGTCGTACTTGGACAGGTCCTCGCGTATCATGAAGCGGTAGATGGTGGGTGGCGCGCAGAAGGAGGTGACGCGGTATTTCTCCATCTGACGCAGCAACGTGTCGGCATTGAACTTCTCATGGTCGAAGACAAAGACGGTGGCACCGGCAAACCATTGTCCGTAGAACTTGCCCCAAACGGCCTTGCCCCAGCCGGTGTCGGCCACGGTGAGGTGGAGTGAGCCAGGGTGCAGGTTGTGCCAGAAGACGCCCGTCGTCAGATGTCCCAGGGCATAGAGGAAGCTGTGGGCTACCATCTTGGGCTCGCCCGAGGTGCCCGAGGTGAAGTACATCAGCATGGTGTCGTCATTGTCATTGACAAAGGCTGGTCGGCGGTACTGCGGGGCCTGCTCTATCTCACTCAGATAGTCGTGACAGCCGGCAGGTATGTTCTTCCCGATGACGATATACTGGCTCACGGAGGGACTCTCGTCTTTGGCCAGTTGTATCTGGCTGGTCACGTAGTCGTCGTCAACGCTGATGATGGCCTTTACCGAGGCACGTGTGTTGCGGTAGATAATGTCTTTCTTCGTCAGCATATGGGTGGCAGGAATGACGACAGCACCCAGCTTGTGCAGGGCCAGCATCACAATCCACCACTCGTAGCGCCGTTTCAGTATCAGCATCACAGGGTCGCCCTTGCCGATGCCCAGGGTCTGAAGATAAGAGGCAGCTTGGTCGCTCTGATCTTTCAGCTGGCGGAAGGTGGCACGAATCTCGCCTCCCTCGTCGTTGGTCCATAGCAGGGCCAGCTGGTCGGGAGCCTCTTCGGCCCAAACGTCCATGACGTCGTAGGCAAAGTTGAAATTCTCGGGTATCTTAAACTGCAGGTGTTCACGATAATCCTCGTTCGACGTGAAAGAGGTCTGCACTAAAAATCTCTCTATCATATTGTTATCCTAAAATCTATGCGGTAGCAAATTATTCACTCTTCACTTATCACTTATCACTCATCACTTATCACTCATCAC
>JAFUSV010000064.1 GCA_017467565.1 Prevotella sp.
ACACGAAGATGCGGCTACGCTCGTCGGCAACTATGAACCGTACGGCATCGCCAAGGGAGAAGTCCATGGCCGTCATCACATTATATATAATAAGGAGCAGGGCCGTGAAGAGGCAGAGCGTCTGAAACGTGTCAGTGAACACCAAGGTCCTCACCCCACCCCGCCGCGTATAGAGCCAGATGAGGAATACCAGCCCCAGGGTGATCACGACAAACTGCCAGTCGCTCCTCGCGCCGATGCCGGGGATGACGATGAACTGCTGCAGCACGAGGCACACCACGTAGAACTTCACTGCCGAACCTATCATCTTGGACAGCAGGAAGAACGAGGCTCCCGTGGTATAGGAGCGTGGCCCCAGCCTGCCTCCCAGATAAGTATAGATGCTGGTGAGATTGAGCTTATAGTACACGGGCAGCAGCACGAAGGCTATGGCAAGATAGCCCAGGATGAAGCCCAGGCAGAGTTGCAGATAGGTCATGCCCGACGTGAGCACCATGCCGGGAACGCTGACGAACGTCACCCCCGAGATGCTGGCCCCCACCATGCCAAAGGCTACCATGTACCAGGGCGAGCGGCGCTCGGCACGGAAGAAGGCGTCGTTAGAGTCGCGCCGCACCGTGCGTCTGCTGATGGCGAGCAGCACCAGGAAATATAAAAGTACAATGACAATGATAAACATGGGCGCAAAGGTAATAAAAATAATTGAGAATGGATAATGGATAATGGATAATTAAGGTCAATTGCGCATTTTTATGCATAAAGACTATAATTATGGGGCAAAGTTTGCATTTTTATTGCGAAACGTTTGGTTATATCAATGAAAATACATAATTTTGCATGCAGAGATTTAACCAAAGAACCAAACTAAGAATGAAACAGAAGAAATTTATCCTTGAGGAGAGTGAGATTCCCAAACAGTGGTACAACATCCTGGCCGACATGCCCAACAAGCCGCTGCCGCCCATACATCCAGCAACGAAGCAGCCACTGACATGGCAGGACCTGGCTCACATCTTCCCCGAGGAGTGCTCGAAGCAGGAACTGAACATGACCGACCGCTTCATCGACATACCCGAGGAGGTGCTCGACCGCTACAGGTACTACCGCTCTACCCCGCTGGTACGAGCCTACGCCCTGGAGAAGGCCATCGGCACACCGGCTCACATCTACTTCAAGAACGAGTCGACCAACCCGCTGGGCTCTCATAAGATTAACTCTGCCTTGCCGCAGTGCTACTACTGCAAGCAGGAGGGCACCACGAACGTGACCACCGAGACGGGTGCCGGACAGTGGGGTGCCGCCCTGGCCTACGCTGCCAAGTCGTTCGGGCTGGAGGCTGCCGTCTATCAGGTGAAGATATCCATGCAGCAGAAACCCTACCGCTCGAGCATCATGCGCACCTTCGGCGCTGCCGTCACGGGATCTCCCTCTATGTCGACCCGTGCCGGTAAGGACATCCTGACAGTCAACCCCATGCACAACGGCTCGCTGGGCACTGCCATCAGCGAGGCCGTGGAGCTGGCTCAGACCACGCCCCACTGCAAGTATGTGCTCGGTTCGGTGCTCAACCATGTGGCCCTGCACCAGACCATCATCGGCCTGGAGGCAGAGAAGCAGATGGAGATGGCGGGCGAATATCCCGACATGGTAATAGCCTGCTTCGGTGGTGGCAGCAACTTCGGTGGCATCGCCTTCCCCTTCCTGCGCCATAACATCCTGGACGGCAAGAAGACCGAGTTCATCGCTGCCGAGCCGGAGAGCTGTCCGAAACTGACACGCGGTAAGTTCCAGTACGACTTCGGTGACGAGGCCGGTTACACACCGCTGCTGCCCATGTACACCCTGGGCCACCAGTTCAAGCCCGCCAATATCCATGCCGGTGGTCTGCGCTACCACGGTGCAGGCATGATAGTCTCGCAGCTCATCAAAGACCAGATGATGCACGGCGTAGACATCCCACAGCTGGAGTCCTTCGAGGCCGGCATGCTGTTTGCCCGTACCGAGGGTATCATCCCCGCTCCCGAAAGCAGCCACGCCATCGCAGCCACTATCCGCGAGGCTAAGAAATGCATAGAGACCGGCGAGGAGAAGGTCATCCTGTTCAACCTCTCGGGCCATGGCCTCATTGACATGACGGCCTACGACCAGTACATAGACGGTGACCTGCAGAACTACAGCATCAGCGACGAAATGATAGAGCAGAACGTCTCACAGCTGGAGCAAATCGTGTAAAGCAATTGTGGTTCACCACTTGGTGGTCCACCAGGTGGTGAACCATAAAACGCTACAATTAATCTACAGTCTTTCAGCTAGCCTATGAACACTATTCAGAAATCCGTTTTGACGGTCGTCCTGCTTTCCTTCTGTCAGTTGTCAGGACGGCTATGTGCACAGTCAGAGCAGATGACCATTGCCCGACCACCCGTCCATGAAGTGTATGAGCCCCCCAGTGCCTACGACCAGGCCATGGGCATACGTCGCAAGTTCGTCCATCAGGTGAAGACTGCCAAGGACAAGTCTCGATTTGAGATACTCGCCGAGGAGATGCTGCTCACCCGCGAGGGCATGCTCAATGTCCGCCTGTCCGATGGCATCCCCTCCATCGTCCAGACACGTATGCCCAAGGCCGACGTCCGTCGCATCTTCGCCCGCTATGGTCCCGAATGGTGGGAGAATGTCAATGGCTGGGAGGTCGTGGTAAAGACCATGGGCAACGAATGCAGGATAGGCGACTATGACAATGACCTTGAAGAGTGGGTATGGTCACAGAAGAACCTCAGTTCCATTGAGGCCGAAGTCAAGCTCGTTGAACGGGCCGTCATTAAGGAATGTTTCCTTGCTTTCTGCAAGTATGTGGAGAAACTGGGCCGCCTCCATGAAGACCACGGCAGTTATCGCATCTATAACCTCGGCAACGGCTATAAGTATGTCCTCAATCAGGGCGTCACAGAGTTCACCATCGAAATACAGCGCGACAGCCGTCTCCCACGGTTCCAGGCCGACAGCCCCCAGCCCGTTAAAACAGAGGCTCAGCAGCCCATAAACGACACGTCCAAGCCCCTCACGAAACAGGAAGAGCTGAAACTCACCATCGCTGCCCCCGACACGATGGCACTGGGCCAGAATGTCCGCATCAGTTTCACCATCAACAGCCTGGAAACGAACAACGATATTTGGTCGGTGCCCGATGAAACTACCGACCCATGGTTGACAATTATCTATGGCCCCTCTACCACCACCCAGACATCCACTCAGTTTCTCAACGGCGTGACCACTTCCACACAGTCCAAAACCATCACCTACATTGTCACCCCTCAAAAGGCAGGATGGCATGTCATTCCTCCTGCCAAAGCTGTTACTCCTGAGGGCAGAGTTGTTGAGAGTCCAGCCAAGACCGTGCTGGTAGTCAAGTGATTTGGGTCTGCCTTGTTTTTTTAACACAGACAAAATACATTTCCTGAGCTCGTAGTCAGGGATGAGAGACATCAGTTGCTAGAATACAGTATTTCCGGCATTCATATCCTGTGCTATCTTATATATGAAACAGTACAAAAATACAAAATCAAATCGGAAAATTTTAAAATCGCTGTATCTCATTGAAATTTAAACATTTAATTAACGTTCGGAAGAATTTAACCGGACACTAGTGATACGAATTATAAAAGCAACGGATTTCACGGATTATCTGCCAGCTGATTCAGCAATGACAAAATCCGTGAAATCCGTGTAATCCGTTGTTAAAAAACAATTCGTGTCAATTCGAGTAATTCGTGGTAGTTAAGGAGTTGACGATGAGCCGTGCGGTCTCGTCGGGGGCGATGTTGATGCCTAAGCGGCGGCGGACCTCCTCGTAGCCTTCCATCATCTGCTGACGCTCAGAACCATAGAGGATGTTTTCAAGTTCGCGCTCAACATTCTCTTCACTAAAAAGATTTGCCACCAGTTCGGTTACCACCTCGCGGTCGGCTATCAGGTTGACCAGCGAGACATACTTCACCTTGAGTACGATACCCTTCAGCCAACCGTAGAGGCGGGGCATGGGCGTCTGATAGCATACCACCTGAGGCACGCGGAAGAGGGCTGCCTCGAGGGTGGCCGTACCGCTGGTGACCAGTGCGGCACGCGCCTCTGCCAGCAGGCCGTAGGTCTGCCCCGTGACGAGCTTCGCCCGGTGGCCTTCGAGGAAGGGCTGGTAATACTCACGCTCTATGCCCGGTGCTCCTGCCACCACCACGGTGTAGCGGTCGGCATACTTGTCGGCCACGCGGAGCATCGTGGGCAGATTGCCCTTGATTTCCTGTCGGCGGCTGCCACAGAGCAGTGCCAGCAGGGGTCTGTTCTCAGGCAGCGTATTGTGCCGGTAGAAACTGTCGCGCTCCATGTGCCAGGTGCTCAGAAAGGCCCTGACCTCGTCGTTGGTAGGATTGCCCACATAGTGGATGGAATAGTGGTGCTTACCCTCGAAGAAATCCACTTCGAAGGGCAGTATGGAGTAGAGCTCGTCGACATCGCGCTTGATATTCTTGATGCGGAACTCCTTCCATGCCCATATCTTCGGTGCTATATAATAATGGACAGGGCAGATGGCATGGCGCTTCACGTACTTCGCTATCTTCAGGTTGAAGCCGGGATAGTCCACCAGGATGAGCACGTCGGGCTGCCACTGACGTATGTCTTCCTTGCACATACGCATGTTGCCGAGGATGGTAGGCAGATGGCGCAGCACGGGGCCGATGCCCATATAGGCCAGCTCGCGGTAGTGCTTCACCAGCGTGCCGCCAGCCGCAGCCATGAAGTCACCGCCGAAGCACCGGAACTGAGCCTCGCTGTCCTCTTTTTTCAAAGCCCACATCAAGTGTGAGGCGTGCAGGTCGCCACTGGCTTCGACAGCTATCAGATAGTATTTCATGCTTGTTCCATATATTTCAGTCCCTCCATAGCCTCATAGGCCGTGACGTCGATGTGGGTGGGCGTGATGGCTACATAGCCGTGCGTGAGTGCCCAGTTGTCGGTGTCGTCGTTCTCGGGTTCGTCGTTCTGGTACGACCCCACCATCCAGTAGTAGTCGTAGCCGCGGGGATGATGGCACTTGCGCACCTCGTTGCCCCATGTGCCGTAGGCCATGCGGCACACCTTGACCCCACGAAACTCCTTGAGCAGGGGGAAGTTGATGTTCAGGCAGACGCCACGGGGCAGTCCGTTGCTGAGCACATGGCTGGCGAACCTGACGACGTAGGGGCGCAATGGCTCAAAGTCGGCATCGTCGCTATGGTCGCACAGCGAGAAGGCCACCGAGGGGATGTACTTCATGCAGCCTTCGAGCGTGACGCCCATGGTACCCGAATAGTGCGTGTTCACCGAGGCATTGTCGCCGTGATTGATGCCGCCTATCACCATGTCGGGCTTGCAGCCGGGTATCTGGGACAGGGCCATCTTCACGCAGTCAACGGGCGTGCCGTTGCACGACCATATCTCGACGCCGGGTCGACGCTCGCGCAGGGTGAGCAGCAGCGGCGTGGTAGCCGAGAAGGCACACGAGAAGCCTGAGCGGGGCCCCTCGGGAGCACAGACGATGATGTCGGCAAGGGGCAAGAGCATGTCGACCAGGCAATTGATGCCGCGGGCCTGGTAGCCGTCGTCATTGGAGATGAGTATCAGAGGTTTTCTGTTGTCTGTCATTGTAGTTAGCTGTTTTTGCGTGCAAAGGTACAACATTTTCTCGATAAAACGGCAAAGTATGCAAAAATACTTAAAATGTATGTACGTATGACGCGTGTTTTCTTTTTTTTTCGTAACTTTGCGCACTAATTAGCATTAGGAAAAAAGATTGCAATGGGAAAGATTATAGCTTTAGCAAACCAAAAGGGAGGCGTAGGCAAGACTACGACGACCATCAACTTAGCTGCGTCGCTGGCCACACTGGAGAAGACAGTGCTGGTCATCGATGCCGATCCGCAGGCCAATACATCGAGTGGACTGGGTGTCGACATCAAGAGCGTGGAATGCTCGCTCTATGAATGCATCATCAACCAGGCCGACATACGCGATGCCATATACACCACCGACATCGACGGACTGGACATCGTGCCCAGCCACATAGACCTGGTGGGTGCCGAGATAGAAATGCTGAACCTGGACAACCGCGAGCGTGTCATCAAGCACCTGCTCGACCCTGTCAAGGCCGAATACGACTACATACTGATAGACTGCTCGCCATCGCTGGGGCTCATCACCGTCAATGCCCTGACGGCTGCCGACTCGGTCATCATACCCGTGCAGTGCGAGTACTTTGCACTGGAGGGCATATCCAAGTTGCTGAACACCATCAAGATCATCAAGTCGAAGCTGAACCCGAAGCTCGAGATTGAGGGATTCCTGCTGACGATGTACGACTCGCGTCTGCGTCTGGCCAACCAGATATACGACGACGTGAAGCGCCACTTCCAGGAGCTGGTGTTCAAGACGGTGATACAGCGCAACGTGAAGCTGTCAGAAAGTCCGTCACACGGTCTGCCCGTCATTCTCTACGATGCCGACTCTACTGGCACGAAGAACTACCTGGCACTGGCAAAGGAGATCATTAATAAAGGGAACAGGGAATAGTGAAAAGTGAAAAATTTGCTACCGCTGTTCATTTAAATAACAGTGAAAAGTGAAAAATTTGCTACCGCTGTTCATTATCATTAAAAAAAAAGAACCATAACAGAGATTTCAACAAGAAAATATGAATAGAAAGAAAGGCGGAAGCTAATTTTTCACTTTTCACTATTCACTTTTACTTTAAATTATGGCAGTAAGAAAGAAATATGACCGCAGCGTCTTAGGACGCGGACTCGACGACATAGGAAATGGTCGTGGGCTGGATGCCCTCATCGACACGACCGACGTGAAGACTCAGGGATCATCGAACCTGAGCGAGATACCCATCGAGCAGATAGAACCTAACCCCGACCAGCCGCGCCGTGAGTTTGACCCCACGGCAATGGCCGAACTGGCAGCCAGCATACAGAACATGGGCATCATAGCCCCCATCACGCTGAGGCAGGTGAGCCCCGACCGCTATCAGATCATAGCGGGCGAGCGCCGTTGGCGTGCCTCGCAGATGGCAGGACTGGCATCGATACCCGCCTACATCCGTACGGCCGACGACGAGAGCGTCATGGAGCTGGCACTGGTAGAGAACATACAGCGCGAGGACCTGAACGCCATCGAGATAGCACTGGCCTACGAGCATCTGGCTGAAAGCAGCGGCATGACGCAGGAGAAGATATCCGAGCGCGTGGGCAAGAGCCGCACGGCCGTCACCAACTACATGCGTCTGCTGAAGTTGCCTGCCCAGATACAGATGGCACTGAAGAACCGCGAGATTGACATGGGCCATGCCCGTGCGCTGCTGTCGCTCGAATCGCCGTCGATGCAGCTGAAGCTGTTCAACGACGTGCTGAAGAACCAATACTCGGTGCGCAAGGTGGAAGAGATGGTGCAGATGCTGAAGAACGGCGAGGACGTTGCTGTAGCTAAGAAGAAAATCACGGCCAAGGCCACGCTGCCCCGTGAGTTCAACGACATGAAGGACCGTCTGAGCCGCAGGCTCGATGCCAAGGTGACGCTGACGACCAGTCCCAACGGCAAGGGTAAGCTCAGCATTCCCTTCGCCAATCAGGACGAACTGAGACGGATATTTGAAGCGTTAAGTGTGGAGCGTGGAGCGTGAAGTGTGGAGTGTGGAGTGTGGAGTGTTTCGTGGAGTGTGAAGTGTGAAATGAGAAGTGTGGAGTGGTTTATAAGGAGACAATGGGTGAGGGTGCTGATGGTGCTCGTAGCATGCCATTGGTCTGCCGGCACCACGCTGGCACAGACCATTGTCACTGACTCCCTGAAATCGGTGGTGGACTCTATCTACGCTGCCATGCCCGGCGACTCGCTGCTGATGCAGACCGACTCGCTGCTGATGGACGACGAGGAGCTGCTGATGGACGACGAGGAGGGGCAGGCAAAGCCCTTGGTCATAGGGGAACTGAACAGGACGAAGGGCATGAAGCAGCAGCGCGACTGGAGCACGTGGCGACCCAACCCGCAGCGCGCACTGTGGCTGGCACTGGTCATCCCCGGCGGCGGCCAGATATACAACCGCAAATACTGGAAGCTGCCCATCGTCTACGGCGGATTCGTGGGCTGCATCTATGCCATGATGTGGAACAACATGATGTATCATGACTATGCGCAGGCCTACCTCGACATCATGGACAAGGACCCCAACACTGCCAGCTACAACAAGTTCCTGCATCTGGGACGACAGATAGACTCTACCAACGAGGAGCGCTACAAGACGATATTCAAGAGCCGCAAGGACCGCTACCGCCGCTGGCGCGACCTGAGTTTCTTCGTCAGGGTGGGCGTCTATGCCATCTCGGTCATCGATGCCTACGTAGACGCAGAGCTGTCGGCCTTCGACCTCTCGAAGGACCTCAGCATGAAGGTGCGCCCCACGGTGATGGGCAACGGCCTCTCAGCTAATCCGCTCTACGCCACCTCGGTGGGCGTGAACTGCAGCATCAACTTTTAATTGAATTAAGAGTTTCTGAATTAAGAATTAAGAATTTAGAATTAAGAGGTATCGCCTTCGGCGAGTAAGAATTAAGAATTAAGCATTAAGAATTAAGCATTAAGAATTAAGATATGAAGGTAATGAAATTAGATTGGATTGAGCGTATGGTGAAGAGCATGGTCGTGCTCCTGGGACTCGTGCTGATGCCCCTGACCCTGTCGGCACAAATCGTGGACGAGGACGAGGAGGACGACGAGGCCGAGGAGGAGGAAGAGGAAATCATACTGACCGACCAGTATGGCAACACCGACGAGATAGATTTCCCTGCCGCCATGGTCGACAACCTGGACAGCCTGATGAACCTCTACGCATCGAAGACCTACATCTCGACCGACAATAACTGCCAGACATCGAATACCGACCCTACATACTCGCGCGAGGAGTACATAGACCGTCTGTACCGCATGCCCACCATCATGGAGATGCCATATAATGAAGTGGTACGCGCGTGCATAGACCGCTACACCGTACGACTGCGCCGCCAGGTGAGCTGGATGCTGGGAGCAGCCAACTTCTACATGCCCATCTTCGAGGAAGCGCTCGAGGCCTACCAGCTGCCGCTGGAGCTGAAGTACCTGCCCATCATCGAGTCGGCACTCAACCCCGTCGCCGTGTCGCGTGCCGGTGCCTGTGGCCTCTGGCAGTTCATGCCCGGCACGGCCAAGATGTACAACCTCGAGGTCAACTCGCTGCTCGACGAGCGGCGCGACCCCGTGAAGGCATCGTACGCCGCAGCCCACTTCCTGAGCGACCTGTACAAGGTCTTCGGCGACTGGAACCTGGTCATAGCGGCCTACAACTGCGGCCCTGAGAACATCAACAAGGCCATACGCCGTTCGGGCGGCGAGCGCGACTACTGGAAGATATACCCCTATCTGCCCCGCGAGACGCGCGGCTACGTGCCCGCCTTCATCGCTGCCAACTATGCCATGACCTACTACTGCGAGCACAACATCTGCCCCATGAACACGCAGCTGCCCGTGAAGACCGACACGGTGATGCTGAGCCGCAACGTCAAGTTCTCGGAGATAGCCGACATCTGCGGCATGGACATCGAGATGATACGCTCGCTCAACCCCGCCTACCGCCACGACATGGTGCCCGGCGCCACGCGCCCCATGCCGCTGAAGCTGCCGCTGAACGACATCAACCGCTTCGTGGAGCTGGAAGACTCGCTCTTCGCCGCCCATCGTGACGACAAGCGCATGGAGGTGGAGCTCAACGAGCACATCATCAAGGACAACACGGGCAACACGGGCCACAAGAGCAAGCGCAGCGGCCGCAGAGGCCGTGGCGGCCGTGGCTCGAAGGGCAGCAGCACGGTGACGGTGAAGAAGGGCGACACGCTCTCGGCCATCGCCAAGCGCAACCACACCACCGTGGCCAACATCAAGCGCCTGAACGGCATCAAGGGCAACAACATCCGAGCAGGCAAGAAACTCAGAGTGAAGTAGAAAAGTGAAAAGTGAAAAGTGAAAA